>DATATR010000364.1:0-16310 GCA_036268695.1 Polyangiaceae bacterium | reverse complement strand
GCGCCATACTCGACGCGATACAAGAAATTGGGCGACTGCAAGAACGCGAGCGCCGTCGTGCGTACGGCGGTATCGAAGTCGTACGCGCTCAGGGCTTTCGCGAAGATCGCCGCGTATTGCACGGCTTCTGCGTCGGTGAGTGGCCGGCGAAAGGCGAGCTTGCCGAACGTTTGAATGAACCTGGTGCCGCAATCGAGCTCGCCGCTCGCCGCCGAACAGGGCAGCAAATTCTGATTCGCAACGATCGAGTCCAAGAACTGCGTCGACGCGTCGAGGTACCCTTGTGCCACCAAATCCGAAACGCCGAGATAGTCCGCGTTGTTGCGAAAACCGAGCGAGACGGTTTCGGACGGAAAAGTTTGGGTTGCGGAAGCAACCAAAGACTCGGTTATTGCACTGTCGCCGAGTAGATCGGTGATCGTGTTGCGATACTCGGTATTGCTCAAGCGCCGCAGCGGGGCGCGGCCCGGTTGCGGCGTCTGGCACATCGGCGAGGCCAGCACTTGTTCGGGCGTCATGCCACCGAGCGGAGAACTCGAGCCGCTGCTCGAACCGCCGCGCTGCCCAGCGTCCCCGTTGATGTGCGCCTCGCACGCGCTGACCGCCAGCAATGCGCCAGCGAAGCCGAGTAGCGTCGTGATGCGCGAGCCAAAGCCAACTCTCGCGGCGCGCTTCGGCGAAGCGCCGAGCGCGCGCGGCCGAGCATCACTGGGCGTATCGGGCATGTGCATTCTCCTGGGTGAGAGAGAAGCGCGGGCGCGTCTCTACAACCGAGTCGGCGGAGCAGCGATCGAACGTTGCTCGACACTCGAGCGTAGCAACTCGAGCGTGCTGCTGCGAAATTATCGACTCACCTACATCGAGAAAAATCTCGCGCGTGCGCCGCAAACTTTCATGCCGTGCCCGAAATCCATCACGAAAATAGCTAAGTAAAGTTGTCTCATGAACCCGATCTCGATGCGCTCGAGCACGCGCGACGCATGGTCGTGGACCTCTGGGCAGCGCGCCCCATCACTCTCGAGGGTGACAGCTGGAACCAGTCCCTCTCAAATCGACCGGCTGACGACTGCGACTCGGAGCGCATCACGAAACGGTGGCTCTTTCGGCGCCGACCACGATTTTGGCCTCGATTGCCAGGCTCCGAGCTACGGCTTCCGGCTCTCGGTGATTCGCGTTAGGACCATTGCGTGATTCGACCTTGGCCGTGGCTTTTGCTCTTGGGAGCGCTCACGTTGGGCTGCGGCCCCGATCGCCCGGACTGCAGCGGACCGCACGCGGACTTCGACATCACGCTTCGCTTGCGCGATCGTCCGCTTTCGCCCGACACCGTCGTACACGTGATCTACGGCGGCTCGGGAATGGAAAGCTACAGCCCGGACGAGCGAGGCGTAACGCACGAAGTCGTATTCTGCCATCTGACAGATTTGGACGGTGGACTCATACTCAATGACGCTTCGCTCGGCGCCGCCGGTGCGACGGGCCAAGACGACTCAGGCATCGACGAGTTGAATTGTGAGCTCTGGACTGGCGGCTATGCCGAGCTACAGGTCACGACCAGCGGACTCATACCGATGACTTACGAGCTCACGCCCCGAGATCGGTCGTGCACGGTAACGCAAACAATCGTGCTCGATAGCCCGGATGGCGGCTAGCGCAGAGCATACGAGTTCGATGGTGCATCACTTGCCCGCGAAGCGCGGCCCGAACGACTTCAGGCTGATACGCTGGAGCATGCTCGTGCCCTCTTGCTCACCTTCGATTTGCAAGGTCGTGATCCCGACGCCAGGGCAGAACGCGGTGGTCGTCGTGCGCGTGGCGGCCGCCAGTTTGGCCTGTTCGACGGTTTGAATGCAGCCGCTGAACGTGCCTGCGGGAACGGTCACGGTTTGATTCACTGCGGTGACTTTGACCTGGCCGTCCTCGCCTTGCCATTCGGCATTTGCTTCGAGCGGTGACTTGAGCAGGTAGCCGCCTTGGGCGCCGCGCACTCCACCCGGTTCGAAGTAATAGCGCTTGCGCACGCGGCCCGCGACGCTGAGCTCGGCGAGTTCGGGTCGCGGCCTCTTGATTTCGAACACCATGATGCCGTGCTCGTTCGTGTCTTCGACGTAGGTCTCGTATGCCAACACCGTGTCGTTCTCGAATGGCGCGAAGCGCGAGATGTCGCCCACGGGAGCGTTCGGCGCTGGCACTTTCGCCGGCGTTGCCGCCGCACAACCCATGCACGCGATGATCGTCGACACCCATGCGAACTGCCGGAAAATCATGGACGCGCGTGATTCTGATAGGTGTACCAAACGACGAATACGAACAACGCGAGCGCCACACAGAGCAAATATTTCATCAGCGGATCGGGATCGATCCGTTTCCTGAGCTCGCGCGCCGCGGCTGCGACCGTTGGATTTTCCGTGGTTTCAGCCAAGCGCGGCGCACCGCTCCGCACTGTCGCGTAATCGCCGGCTTCGAATGCGCGTACCAGGCGCTGCAATTCCGGGTCGTCCGGGAAGTCGAGGACGAAGTGGGGGCGCTCGCGTCCTTCGGCGTTGAGCGAGTTGATTTCGTCGTCCTGCTTCGCGACGACGCTCTTCGGGCGTTCGTCAGCGGCAGCTTGCGCCTCGCGCGCTCCCTCGCTTGGCGGGGTTGTCTCGGAGGATGCTGCGCTTTCGTCGACTTCAGCCATCGTGCGGGGTTTCGTGCAAGGTCGTAGAACGACTCGCTTAGAATTGGAAGTATACGAAGGGCACGGCTTCCGCGCTCGCCAACTTGCGCACGAACAAGAGTAGCGCGAAGAGCGCTAAACCTTGGGCCACGCCCGGCAGCGCGGCAAAGCGCTCGCGCGCCCAAATTTCGAGCTTCTGCGGCAAAAAATGGACGCCCAGTCCGAGCGCGAGCACCGCGAGCACGCGCGGATCGAGGTTCGGGTGATAGCTCGTGAACGTCGCCAATTCGCCGAACACGGCGCGCGCGGCACGAAAGCTATCCGCTCGGAAAAAGACCCACGCCACGAGCACGAAGTGGAACGTCGCAAACGTCGCAAGCACGCGGCCAAATACCGTGCGCGGCGCCGAAATTCCAAAGCGCTCGCGCAGCGCCCGATTGACCGCGAGCCCAACGCCGTGAAGGGCTCCCCAAACCACGAACGTCCATTTCGGACCGTGCCACAGTCCGCCGAGCAGCATCGTCGCGATCAAATTGAGATACGTGCGCACGCGGCCGCGACGATTCCCGCCGAGCGGGATGTACAAATAATCCCGCAACCAAGTCGAGAGCGAGATGTGCCAGCGACGCCAAAAGTCGACGATGTCGTGCGCTTGATACGGCGCAGCGAAGTTCGGCGGAAAGCGCACTCCAAGCAACGCGGCCGAGCCAATCGCGATGTCGGTGTAGCCCGAAAAATCCGTGTAGATCTGGATCGCGTACGCGACGATCGCGACGTAGCACTCGAGCGCCGAATATTGCGTCGGCGCGTCGAAGACGCGATCCACCAAATTCAAGCCGAGGTAGTCGGCGATCGCGAGTTTCTTCACCAGGCCTGTCGCGATCGATAACAGCGCTTTGCTTGCTTCGCGTTCGTTCCAATTCGGCGTGCGCGCGAGTTGCGGCAAGAGATCACGCGGCCGCACGATCGGGCCAGCGACCAGGTGCGGAAAGAACGCGACGAACGTGAGGTATTCGAGGTAGCTCGGGTGCGGTTCGATGTCGCCGCGATACACGTCGATCACGTAGCTCATCGACTCGAACGTGAAGAAGCTGATGCCGACCGGCAACGTTACCGCGTAAACCAGGTGCGGCACATGCACGCCGAGCGCCGCGAAGAACGCTTCCGCGTTCTCGATGCCGAAATGCAGGTATTTGAAGAACGCGAGCACGCCGAGGTTCATCACCACGGTGAGCACGAGCCAGTGTTTTCGCGCGCGCGGTTCGGTCGTGCGCGCGATCGCGTGGCTCAGCAAGAAATCGGCCGTGGAACAGGTCCAGATCAGCGCCAAAAAGCGCACACCGGATTGAGCGTAAAAAAAATAACTCGCGGCGAGCAAGAACGTGAGTCGCAGCCGCCGCGCGCGCGCAGCCAGCCACGTGACGACGAACGCGAGAGCGAAGAATTTGGCGTACGCCAGCGTCGTGAATTGCACGGGCTTTGCGGACGTTACACGAACTTCCGAGTGCGGTCGCCGAGTGAGGCGCGATCGCCCACGGCTCGAGCCGAAGCCAAATCTCGAGAAAAGCGGTTTGTGCCTTGGCGACCGGCGAAAACTGCGCGAAGTAGAGCGAAGCGCGATGCTACGCCGGTTGCTGCTCGGGCTCGTCGAGGGTCTTTTGTTGGGGGTTGCCTTGGGCGTCGCGTACTGTCGCGTGTTCGGCGCGGGCGCGCCGAGTGCCGTCGTCACGGCGTTGCTCGGCGCGGTCGTAGGCTTTGCGATCGGGCTCGTCGCGGGCAGACCGATTTGGGCGCGCGACGCAAAGACCGAAGCCTTGCTCAAGTCGCTCGCGGGCGCCCTCGCTGGTTTGGGTCTGGCTTTTGCGCTCCGCCATTGGCTCAAGCTAGCGGTCGATTTGAGCGCTTTGTCGCTCGGCACGGGCTCCGCGGGCGAGCTTCCGGCCACTTCATTGCCGCTGATCGCGACCGCGCTGGCGTTGTTCTTCGAGCTCGACGACGACGGAACGCGCGCCTCACGGCAAACCCCAAAAACCAAGCACCAAAAGCAACGTCTCGCGAACGACGACTCCGACGCGATCGGCGCGCGCGAGCCAGAAGAATTCGATGACGAAGTCGATCGCAAGTTCGAGAAGCGTTGACGTGCCGCTAGCGCGAGTTTTGCTTTGGCTCGTGAGTCTGTCGGCGCTCGCGTGGTGCGCGCTGTCACTGCATCGACCTCTGCCGAGCGCGCTCGAGCTCGCGCTCGCCTTCGGTGGCTTGTTCTTGTACGCGACGCTCGGCGTGCTGTGGCCGCAATCCGGCATGTATGGCGACGCGCTCGCGCGCGGCAAGAGTGGCGCCCGAGCGGTCGCGCTCACGTTCGACGACGGACCGCATCCAGTCACGACGCGCGCCGTGCTCGAAATCCTGGCCGAGCACGACGTGCGTGCGACGTTTTTTTTGCTCGGGCACAAAGTGCTCGCACACCCGGAGGTCGTGCGTGAAATCCAGGCGGCCGGGCACACCATCGGTGTGCACGGCTTCGGTCACGATCGTTTGTTTTGTCTGCGCTCCGTGCGCTATGCGGAAGCCGAGATCGAACGCACTCGGCGCGCGATCGAGGCCGCGTGCGGCGCGAACGCGACGCTATTTCGCCCGCCGATCGGCTTCGCCAGTCATCTGACATTTCGCGCGGCCGAACGCGCGGGCGTAGAAATCGTGGCCTGGACGGTGCGCAGCCTCGACGGCATTCCGAGCGCGCGCCCCGAGCGCGTGGCCGCTCGCGTGATCGCGCACCTCGCGGACGGCGCGATCGTGCTGCTCCACGACGCCGCCGAGCGCGACGATTTCGAACCCGCGTCGATCGCCGCGCTACCCGAAATTTTACGCGCGATGCGCGAGCGCAACCTCGAGGGTGTCAGCGTCGACCGCTTGTTGCGCTGAGCGCCCCAATCAACCAGATGCGAATTCGCCCGTCGCGCCGAGTACGAAGCGGCGCTGGTAGCCGCGTGTTTGATTCTGAATCGTGACGGTGACCGTCCCGTCCCGTCCGTAATGATACTGCTCGACGATGTGCTCGGACAGATTTGCGCAGCGTTCGGAGGAGCGACCGCGCAAATCTTGATCGCCGAGAAAGCGCGGATCGTACGGGAAAAAGATGTCGCCCCAGGGTGTCAAATCGCCTTCGGGTCTGCCGTCACCGCCGAGCTCGCTGCATTCGAGGTAGCGCAAATGCCCGACCGCGTGCACCGGGCGATAACTGCGCTCGACCAGGAAATCGCCGGACTCGCTGACTCGACCTTTGTCGAGGATGGGATCGAAGATCTTTTCGCGGCCATCTTCGCCTTCGCGCCAGACGCCGAAGTGACGAGTGATGGCTTCGCGCACGAACACGCCGGCATCCGGATCCGCGGCAATCGCGAGCCCGACGGCGGTGGCCGCATGGGGTTGCGGCGCGAGTTGCACCTTGCGCTTGTAGCGCTCGCGCAGCATCTTGCCGACCATCGGAAATGCGGTCGCGCCGCCGACGAGATACACCGCGCCGAGCTGGCGCGCGTCGTTCGGATCGATGCCACGCGCCTCCAAACGCTCGAACACCCGCTCGAGCAAGGCCAGCGAACGCTCGATCAATGGCCGAGTCGACTCGTAGAGCTCGGCTAAATCGAGTGTGACCGAGTCAGCTCCGGGCAGGACCCGACCGAGATCGATCAACATGCGACGCGACGAGCTCGTGAGCGCTTCTTTGGCCTCGCGGCAGAGTTCGAGCAGGCGATTCTTTTCGACGTAGCTCAGCGAATTTGTCGCGATTTTAGCGTCGCGCAGCGAAAGTTCGAAGATCAGTTGATCGAAGTCGTCGCCGCCGAGCTCGCCGATGCCTTCGCTCGCGATCAGCTCGAAGCGACGATGTTCGAGCGAAACGGCGGAGGTGTCGAACGTGCCGCCGCCCAAATCGTAGACCACGACGTAACGCTTCGGACTGCGTTTGCCGATCACGCCGAGGTTTCGGTGCGCGAACTCGATTGCCGCCGCAGTGGGCTCGTTGACCATGCCGAGCACTTCGAAACCTGCGCGGCGAAAGGCTTCGATCGTGAGGTAGCGCTGACGAGTGCTGGCGTTGGCGGGCACGGCGACCATCGCCTCGAGTGGTTCATTGGGCGAGAGCTCGAGGTTACTGTGCTCGAGGAGCAACGTGCGCACGCGACTCAAGTAGGCCGCGACCAGCTCGACCGCGCTGGTTTGCGCCAAGCCGAGTTCGGCAAACACTTCGTCCGGCGAGACACGGCTCACCGCGCGCTTGATCGAGCGGAGCGCGCCGTCCGGGTTCTGACCGAAGCGCGCCGCCGCTTCCCAACCGAGCTCAAGCGTGCCGTGCGCGTTTGCGGCAAGCCCCGGAATGAAGTCAGTGTAGCCGTGCGCCGTCTCGAACGCCGCAACGGGATAACGCCCTTGGTCGACCGCGGCGACCACGGTTCGCGTCGTGCCAAAATCGATTCCGAGGCGCATGCGCTCCGCCTAGTTTGCGCCGTCTCGCGCGCGATGGACAAGATCGCGTCGCCCGCGGCTCAAGTTTTTTCGTTTCGCGCGGCGCATATCCGCGAAACACGCGCAAAATCGCACCATTTCGCCGCGGTGCACGCACGGTGCTTCAAGCGGCTGCGGGCAACTCGACCACGAAGCGCGCGCCGCCCTGAAACTCCGCGTCGAGCGAGATGCTGCCGCCCACCGCTTCGACCAAACCGCGGCATACTGCGAGCCCGAGGCCGGTGCCCTTGCCGATCTCTTTGGTGGTGACGAATGGTTCGAACAAGCGTTCACGAACCGTCGCCGCGACTCCTGGGCCGTTGTCTTCGACAATCAATCGCACCCCATCTGCAGCGCGCTCGGCTGCAACCCGCACCCGACCGCCGCCGTCGAGCGCGTCGACCGAGTTCAGCAGCAAATTCAAAACCAGTTGCACGAGCTGCTCGGCACCGAGCGCAACGGGCGGCAAGCCGTCCGGCACGGCGAGCTCGAGCGTCACCTCGCGCATGGCTTTTTGCGGCGCGATCAACGCCGCCGTGTCGGCCACGGCTTCCGCGACGTCGCCGCGCGCTGGAGTGAGCTCCTGCTTTTCGCCCGGGCGCGCGAACTGCAAGAGGTCGCGCAGGATGCGGTTGATGCGCTCGGTCTCTTTGCGCATGCGCAATAAAAAATCATGCTGCTCGCTCGGCTCGAGTCCGCCTTCGAGCAACAGATCCTCGAGCCCGAGCAGAGCGGCGATCGGATTACCGACCTCGTGCGCCAAGCCCGCCGCAAGTCGACCGACGGACGCCAACCGTTCGGATCGAATCAGGCGATCTTGCGCTTCCTTCAAGCTGGTCGTGGCGCGCTCGACCTCGTCGATTTTGGCGCGCAGCGCGGTTTCTTCGCGAATCAAATGCTCGGTCATGATGTGCAGATTGCCGCCGAGCTCGACCAATTCTCGCGCGCCGCTCCGAGGTACCGAAAAACGACGAGCGCCGAGCGCGACTCGTTCGGCGGCGCGCGCCAATCCGTCGAGCGGTCGAACGATCAGCCGCGTGAGCGCGAAATATGCCGCCACGAGCAACACCAACCCCACGAGCAGCGAATACAGCCCGAGCAAGCGCACGAGCGGAGCGGCGCGCGCGGCCGCGTCGTCCGTGCGCAAAATGGCGGCGACCGAGCCGTCGCTTCCGGGCACCACGACTTCGAGCGCCGAATGTCGTTCCAATTCGACGACCGCTTGCTTGCCGGGCTCGACCGTCGCGGGCAGCAAATCGACGACATACGGCTCACCCGCGCGCGCAACTGGCCGACCATCGCTGCCATAAATGCCGATCGCCGCGACGCCTTGCGCGCCCACTTGCGCCCCGAGCAAGCCGAGCAACTGGTCGGGAGGGCGGTGAACTCGCGCTTCAGAGACATGCTCCGCGACCGCGCGACCAAGCGCTTGCGCTTGCGTGGCGCGCACTTGGCGCAGCGTGAAACTTGCATAAGTCGCCACCGCATAAAACAGCGGCACGAATGCGACCAGCAGCAGCCCGCCGAGGAGCAGCAGGATCTGGAGACGCAAACCGGCGCGCACGCGCTAAAGCTATCCGACCTTTTCGCACAGTTCCGATTTCCGCCGGAAATAGCGAAAAATCCCCTGAAAAGTAGGCCATTTCGCGGCACGTTTGCTACCCGAAAGACGAGATGGACCCGCTCGTGCGCTTGGCGCTTTGGATGCAGCAAACGATCACCAAGAGCGCGGGCGTGATGTTGAGCGCGCTACTCGGCGCGTACCTCATTTACTGGGCAGTGGCGGAACCGCCGTTGCTCTGGAATGTCGCGACCGTTTTGGTCTTGGTGGCTTCGCTCGGCTATCGCTTATTGAAGCGACTGCAGAGTCTTGCGTCGAACGAAACGGCGCGCCTCGATCTCGAACTCTTCACGCACTTGGTCGTGCTGGCGTACGGCGTGATCCTGCACACGCCCGGCGGTTTGGATGGTCCTTACTATCCGGCCGTGTACGCGTTGGTGATGATCTGCGCGAGCTTTGCACGGCCCGTCGCGGCAGTCGGCACGATTGCGTTCGCGATTTTGATGGAGGCGGCGCTGAACTTCATCGCCTGGGGCGGTCGCGACAACGATCGGCTCTTGCCCCATGCAGCGCTGCTCGGCGTGTTCGCGTTTCTGAACATGCTGGTGTTTCGCGCCGAAATCGCGCGCATCCGCGCACTCTCACGACAGCGCATTGAAACCGAGCTGCGCAAGATGAAAGATGCCGCACGCTCCTATCGCTTGCTCGGTGCGCCGAGCGCTGCCGGCGAACGCGCGAGTGTCTCGAGCCCCGAAGCCGAAGAGCGCTTGATTCGCTCGGGTGTGGACGAGATCCATCAAGCCGTCGAGTTTGCGCTGATCTTGCTATGCCGCACGCTCGGCCTGCGCACCGCGCTCTTGCTCGGTCTCGATTCGACGCAAACACAGCTCCACATTCAGGAATTGTCGAGCACCGAAGATGCGATTGCTACTGGGCCCTTCAATGCGAAAGACGGCATTTTCGGGGCGAGCTTGGCCAAGGGATCGCTGCTCGCGATCGCGGGGCCCAAAGCCGGCGCGCACGTGCCGTACTACACGCGAAAGCCGTCGATCGGCTCGGTCTGCGCGGCACCACTGCTCGACCATGGCAGCCCGCGCGGGCTCTTGGTCGTCGACCGCGAATCTTCGGAGCCATTCTCGCGGGAAGAGGAGGAGACGCTCCGCGCCGCCGCGCACTTCGTGCTGCGAGCCATCGAAAACGAGCGCGTGTTCGTCCAGCTCGATCGGGCCAAGGTCGAACAAGGCAAGCTTTATCGCGCCGCGAATGCGCTCGCCGCTGCCACTACCGAAGCGCAAGTGATCGAAGCCGGCGTGAGCGGCGCGCGCGAATTCGCGGCCTTCGACTTCGCAGTCGTCACGCTGTTCGACAAGAACGCGAGCGAGCACGAAATCTGCGCCGTGAGCGGCGAAGGTGCCGATGCACTCGTCGGCCAGCGCTTCAAGCACAACTCCGGTTTGGTTTCGATGGTGGTCGCCAACCGGCACGCCTTGCCGTATCGCGGCGACTATGATCCCGCGCGTCAGACCGTTTTCACGCGTCGGCTCGTACCGCCGGCGATGCCCTCGCTTTTGGTCTTGCCACTTTTGGTTCACGAGCGCGCGCTCGGCACCTTGGTGCTCGGCTCGAATCGCCGCGCTGCCTTCGGCGACAGCGTGCGACCGACGCTCGAAATCTTGGCCAGTCATGTCGCCGTGTCGCTCGCCAACGCGCGCATGCTCAAACGCCTCGAGGAGCTGGCCACGATGGACGGCCTCACCGGGCTCTTCAACAAGCGCGCGCTGCAAGAGGTCGCGGCTCAAAAACTCAAGAGCGCGCTACGCTTCAAGAAGCCGCTCTCGCTCCTGGTCTGCGACATCGATCACTTCAAACGCGTGAACGACACCTACGGCCACGACGTCGGCGACATCGTGATCAAGGGTTTCGCGGACGTGCTCAAACGCGTGAAGCGCGACACCGACGCGGTCGGCCGCTTCGGTGGGGAAGAGTTCGTGATCGTGTGCGAGGAAACCGACGAGCGCGGCGCGCTGCAGCTCGCGGAGCGCATCCGCGCCGAGCTCGAGGCCACTAAATTCCACACCGAGCTCGGTGCGCTCAATGTCACGTGCTCGGTCGGCGTCGCGCCATGTCCGCATGCCGGGCAAACGTGGGAGACGCTATTCAAAGCCACCGACGAAGCGCTCTACGCCTCGAAGCGCGGCGGCCGCAATCGCGTGACGATTTGGACGTCGAAATTGCAGGGCTGCGCCGCGTAAGGCAACCCAAAATCAAACCAGTCGAAAACTCATGTTCGCCGCGCGCGCGGCCGCGCCATCCGCGTCTTCACGATCGCCGATCACGAGGCAGCGCGTGGGCTCGATGCCGAGTAGCTCCGCCGCGCGCAAGTAACCTTCGGGATCTGGTTTCAGCCGGCGCGGGCTCGGTACTTCGCCACTCGCAACCACGACGTCGAAGAGCTCGCGCGCGCCGAGTGCTTGGAGTTTTTTTTCTGCCGGGTAGTCGCTGACCAATGCGGTTCGCCCGCCGCTTGCGCGAAAGGCGCGAATCTCGTCGAGCAACGCGCGACGCGGAAAACGTCGCAGCCACTTTCCGGGCCGTTCGAGCATCCAATCACGCACCAATAACTCGACGCGAGCTGGTGGCAAGCGGAGCGCTATCGACGTGCGCGCGAGTTGCGTAACGAACGGATTCGGGTGTTCTGTCGTCAATGGCGTGCCGGCGATCAGCTCAGCACGCAGCGCTTCGTGCTCGTGTCGAAAGCGGCGCAGCGTGCGCAGCGCCGACCAACCGAAAATCGCAAGCTCCGCCGCCATCGCCAAACGGACCCAGCGCGCCGTGTACAGCGTGCCGTCGAGATCGACCAGCCATGCGTCGTATTTTCGCGCGCTCACCCGCGTGGTCTAGCGCGACTTCGTTCGCGCGAACAAGCATTGCGACGCTAAATGGCGAGCGGCGTCTGCAACGGACGACCGAGCACCGAGTCGGCCTGATCGGCGCCGAGCGCGAGCGGGCTCGTGCCGTCGTCGCCAAAGCGCTGCGCCGGAACGCCGAGACCCGAAAGCAGCGTCAGGAACAAGCCGCCGAGTGGCGCGTTGTGCGATACGCGCAGGTGGCTGCCCGTCGGGATTGCGCCGCCGAGCGAGCCCGCGAGCAGCACCGGCAAGTTGTAATGAGAATGAGTGTCGCCATCTTCGATCTCGCTCGAAAAGAACACCGCACTGTGATCGAGCAGGCTGCCTTCGCCCTCGTTCACTGCGTCCATTTGGCGAAGCAGATAAGCGAGCTGCGTCACTTCCCAGGTGTCGATCTTCTGTAGTTTTTCGAGATTGTCCGGGCGTTTTTGATGATGCGAAATGTCGTGGTGCCCGCCGTGCACGCCGATGAATTCGTAAGAGCGCGGGCTGCCGCCGTTGCCGAGCATGAACGACACGACGCGCGTGGCGTCACACTTGAGCGCTAGCACCGTCAAATCGAGCATCAGCTTGACGTGCTCGGGATAGGACAAACTCGGAGCCGGCTCGCTCGGTGCGCTGCACGCCGCCGCACCAACGCCCTGGATGCGTTGTTCCAACTCGCGCACGCCAGTCAGATACTCATCGAGCTTTTGCCGATCACCAACAGAGAGACGATTCGACAAGCTCGTGGCCTCGCCGCGCACGTAGTCGAGCACGCTCGAGCGATCGCGCCTGCGCCGCTCGCGCTCCGCTTTCGAGAGTTTGTTATCTGCGCCGTCGAAGAGCGCAGCAAACGCGGCTTCTGGATTCGTGATTTTCGGTAGCGGCTGGGATTCGGATGCCCACGAGATGTTCCGCACGTAGGCGCAGCTGTAACCGGAATCACAGTTGCCCACGCCGGAGCCGCTGTCGATCCCATACTGCAGTGACGCAATGCGCGTCGCTCGCCCGAACGCGCGCGCCGCGATTTGGTCGACGCTGGTTCCGTTGCGAATGCCCGCGCCGTCGGTCTTCACCACGTGCCGACAGGTCAAAAATCCGGCTGTGCCCGCCGCGTGATCCCCCGGTCCGTCGGGATGCGCCGGCGCATTGGCCAGACCGGTCACGACCAAGACTTTGCGCTTCAAAGGTTCGAGCGGGGCGAGGATCGGTGTCAGTTCGTAGTCGGAGCCAGTGCTGCTCGGGGTCCACGCCGCCATGTGAATCCCGTTTGGTACATAAAACGCGACGAAGCGCTTCGGTGTGCTCGCATGCGCGGATGCGACTCTCGGCGCGAGGCTCGCGAGCCAAGGCAAGGTAACGATGCTCGCCGCTCCGCCCAAAAACCGCCGACGACCAAGACCAATTTTGTTCATGGCTGACTCACTTCCAATTTCGGCGCATCCCCGCGCCGGTAACGAAATGTGGAGCTCTCGACGATCTCTGAAATTAAATCGGCAAACGAAAAACCGCGGCCGCCGAGCTCTTTCAACATCCGCTCGAGCTCACTGCGATCGCTCGCTTCGAGCCCGCGACCGAGCGCGTAAATGTAGAGCTTTTCGGCGACGCACGCCGGAAAACGCGGATCCTTCGCGATCGAACGACTCAGGTCATCCGGACCGTTCAGCACCGTGCCGTCGGGGAGCACGCCGTGCGCGTCGACGGCTTGCCCGTGGTCGCTCGCGCGAAAACGACCGATCGCGTCGTAGTTTTCGAGCGCCAGGCCGATCGGGTCGAGCACGTTGTGGCAAACGGCGCATTCCGGCTTGTCGCGATGAGCCTTCAGAATCTCGCGCAGCGTTGCCTTCGAAAAATCTTGATGGGGGATTTGGGGCACGCCCGGTGGCGGCGGTGGTGGCTCCGAGCAGAGCAATTGCCCGAGCACCCATTTGCCACGCTTCACGGGCGAACTGCGATGCGGCAGCGATGTAACGGTGAGGAGCGATGCTTGACGAAGTAGCCCGCCGCGCTCTGCTCCATTCAAATCCACCTTCGCGAATTTCGCGCCGGGACGCGCCGCGAGCCCGTAAAAACCGGCGAGGTTGTCGTCGAGATAAGTGAAGCGAGCGGTGAGTAGCTCTTCGACGGGCAGCGGCCGATGCAAAAATTCAGCGAAAAAGAGCCGCGTTTCTTCGGTCATTCCGGCGCGCGTCCGAGCGTCGAAATTCAGATTGCCATCGACTTGATGATCGTCGAGCGCCCGCAACAACAGCCACTGCCCGGCAAAGTCGTCGACCAAAGCGAGCGAACGCGGATCGGCGAGCATGCGCTCGGTCTGCTTTCGTAGCCCCGAAGTCGCGCGGAGCTCACCAGCGCGCGCCGCGCGAAAAAGTTCGTCGTCCGGCATCGAGCTCCATAAAAAATAGGACAGGCGCGAGGCGATCTCGAAGTCGTTCAAACGCCGCACGACGGGCGCGTTTGGCTCGGCATCGAGCTCTGGACGAAACAAGAAATGCGGCGAAAGCAGGATCGCGCGCACTGCAAGCTCGAGGCCGTGCTCCACGCTTTCGCCGGAATTGGTCGCCACGCGCACCAGAGCAAGGAGCCGATCGATTTCACTCGATGTCACCGGGCGCCTGAATGCGCGTTCGGCGAAGTGCTCGAGAATTCGGCGCACGCAGTCGTCGCGGCCGCCTGCCGGCTCGCAGATCAAGATGCGCTCGCGTCTGGCTTCTACTTCGGCCTTGGTGTCGAGCGGACCCTCGACGCTGACGAAGTCGATCAATAGATTGCGATCGAGCCGCGTCTTCGGATCGAATGAGTCGTTCAGAAATGAGACTTCAATCGCATTTTCGCCGGCACTGAGCGTTGCGTCGCGGGTGAATTCGCCGGGCGCGGCCGCGACGTTCGGTACGTCGCCAACCAACAGCTCGCGGCCGGCGACTGCGACGCGCATGCGCACCGGCTCGGTGCCGGATTGTTCACCCCAAGCGCGCACGGTCACGCGATATCGGCCGTGCGCGGCAAGCTCGAATTTCGCGAACACGCTGCCGTTGCTCGCGAGGTTGAACGCCGTCGCGCGGCGACCACCAAAACTACTCTGCAGCGTTTCGCCTTCGACGACTTGCTTCGTCGCGGGCGGTGGCGGCGGCGCGAAGGCTTCGGCGGCAAGTTCCTCGGCCGCATGCTCGTAGGCTTGAAACTCGAGCGGCGAAATGCTGAGCACGCCGGCGTTGTTGTCGAAGCCGAATGCGTGATCGTCATTCGGAAAAAGCAACGCGGGTTCGAGCTCCGTGCCGAGGAGCTCGTGCACCGTGTTGTCGTACTCGGCGCGGTTCAACCGATGCAGCAGCGGATGCCCTGGATCTTGGGGCGAATTCGGCGCGACCCATTTTCCGACCGAGGATTCGAGCCGAGGCGCGCCAGCGCACGAAAGCGCGCAGCACGACGCGATCCCGAGCAGGAAACGAAACGCACGCTTCGGACTCAACGGCAACGTTCGCATTCTAGCTGCACCGCCTGCTCGAACCATGACAAATTGCGCGCATGCGAGTGTTGGTCACGGGCGCGGCGGGCGCGATTGGTAAGCCAGTGTGCGAGCTCCTGGCGCAACGCGGACACGAACTGCGCCGCTTCGATCGCATTCCGAGCGGCGACAGCGCCCTGACTGCGGACATTGCCAACACCCAAGCCGTGTTCGACGCCTGTGCTGGCGTGGACGCGATCGTGCATTTGGCCGCCACACCCGACGAGGCGCCATTTCTGGAATTGGTTCCACCAAACGTGATTGGGGTTTTCAACGTGCTCGACGCAGCGCGGCGCCACCACGTCGGACGCGTCGTGTTGGCGAGCTCGGTGCAGGTGGCTTGGAGCTCGGGTCCGGAGCAAAAGCGCGACGCGACGCACGCGGCGCCGCGCAATCACTACGCGCTGGCCAAGCTCTGGACCGAGCAAATGGCCGAGATGTATTGCCGCTTGCATCACATGTCGATCATCGCGGTGCGGATCGGCTGGATGGTGCGAACGGTGGCCGAGGCCGCCCACATGCGAGCCCGCTCGATGATGCGCAATTACATCAGCCGGCGTGACATCTCGCATTTCATGGCTTGCGCGCTCGAAGCGCCGAACCTCGAGTACAACCTATTTTACGCGGTTGGGCCGGGCGGCGCGGACTCTTACGATCTCGATTCGCCGCGCCGCGCGATCGGATATGAGCCACAGGATCACTTTCCGAACGGCTTGCCATTCGAATTGCCGCCAGAAGGCAGTTGACGCGCATCACTCGCGCTCGGCCAAAAGTTCTTCCGCGGAGCCGACTCGTTCGACTTTGCCGCCGCGAAGCAACGTGACTCGTTCACCCATGCGCCGCGCCAAGGCTCGATCGTGCGTGACCAAAACGACGGGCATGGGCGTGGATGCGATGTGCTCGGCCAACTCTGCACCCAGCTCTCGCGCCAACTCCTGATCCAGTGCCGAAAACGGCTCATCCAACAACAGCGCGCGCGGCTCGCTCGCCAACGCGCGCGCCAGCGCAACCCGTTGCGCTTCACCACCAGAGAAGCTCGCCGGAAAACGCCGCGCCAAATGGCCGACGCGCATGCGCTCGAGCCAACCGAGCGCGCGCTCGTGACGTTCGGCGCGCGCGATCGATCGCGGCACGCCGAACTCCACGTTTTTTTTGGCATCGAGGTGTGGGAACAACGCGAGCGACTGAAAAACG
>DATATR010000363.1:0-7264 GCA_036268695.1 Polyangiaceae bacterium | reverse complement strand
GGCGTCGGTTGTGAAGGCAATCGCTTTTGGGAAGACGTGCTCGAGCACGGGCAACGCTCCGAACGCGCGAGTTACTTCGACATCGATTGGCAACCGCCGAAAGAGACGCTCGCGCACCAGTTGCTTCTGCCCATCTTGCCGGATCAATATGGAATTTGCCTCGAAAACGGCTTTTTTCGGCTGCGATTCGAGAGCGGCGCGGTGCGACTTTCAGCCGGTGAGCGCACGTTGCCACTGCGACCGAAGTCGCTCGGACCCGTGCTCACGCGCGTCGCGGACTTGCTCGAAGGCAAAGTGGCACTCGCGATCAGCGACGAGCTTCGCGTCATCGCTCAGCAGTTCGACAACTTGAACGAAGGCTCGCTCGACGATGCCTCTGCGCTCGAGCAGTACCGTCGCGCGGCGGGCGCGTTGCAGCATCGATTTGCGGAGTTCGTCGCCTTCACGAATCTCGCCGTGCCGCTGGCCGGTGCGCTCGAAGAGCTATCGGGGCGGGCTTCGGTGCCGGATAGCTTCGATTTTTTGGATCAGGTTTTGCGAGCCCAAAACTATCGTTTGAGCGCCTGGCAGCTTGCGCTCGAAGCGATCAACTACCGTCGCTTCTTCGACGTGAGCGCGCTAGCGTCGATTCGAGTCGAAGATCCGGTGGTGTTCGACGCGGTACACCGCAAACTACTGGCGCTGATCGAAGCGCGCGCCATAACCGGCGTTCGACTCGATCACATCGACGGGCTGTTCGACCCCATCGGTTATCTTCGAACCCTCGATCTCGAGCTGCACGAGCGGCTCGGCGAGAGCGATCGGAGCGCGCTCGCGCTCTACACGATCGTCGAGAAAATCCTGGGTTCGAGCGAAGCACTGCCGGCGAGCTTCCGCGCGCACGGCACGACGGGCTACGAATTCGCGCGCGTTGCGAGCGGCGTGTTCGTCGATCGTCGCGCCGAGACCAGCCTCACCAGCACTTATCGGCGGTTCACCGGCGACAATTCGAATTTTCAGGACCACGCATTGCAAGCAAAGCGCGACGTGCTCTCGTCGCTGCTCGTCAGCGAAGCGATGTCACTCTCGCGTTCGCTCGAGCAACTCGCCGAGCGCGATCGGCGCTGGCGTGATCTCACATTTCACAGCTTGCACGGCGCGCTCGTCGAAGTCATGGCCGCGTTTCCGATCTATCGCAGCTATGTGCGCCCGGATGGCACGCGCAGCGACGAAGACGCCGCCGCAATCGACCGCGCGGTGGCCAGCGCGATGCGCCGAAATCCGACCGCAGGGCGCGGCGCGTATCAGTTCTTGCGCTCGCTCTTGCTCGGCGACAGCACGCTACCCGGCGCGCGCGAATTCGCCATGCGCTTCCAACAAACGACCGGACCCGTGACGGCAAAAGCCATCGAAGATACCGCATTTTATCGCTACACCCGCAATATCGCGCAAAACGAAGTCGGCTCGTCGCCGGAACGCGTCGGTCTCGAGCTCGACGAATTTCACGCCCAAAATTCGTTCGAGCAAAGTGAGCACAAGCTTTCACTCACCGCCACTTCCACCCACGACACCAAGCGCGGCGAAGACGCGCGCGCTCGGCTCAGCATGCTTTCAGAGCTGCCGAACACCTGGCGCCGCACGGTGTTCGAACTGTCGCGCAGCGCCGCGAAATACCGGAGCGTACTAGACGGCGACGGGCACACGCCGAGTCAAGTGCCCGCGCGCAGCGACGAGTACTTGTACTACCAAGCGTTGGTCGGCGCGTTGCCGTTCGGCGCGAAAGTCAGCGCTTTCGACGCGCTCGGCGAACGCATGCAAGCTTACATGCTGAAATCCGCGCGCGAAGCCAAGAGCAATACGTCCTGGCTCAACCCGGAGCCGGAGTACGAAAACGCGCTCGCGCGCTTCGTCGAAGGCACGCTCGCCGACCGCGAATTTCGCGCGCCGCTGCAGCGTTTTTGCGCGCGCATCGATCGCTACGCCGCGTGCAAGGCGCTCGGGCAAATTGCCCTAAAATTGTGCGCTCCCGGCGTGCCCGACAGCTATCAAGGCTCCGAAGTTTGGCATCAAGTCTTGGTCGATCCGGACAATCGCCGCCCGGTCGACTATGCGGCACTCGAAGCCGCGCTCGCGTCACTCGACGAGCGCCAACGTGATCGCGCCGCGCTGCTCCGCGAGCTGCTCACGAACTTCGCCGATGGTTCGCTCAAACTTTTCGTCGTGAGCGAGCTCTTGCGCTTGCGTCGAGACCACACCGAGCTCTTTCAAAGCGGTTACGCCGCGCTCGACGCGGGCCCTGATGTCGTGGCCTTCGCGCGCGGCGCGCGCGCTCATGGCGCAAGCCCAAGCGAGTTCGTGCCCGAGCTGATCTGCGCCGTGCCGCGCTTTCCGTTTCGCATCACGCGCGGCAGAATGCCGTGGCCGCTCGGCCGCTGTTTCGGCGCTCGAGAGCTCGCCGGCCCTCACCTCGCCGGCACGTACAAACAGCTCTTCACTGGCGCGACCATCACGAGCGGCGGCTCGCTCGCGCTGTCTGACATCTTCGCGGAGTTTCCGCTTGCGGTGCTGCTTCGCATCGACGCCGAACGCGCCGACGAATGGCTCGATCCCGAGCAGCACGTGGGCGAGCTCCGCGCGACAAATTCGGGCTGAAGTCGCGCCTTTTTCGTTTTTTTGGTGGGGGAACCTGGCGCGTCATTTCGCGGCGAACGGTTTCACCGCGTTCCGCCGCGACTCGCATCGGCCGTGCTGTGCGACGAGCCGGTGGCGGCGATGCGCAGCAGCCCAGTGATCGGCACGAACAGGAAGTGGGGGCGATTGTTGAGCTCGTAGTTGACTTCGTAGAGCGCTTTTTCGAGCTCGAAGAACTCGAGCAACGTGCGCGCGACCGCGGGGGTGCGAGGGCAAAAGCTCTGACCGGCGATCCCGGCGAGGTAGCCGCGGATGAACGCGACCGAAACCCAAGCGCGAAACGACTCGGCCCATGGCGCGAGACGTGCGCGATCCTCGCTGCGCAGGCGCTCGGAGGCGAGCGCGCTGTCCGTCGCGTAAGCGAACGAACGCAGCATGCCGGCGACATCGCGCAGGGGGCTTCGCTTGTAGCGGCGCTCCGTTGGTGGTCGACCCGGCTCGCCCTCGAAGTCGATAATCACGAAGTCGTCGCCCGTGAACAACACTTGACCCAAATGATAATCGCCGTGACAACGAATCCGAGTTACGTTTAATTTCGCGTTCACGATCTGCCGCAATTTTTCGTCGAGTTGTCGTTCGAGCGCGAGCGCGGCTTGGCTTCGCGCGCGCACGTCTTCGGGCAAGCTCGAAAGGTTCTCGCGGAGCTGCGCGAAAATGCGCGCGAGCGCGGCGTGCGCCGTTTGAAACAGCGAGTGCTGATGTAACACGCTGTACGGCTCTTCCCCGAAGCCGGCCTCGCTCGTCGGCCGACCGAGCGCGCGGTGCAACTCCGCGCTGCGCTCCGCGAGCAAGCGCACGAGCGTGAAATATGGACTCGCCAAGCGCACCAGCGCTTCCGGCACTTGCTCCGTGCATTCGGCGGGATGAGTGCTGGGCGCTGCCGGCACTTCCAGCGGATAATCCGCGGTCAAGATGCGCTCGAAGAACGTGAACAGCGATTCTTGTGTGACCGACCAAGCGCTGCCGCGATTTTCGACGAACTCGCTCAGCACCGCGAGCGTGCGCGTGCCCGATTCGGAGTCGAGCTCGAGCGAGCCGAGCGGCCGCGGCACTTTCACGCGCGGTTCGGCGCGCGCCAAGAAGCGCCCGACTTCGAGCTCGACGTTCAGACCGGGCTCGACCTTTCTGAGTAGCTTGAGGATCCAAGCGTTGCCGTACAAGATCGTGGAGTTGCTTTGATCGAACGGCACGAAGCGCGGCTCGAGCTCCGCGACGCTCGGTGCCGTGCCTTCGCTTGCACCGAACAAATCCCCGGAAAGTCGGCCATTTTCACTATCAATCGTGCCGCGCTCGCGAAATAAGCTCAGCAAAATTTCGGCGAAGCCGCGCGCCGCGCTCGCATCCAGGAACGCGCCGCGCACCGGCTCGCCCTCGCCCGTGATTTCGAGTTCCGTCACGAGCGCCGCCGGCGCATCGGCTTTCGGATTTTCTGCTCCGACGCTCGGGGCAAAGCGCAGTGGTAAAAAATACGTCTCGTGCACGCCGCCGTCGAGCTCGATCGCCAAGAGCACGAGGAAGGAATCCTTCGCCGCGAACTGATCGAAGAAACACACGTCCTCGATCTCGGCATTTCTCAGCGCCAGCGCTTTGCTGCGATACCAGCGCTGCTCGCGCGCAAACCGCGCCAGTCGCTCGGCGAGCGCGCTGCGCGCGGGTTCCTCGACGAAGTTCCGCCAAGAATCGCGCAAGCGGAGCGGCTTCGGTTGAGACACGCGACTCGATTGGTTCGACTCCAAGCTGAACCAAAATAACTGATGCGGGCCGAAAGTCATGCGATACGGCGCGCTCCCGACTTCGGGGAATTTACTGCGCCCGAACAATTCACGTGGAATATTGCCGCTGAATTGGGCCAAATCCAGATCCGCGCTTTGCGCGTTGCGAGACAAATTCGCCACGATCAAGATGCGCTCGTGTTCGTCTTCGCGCAGGAACGCCAGCACCTTCGGATTGGTCGGCCGCAGAAAGCGCAAGCCGCCGCGGCTCAGCACGCGGTGCCGCTTGCGCAGCGCGATCAATTGCTTCATCGACCAGAGCAGTGACGACGGGTTCCCTTGCTGCGCCGCGACGTTGACCGCCTCATAGTGAAACTCGGGCTCGACGATCACCGGCAAATATAATTTTTGGGGGCTCGCGCGGGAGAACCCGGCGTTGCGATCGGAATCCCACTGCATCGGCGTGCGCACGCCGTCGCGATCGCCGAGATAGATGTTGTCTCCCATTCCAATTTCATCGCCGTAGTACAAGACCGGAGTGCCGGGCAGCGCGAACAAGAGCGCGTTCAAGAGCTCGACGCGTCGGCGCTCACGGAGTAGCGGAAACAAGCGTCGGCGAATGCCCAAGTTGATTCGCGCGCGATCTTCGTTCGCATAGACGCGGTACATCAAATCGCGATCTTCGTCGGTCACCATTTCGAGCGTGAGCTCATCGTGATTGCGCAGAAAAGTCGCCCATTGGCAGCTTTCTGGGATGGCCGGCGTTTGAGTCAGAATATCGACGATCGGGAATGCGTCTTCGCTGTGCAGAGCCATGAACAAGCGTGGCATCAGCGGGAAATGGAAATTCATGTGGCATTCGTCGCCCGCTCCGAAATACGCGGCTGCGTCGATCGGCCATTGATTGGCCTCGGCGAGCAGCATGCGGTTTTTGAATTTCGCGTCCACGTGCGCGCGGAGCTTTTGCAAAAACCCGTGCGTCTCGGGCAGGTTTTCACAGTTCGTGCCTTCGCGTTCGTAGAGATACGGCACTGCGTCGAGGCGCACCCCGTCCACACCGAGCGACAGCCAATAGTCGAGTACGCGAAAAATCGCCTCGTGGACGGCTGGATTGTCGAAATTCAAATCCGGCTGATGGCTGTAAAAGCGATGCCAGTAATATGCTTTGGCGATCGGATCCCAGGTCCAATTCGAAACCTCGAAGTCTTGAAAGATCACGCGCGCGTCGGCGTACTTGTCGGCGCGGTCGCTCCAAACGTAGAACTCGCGTTCGGCGGAGCCCGGGGCGCTCGTGCGCGCGCTTTGAAACCATGCGTGATCGCTCGAAGTGTGGTTGATCACGAGCTCGGTGATCACGCGCATACCGCGCTCGTGCGCCGCGTCGAGAAATGCCTTGAAATCCTCGAGTGTGCCGTAGCTCGGGTGCACGCCGAGGTAGTCCGAAATGTCGTAACCGCCATCGCGCAGCGGCGAAGGGTAAAACGGCAAGAGCCAGAGCGCGCTCACGCCCAAGTCCGCCAGATAGTCGAGTCGCTCGATCAGACCGCGAAAGTCGCCGATGCCGTCGCCGTTCGAGTCAGCGAACGCGCGCACGTGCAATTCGTAGATCAGCGCGTCTTTGTACCACTCGGGGTCGTCGGTCAGTGTCGGGTACGAGCGCAGACGCTTTTGCTTGTGCAAATTAGCCATGAGTCCGCGCTCGTTCCGAGCCAAGCGATCTGGGGAACCGAACTATAAGGAAGAGTCGAGCGGACGGTACTCAGACTGGCGCGCGACGACCGCTGATCAGCGAGATCACGGCCAGCACCAGGAACACGAAAAACAGAACCTTGGCGATACCGGCGGCTCCGGCAGCGAGACCGAAGAAACCGAACAGCGCCGCGATCACGGCAACCACGAAGAAGACTGCGGCCCAATACAACATGGCAAACTCCATTCCTTGGGTTGGAATTCAGGATCGAGCGTTCGATCCTGCTCGTGACAGTTCTTCAGCAGCATCCGTGCCAGCTCACCTGCGCATCGATTCCAGCGAATTCCCGCCAAAATCACGCGCCCTCGACCGACCCGTCCCGGCCGCCGGCAGTGCGAGCGAGGCGCACCACCTCGCTTGTGACATTTCGAGGCACGAGCTCACCTTCGCTCCGAATCCAAAACATCGAGTTCGCTCACGAGCGCGCTCACGCCCGGTACGGCGCGCGCGCGCGCCTCGAGCTCGGCTTTTTCGAACAGATGGCGCACGCTACCGCGCAAGTGCAACACCGATCCGCGCACGTGGACGGTGAGGTTCGCCGCGTCGATATGCGCGCGGCTCAGCGATTTGCGCACCGCGCGCTCGACCACCTCGTCTTCCTCGTGGGCGGAGCTCGCGGCGTGCTCGCTGTGCGAGGGCGTCGCAGGTTCGTCGCTGTCGCCGCCGTGCGCGACTTGAAATGCGTAACCTTCGCCGAAGCCGCCCACCGCGGCTTCGGTGTAGCCGTCCGTGCCGTGCTCGCGCGCGCTCGGTTCGAGCGGCGCCGAGTCCGCTCTGGCTTTTGTCATTGCTTGCCTGCCACGCGCAGCGCTTCTTGCACTAGTTTCGTGTCGACGCTCGGTTCGGTGTCCTCGTCGAACGTCGAGTCCTCGAGCCCAAACGCCGCGGCGTCCGTGATTGGGTCGACCGGCACGACGTCCAATGCGTCGCCGAGCTCCGCTTCCGCATTGCTCGTCTGCGGTTCGGCTTCGGTCGCGCGCTCGAGCCACTCTTTGCCCAAGTCTTCCGGCGGGATGCCACCATGATCCTCGGCGTACGAGATCGTTGGTGCGTGCTTCGACTTTCGCACGGTGGTCGAGCCGAGCAGGGCTTCGATTTCATCGCGCAGGAAACGCAGCTCCGGCGTGTCGAC
>DATATR010000362.1:0-2623 GCA_036268695.1 Polyangiaceae bacterium | reverse complement strand
CTTCACCACCCAGCCGAAGCCGACGATGGCCGCGAGAAAGCCCAGAAAAAGCCCAAACGAATTCACGATCGCTCAGCCTACACCGAGAGATCGAAGCGGCGAACTCGTCAATTTTCGGCCGCGCGGTTGGCGCGGCACCGGAACATGTGCGCCGCGCCAACCCCCAAAAAATCAGCCCGAAGTCTTACGCCAACCGTCGAGCTCAGTGATGCGATTGAACCAGCTCTGCAGGTTGGGGAACTCCGCGAGCGGCGCGTCCGCTTGCTTTGCGTACATCAGTGAAGAGGCCAGCGTGAGATCGGCGATCGTGAGTTGATTGCCGACGATGTAGTCCTTGCCCTGGAGCCTTTTTTCGAGCACTGCCGCGAAACGACGGAAGTTCGTCAGTGCATCTTGAATCTTGGCCGGGTCCGGCTCGCCGAGGCCCATCATCGGTTTGAACACTTTCTCGAAGCCGAGCGTGCCAAGCTGTGGCGAGAAGTGCGAAGAATCCCAGAATTGCCAGCGCGTGACATCCGCGCGGCCCTGCTCGTCTTTCGGCAAAAGTCCGGATTCGGGCTTCTTCGACGCCAAATATTGCATGATCGCGCGGGACTCGGTGAGCACGAAGTCGCCATCGACCAGCGTGGGCACCGCGCCGTTCGGATTGAGCGCCACGTACTCTGGGCTTTTATGTTCGCCCTTGGAAAAATCGAGCTGCTTTTCTTCGAGCTCGATGCCGAGCACGGCAGCAGCGAGCCTCACGCGACGAACGTTGGGAGAGAGCGGGTTGTGATAGAGCTTCACGTTGACCTCTAGCGTGTGAGTGGTGGATTGCCGAGTGTCGCGTCTCGATCACTCGAACTGGGCGCACATCGTATTGGGCAGAGCCGAGCGAGTCTACAGCCCCGAAATCGCGATTGTCCGGCGAAAAGCGACAGCACGCGCGAGCCGTGCCGTCGCGAAGCCGTGCGGACAATGATACCGTGACCGAGCTTGTCCGACACGGCTCCCGCACGAATCGACAGCGAGAGCGACTTAGCGCGGCGTCGAACGCTGCTGCTCCGCGTCATGCGCGTGATGGGTTTGCTCGTGGCGTTCGCGTTTTGCGCGTCGCTGCTCGAGCCCAAAAATTCGAAGCTGGTTTCGCTGGTCTTCTACGGCGTGGTCGCGGTCGGGATTTGGATCATCGCGCGGCTCGCGCGGCGCGGCCGCGTAGTGCTCGCGGCGTGGCTGATCTGTTCGTTCTTTTGGGTCCTGATCGCGTTCGCGGTTCTGTTTTGCGGCGGCATGCAGGGCGCGAACGCGGCGACGTTCACGGTTTGCGTCATGCTCGTCGGCGGGGTGGTCGGCGGACGCGCCGCGATCGTGGTGGCGCTCGCGACGTCACTGGTTTGCGCGGTGCTGGCGCTGCTCGAAAGAAGCGGGCATTTGCCGCCGCAGATCTCGACTTATACGCCCATCGACGCGTGGATTGCCGTGACGGTGACGCTGATGCTCACGTCCGTGCTGCTCCGCGCGTCGCTCGAGTCGTTGCAGCGCGCTCACGCCGAAGCCGAGGCCAGCGCCAAGGAACGTGACCGCGCGCTCGCCAAATCGATCGAAGCCCAGAAAATGGAAGTGGTGGGCAATCTCTCGGCCGGGATCGCGCACGACTTCAACAATCTCTTGATGGTCATTTCCGGCTCGACATCGCTGCTCAAAAACGAAATTGGCGGCGCGAAAGACGACGAAGCGCGCCGGTACCTCGACGACATCGACGCCGCGACGTCGCGCGCGACGCTGATGACGCGCCAATTGCTCTCCTTCGGTCATGGTCGCGTGGACGACCATGTGCCGATCGATCTCGTCGAAATCGTGCGCTCGATGAGCGGGATGCTGCCGCGCTTGCTCGGCTCGCGCATCAGCGTGAACGTGCGCACGCCCGACGAACCGGTCGTGATTCTGGCTTCGCGCGCCGGGCTCGAACAAATCCTGTTGAACCTCTCGGTCAACGCGCGAGACGCCATGCCCGAAGGCGGCGAGCTCACCTTCGAGCTCGCCGTCCAAGGCGAGAGCGCGCTGCTCACTGCCCGCGATACTGGTTTGGGCATGAACGAAGCCACCTTGGCGCGCGTGTTCGAACCGTTCTTTACCACCAAGAGCATGGGCACCGGGCTCGGGCTCGCGACGGTGCAAACGCGCGTGAAGCAATTTGGCGGCGCCATCCGAGCCGAGAGCCAGCTCGCTCGGGGCGCCACGTTCGTGGCTGATTTCCCGCTGCATCGTGGCACGGCCGTCTACCAGCCGAGCGTTCGCGAGGGCAAGATCGCGCCAACTTTTCGCGGCCGCGCGCTGTTGGTCGAAGACGACGTGCTGGTGCGCCGCACCGTCAGTCGCATGCTCGAGTCCGCGGGCTTCGAAGTGACCTCGGTGGTCAATGGACTCGAAGCGCTGGGCGTGCTCGGCGGCTCCGCGTCGTTTTCGATCGTGGTCAGCGATCTGTCGATGTCGCGCCTCGACGGCCGCGCGCTGTTGACGCAGGTGCGCGAGCAATTTCCGGCGTTGCCTGTGGTGTTGCTCAGCGCCAACGCGGGCAGCGAACCCGACGGCGCCGCGCTCGAATTGCCGATTTTGCTGAAGCCGATCAATCGAGAGGGGCTGC
>DATATR010000361.1:0-1514 GCA_036268695.1 Polyangiaceae bacterium | reverse complement strand
GCCCGATCTTTGGCAACAGGAAGCGGTGCGCGCACTGCAAGCTGGCAAAGATGTCGTCGTCCATGCGCCCACCGGCGCAGGCAAAACCTACATTTTCGAGCTGCTCTATCCGTCGCTCAAAGGTCAGGCAGTCTTCACCGTGCCGACGCGCGCGCTCGCAAACGACAAACTCGCCGAATGGCGCGCGAAGGGCTGGGATGTCGGGATCGCCACCGGGGATCTCGCTTTGAACCTCAATGCGAAGGTGGTCGTCGCCACGCTCGAGACGCAGCGCGCGCGCTTCCTGCGCCGGGAAGGTCCGCGCTTGCTCGTGATCGATGAATACCAACTGATCGCCGACCCAGTGCGCGGCGTGCATTACGAGCTCTCGCTCGCGCTCGCGCCGCCGAGCACGCAACTGCTCCTCCTCAGCGGCAGCGTCAACAATCCTCAGGACGTCGCCGAATGGTTGCGCCGCAACGGCCGCGATCCTTTACTCGTTAGGCACGAAGAACGGCCGGTCCCGCAACACGAAGTCGATCTGCGCAACCTGCCGGACGCCGGCTTTGCGCGGACGCGCGAATTCTGGCCGCGGATGATTGCGCGCGCGCTCCAGGCTGGGCTCGCGCCGATTCTCGTTTTCGCGCCGCGCCGCAATGCCACCGAAGAGATGGCGCAGGCGATCGCGACCGCGTTGCCGTTGCGCGATCCGCTGCCGCTTTCGTCCGCGCAGGAACAGCTGGCGGGCAAGCACCTAACGAAGCTGCTCCGGAACCGCGTCGCTCATCATCACAGCGGTCTCAGCTACGCCGTCCGTGCCGGCCTGATCGAGCCGCTCGCGAAAGCCGGCCAACTCAATGTCGTCGTCGCCACGATGGGGCTCGCGGCGGGCATCAACTTTTCCATGCGCTCGGTTCTCATTACCGACACGCGATATCTTTCCGGAAATTTCGAGCGCCAGGTGCAGCCGGACGAGCTTTTGCAAATGTTCGGCCGCGCCGGCCGACGCGGACTCGACGACGCCGGCTTCATTCTCTTCACGCCGGATCAGCCGCGCTTGAGCTTTGCCCGCCCGCGCCAACTAAAGCGCGCTACGCAGGTCGATTGGCCGAGTTTGATCAGCGTGATGCGCGGCGCGGCGGAACGGAGCGAGCCGCCGTTTGCCGCGGCGGTCGAGCTGACGCGTTCGCTTTTCAGCGTGCAAAAGGTGCCGTTAGGCGTGGAGCATCCGCTCGCTACCGGGCCGAAACCGTGCGGCCTTTGGGTCGAAGCGGAGCGCGCCCGATTCGTCCGGCGCGGTATCGTGGAAATCCTGAACAGCCATGGCAACTGGGAACCGCGTGGCGATACTGTCGAGGCCTCGTTAGGCGAAATTTTGATCCGCGAAGGCGAGCACTGGATTCCGGCGTTGCGCCAACCACAAATGCTCGATCGCTTTTCGGGCGGTAATCTTTGCCGCCTGCGCGAGAAAGGAATCTACGGGCGCGAGATGCCGCTGGCCACGAGCGCGCCGGACGAACCGCAGGTGCAACTGG
>DATATR010000360.1:0-14647 GCA_036268695.1 Polyangiaceae bacterium | reverse complement strand
CGGCCTATCAGCAACCGGCACCGGCATACCAACAGCCGGTGGCGCATCAACAACCAGCGCCGACGCGAGCAGCCGCGCCCGCAGCACCGCACGGCGCGCTGCGCGTCGAAGCCGAGCTCGGCGCGCATAGCGGCACCAACTTCTACAAAGGCCTGAGCGGCAACGACGTGATCGACTCCGGCGGCATCTTCGTCGCGACCTACCAAATCCCGGAAATCGGTCGCCAGCTTTCGATCAAAGTGTCGATGCCAGGCGGTTACGAATTCGAGGCACTCGGCGTCGTGCGCTGGACACGCGAAGCGCCGAACTCGGGCTCGGATTCTTCGCCGGGCTTCGGCGCGCAGTTCACGCAAATCACGCCCGAAGGCCGCCAGCTCGTGTATCGCTACGTTCGCAATCGCGAACCGCTCTTCCACGACGACCTGTGACGTCGTGACGGCCCGCTCGTGCTCGAGCTCGCGAGCGGTGCCATGCTGACGCGCGAGGCAGCGCGCGAGTGGGGACAGAGCACGGCTTCATGAGCGACCACTTGCCGCGCAAAAAAAAGCATCGAGCGCGGCTCGCCTCGGCCATGATTTTGGGTTCAGCGCTGACCACGCTGCCCGCACAGGTAGCCCGCGCCGGCGATCCCTACTTGCGCTGGTACACCGTAAAAACGCCGCATTTTCGCGTGCACTATTCCGGCGGCCTCGAAGACATCGCGCAGCGCACGGCGAGCAGCGCCGAAGCCGTCTACGCGCGGCTCACGCCCGTCCTCGCGTGGCAACCCAAAGAAGTCACCCAGTTCGTCATCACCGACGACACCGACAGCGCCAACGGCTCGGCCGCAACTTTGCCGTACAACACCGTGCGCCTGTTCGCGACCGCGCCCGACGATATGTCGGCGCTCGGCGACTACGACAATTGGATCAACGAGCTCGTCACCCACGAGTACACGCACATCCTGCAAATCGACAACACCTCGGGCTTGCCCGCGCTCGGCAACGCGATCCTCGGCAAAACATTTTCCCCGAACCAAGCCCAGCCGCGCTGGATCCTCGAAGGCCTCGCGGTCGTGATGGAATCCGAGCACACCTCGGGCGGCCGCCTGCGTTCCACTCAATTCGACATGTACCTGCGCGCGGACGTGCTCGAGCACCGGCTCGCGCGGCTCGATCAAATCAGTAACCCCGCGCGCCGCTGGCCGAGCGGCAATCTTTGGTACTTGTACGGCGCCAAATTCATCGGCTTCATCGTCGACACGTACGGCCCGGAAACCTACGGCGCGGTCGCCGCGGATTACGGCGCGGCGATCATCCCGTGGGGCATCAATCGCTCGATTCGCCGCGTCACCGGGCGCACCTACGAAGAACTCTATCAAGGTTGGCAAGCCGCGCTCGAGCGGCGTTACGGCGAGCAAGCTGCGGCAGTGCGTGCACGCGGTTTGCGCGAAGGCCGTCAAATCACTCGCCGCGGTTACAACGCCACCTCGCCGCAATTCATCCCGAGTTGCGACGGCACGAGCTCGCGTCGCATTGCCTATCAACGCGACGACGGTGACACGACCGCCGGCATCTACACCATTTCACTCGACGCCAAAGATCCGGACGCAAGCGCCGAGCTCGTCGCGCGCAGCAACGGCAGCCGACTCAGCATCGACCGCGATTGCTCGCTCTACTTCGACAATCCCGCGCCGTCGCAGCGCCTCTATTTTTTCGACGACCTATTTCGTCAGCCCGCAGGCACGCGTTCGCCGCAAGGCATCGAGCGGAATCGCCAGCGCTTGACGATTGGTGAGCGTGCGGTCGCACCAGACGTGAGCCCCGACGGCCATTTTTTGACGTACGTCACGAACCGCGCGGGCACGAGCACGCTGCGCATCGCACACCTCGACGCCGCACACCAAATCGAGAGCGAACGCCGGCTCGTGCCGAGCGCACGATACGAACAAGCCTACACACCGCGCTTCTCGCCGGACGGACTCAGCATCGCGTACAGCGCTTGGACGCGCGGCGGCTACCGCGACATTCGCGTCGTCGACGTCCGCACGGGCTCGTTCTACGAGCTGATGCACGATCGCGCGATCGATCAGCAGCCGGTGTGGTCGCCCGACGGCAAGACGCTGTACTTCGTCTCCGATCGCACCGGGATCGCCAACGTCTACGCGTATGACGTCGCGACGCACGCGCTCGCGCAAGTCACGAACGTGCTGACCGGCGCGTACATGCCCGCGATTTCGCCAGACGGCAAAACCATGGTCTACGTCGGCTATCGCTCCGGCGGCTTCGACTTGTTCGAGATGCCGCTCGATAAAACGCAATTTCTGGCAGCGCCCGCCGCGCTCGACGACCGCATCCCCGCCGTCGAACCCGACGTGAGCCACGCTTGGCCCGTCGAACCCTACGACGCGCTCCCCACGTTGCGACCACACGCGTGGACGGCGGCCTACGGCGAAAGCACGTTCGGCAATGCGCTCACCATTTCGACCAGCGGTGCGGATGTCGTCGGGATTCATTCGTTCGACGCGGCGATCACGATCCCCACGACGCAAAACGGTGAGCTCCAAGCTTCCGCGGACTACGCTTACAACCGCTTGCCGTTTTCGTTTCGAACCAGCGTGTTTCGCTCGGCCGCGCCGCGCCAGGATTACCGCTACGGCAATCAAACCCCGGTGAACACCGAGCACCTCACGGGCGTCACGACCGGGATCTCCTGGTTTTCGCCCGGCGAATTCGACGGCCAAAGCGTCGCGCTGAGCTACACGATCGCGGATTACACGCGCAGTCTCCCAGTCGGCACGCTCGCCGATCCGTATTCGCTCGTCACGATCGATCCGCAGCGCGGCTACATCGGCGATTTGCGCCTCGGCTACAGCTACAGCAACGCGCAAAGCACGGTCTACGCGGTCAGCGCGGAAAAAGGCTTTTCACTCGGTCTCGGCTTGGATGAAGCCAATAGCGCGCTCGGCAGCGAGAGCACGCTCACGGCAGTCGGCGGCACACTCACCGCGTATCAACTGCTGCCTTGGGGCCAGCATCACGTGCTCGCAGTCGCGCTCTCGGGCGCCACCTCGCTCGGCACGTATGCTCAGCGCGGCCTCTACGCCACGGGCGGCTTCGTCGATCAGTCGCTGTACGACGCTTACACGAGCGTGCTGCGTCAAAGCGCGTTCGTGCTCCGCGGCTATCAACCGCAGCAATTCATCGGCACGACGTTCAACCTGCTCAATGCCGAATACCGCTTTCCAATACTCTACGCGGATCGCGGCATCAGCACGCTGCCGATCTTCCTGCGCACGTTGAGCGGGACGCTCTTCTTCGACTACGGCGGCGCCTACAATCAGCTCGATCCAGACCACCCGTTCAAGGTCTTCCACCCGAGCGTGGGTGGCGAGCTGTGGGTCGACGCGGTCACAGGCTATTTCCTGGAAAGCAATCTGCGGCTCGGCTTGGCGCGCGGCCTCGACGGTCAAGGCCAAGGCTTTCAAAGCTACGCCGTGCTCGTGTCGGGTTTTTGAGCGCAGCTTTCTTTCCCGAAATCGAGCCGAGCTGCTAGCGACGGCGCATGGCAAAACGTGTGTTCGCGCTCCTCGGCGCTCCGCTTTTGTGCGCGTTCGTGCTCAGCGCGTGCCCGATGCCGCCGCCGGCCTCGGAGCGCGCAACCGACGCCGCGCGCGAATCGAACGTCGCGGCGCGCTTCGGCCGCATCGACATCGCCGTCGATCGCACGACACCCGAATTCCGCAGCGAGTTCTTGCGTCACCGCGCGAGCTGGGGCGGCAACATCCGCATCGTCGACGTCGAGCTCGGTGGGCTCAGCATGCCCGACTCGGACCACGCGATCTTCGACGTCGACTACGCGTGGACGCGCGTCGACGAGGACGCCCTGCGCAGTACGCGCGTGACGCAGCGCTGGACCTCGAGCAAGGGCAACTGGGTAGAAGAAAGCGAAAAGCGATCGACGGGCGACATCGGTCTATTCGGAGAACCGGTCGAGGTGTTACGCCCGCCGCAACGCGACGCACAGTTTGCCACCAAAGTGATCCGCGAAGACTGAAGTTGGGTTCAGCGCTGACGGCGCGTTCTGCGCTGGTAGCTCTCAGCCCTTCGACTTCTTCGTGGGCTTCGTGGTCTTGCGCGAAGCGCGTGCCGCTTCAGCGCGGCGAGCCAAGCGCTCCTTCTTCTTCTGCTGGCCCTTGCGGCGCGTCATCTTCTGCGAGCTGCGGCTATCGAATCGTCCCATCGTGGATTTCCGTGTGTCCTCTGGATACCAAACGCACGCTCGTCACCGAAACGCCGACGACGAGCCGCACCCGCATACATGGCTTTTCGGGTTGGGGAAAGTCCCGCGGTCACGACACTGCGGCGCGCGCACGCATTGTCGTCACAACCCCGACGAATTCGCGGCGAATTCAGCCGCTCGACGCGTCTTCGAGCGCGCGTTCGCGATCGCGCACTTCGAGGCGGTAACGACTATTGACGGTCTCGATGTAGAAAACGTCTTTCGCGGCCAGACGCAGCACGCGCTTGACCGGCGTCGTGACGTATTCGTGCATGCCGTCCGAAAACTCGATCACGACGACCGAGCCTTTCCGTGGGGCGCGGACCAAACGACCGGCTACCGCACGCGAGCCACGACCAAGCTTCCGCAGCACGACTTGCACGGTGTTTACTCTAGCAATCTCCGGATGGGCGTCCACCAAGGTTTCTCTCCACTCCCGAGTTTTGGCTCGCTATCCACAGCATCGAGTTTCGGTTGAGCTTGAATTTTGGGTGTCGGCGCGTGTGCGCCCCTGTCTCTAACCCAGAGGGTGCAGCGTTTGACGAACGAGCTCGACCCAGCACGCAAATTCGGATGCTCGTTAGAAACTGACGGCGGCGGAGATGCGCAGATAAGGGCCGGCAAGCGAGAGCGAGCCCAAGTCAATCGAAGTGGTGCGTTCGGGTGCGCCAGAATTGGAGTCGGGCTTGAGTTGCAGGTGTGTCGAGCCGAGGTAGCCGTAGCCGCCCTCGGCGATGGCCCAGAGCCGCGGTTGGATCGATTCACCGCTGCGCCTACCAAAGAACTCGTACGCGGCGCCGAGCGCGCCGTCCACGCCGTACGACCAGTGCCGGGCGTAACGCGTCGCCTGTGCGACATCGTCATCGAGCGAAGTGACGGTGTAGGCGAACGCGGGCAGCGCGTGCGCGAACACATAGAGCTGCGGAATCACGTGATAGCGAAGCTCGGGTCCAATTGTGAGCCGCTGTGTCGTCAGGTCCGACGATTCGCCGCGAGCGAGTCCGCTGTGCCCGCCATAGTCCCAAAATCCGACTGCCCCGAGCGAAAGATTGTCGAAGCGCGCCGCTGTCGCGCCGACGCCCAAGCTCACCTGCACCAATTCATCCGAGCTCGCGAACGGATCGTAGCCGGCGCTGCCAACCTTCGACACACGCGCACCGAGCGATGCCTCGATGTGCGGCTGATGCGAGCCGAGTGGTTCGGCGAGCCCGACCGAAGAAAGCGCTGAAAATGCGCTAGAAAACAGCAAAAAACAAGCGAGCCGCATCAGCTAGATCCCTCCGAATTCGAAGCCGCTAAAAAACCGCGCCGTCGCCGTGGAGGGGTTACTCACGTCCACCACCGTCGCGCCAATCCCGCCCTGATACCCCGAGCCGAAATGCAACGCGATCGCGTTCTGCGCGCCATTGGCGGCGTTGATTTCGAAGACGCTGTTCACGTCACGTTCTGCGACCAACGAAACCGGATGAAGCTTCGCGAAATCGACGGTGGCAAATCCCGGCGACCCAGGTTGATAGGCCCAGACGCGCTCACCATCTGGAGAAACGTCGAGCGTGAGCCCAGTCGTGGTTCTCATCGGCGCGGTTTGCCGCGTCGTCAAATCGAGCACGAAGAATTCTTGGCTCGGCGTTTCGAGGATCTTGCGATCGTGAAATTCGTCACCAGGCACATCGATCACGTCCTGAACGGCCACGCCGATATCCGACGCTTCGATGCTTCGATAGAGCGCGCCAGGCGCCCCACCCAAAGTAAAATAAGCGATTTGCGTCGTGTTCGAGCCGTAGAGCAGCGCGATATCGGTGTCCGTCGTGACCGCTTGGGGATCGAGCGCAGCAGTGATGCGACGAATGCCCGTGAACGGAGCCGGCATCGTGGCCGTCGCGCTGATTGCGGTGACGGGATCGACCAGCACCGCGTTCGTGCCGACCAGCGCGATCAAGCGCAGGCCTTGCGAGGTGCGCACGAAATCGATGGTCGAGGGAAAGCCGCCCACATCGACCTCGTTGGTCACGACCGAGAACGCTTCGCCTTTTTCAGGCGTGCCGAGCTGCAGCAAGAACACGCTCGAGCTCCCCGTCACGCGCACGCCAATGAACACACCGGCTGTGTCGTCTTGTCCGTAGGCGACTTGCGCGGAGCTGCCCATGCTGCCGTTGTCCGCGCTCGGCAATGGCACGGTGACCTCGTCGCCGGTCGGATTGACGAGATCGACCAGCGCGATGTCTTGGTCGCGTTCTACGATCAGAAGTCTGTGTGACCCGCTGCCCGGAATCGCGAGCGGCTCGGTGAACGTGAGCCGATCGGGACTTTGGCCGAAGCTGCGCAAGGTCTTGGGGGCAACCGCTGTCGGATCCGAACTTGGTTTAGTGAGATCGACGAACAGGAGTTCGTTCTCGTTCACGACCAAGCCCGAGCCGCCGTAGACGACAGCCCATTGGTTGTCGGGATCGATCGCCAGTTGATCGAGTGCCTCGTCGAGCGTGTAAGTTTGCTTGACGCTCGGATTGACGCCGCCGTCGATGATCATCAGCTTTGGCGGCTCATCGCCCGGGTTTCTTTGTGGCTGCACGCCGCGTGAGAGCAAAAACAAACTCTGGCGGTCGGGCGACACTTGCGCGTTCGCGAGATCGCGACCGAGATCGAACGATTCCGCGCTCAAGTTCAACGCCGACGGCGAGCGCAGCATCGTCGCTCGGCCGAGTCCTTGATCGATCACCGCGACCGAACCCGTGAGCCCGTAAGCCGCTGAAACTCCGCTGTTGCCGCTCGCTGGCGTGAAACTCTTGTCCCACGCGCTCGGCCGTCCGCCACAGCCGAGCAGCAGCGCCCCGCACATCAGCCAAGCAAAGCTCTTCATCTTCGTCCTCTCGATTCCGACCGTCGATCCAAGCAAACAAAATCAAACCGCGTCACTCGACGACGCTCGCCGCGATCTCGAAGCCCGTCAGTGTTTGCGTGACACCGGTGTCGAGATTGATGAAGGTGATTCGCCCTTCCGGATGCTGTTGCGCCACGAAGCCGACTTTGACGTCCGGCACGATACCGGTCGCGCCGGGGAGCGGCGCGCTCGCGAGCGGAACGAAATTCTGTTCCAGATTGGCAAGCCCAATCACGTACACGCCGTGCACCGTACTCGCGCTGTCGTGAACGGTGACGAGCGCCTTACCGACGTCGGGGCTCGAAAACGCGACGTCTTGCGGGACGGCATCGGTGCCCACGATCTCCGGCGGCCGCGCCGAGCTCGCGCTCACGTCCGTCGGGACGATGCTGAATAGGCCTTTTTCCGTGCTGCCCGCGGGCGGCAACTGGAGCGCGATCGCGGCGCTCGAGTCCGGCGAGACGAACACTTTCTGCACCGCGCCTTTGAGATCGACGGTACGAAAGCCGGCGCTACCCGAGACGTCGAGCAGCGTGAGATCACTGCTCGGCACGGCGTTGGCGTACAAGAGCGCGATTTGGTCGTTGGGCGCGAGGGTCACGCTGCGCACGAGCTCGCCGGGAATTGCGACCGTCGCGAATGCGCTCGGGTCACCCGGATTGGGCACGGGGAAGCGCACGACCTTGGGCGGATTGTCGTTTCCGAGCACAGCGGTCGCGACCGTGCCATCCGCGCTCAAGTCGAGGTCCGTCGCATCCGACTCGAGCGTCACGGTTTGGGTCACACTACCCGCGGACGTGAAATCGACGACGTCGATCTTGGGGTTGCCGTTGACGCGCACGACCGCGAAGCTGCCGTCGGGCGAAATGTTCACATCGCGCGCCGAGGTGCCGGGCGCGCTCAGCGTGACCAACGACGAAACCAGCGGCGTTCCGCTCAAATCGATGATGCTGATGCCTTCGTCGACGACCGCGTAAGCGTGTGCGTCCGTGGCGTCGAACACGATTTGGCTCGGGCGAAAGCCGACGCTGAGGCGCGTGCTCGCCGGCGGCATCGCGCTCAAATCGATCACGGTGAGCTCGGAGAGGCCATCGCTGGGATCGAGCGTGCCCTGAACTTGCGTTGCATCGGTCCAGGCGATCGCGAAGCGACCGTCGCGGCTGATTGCCCAGGAATTATCGCCGCTGTTGGTTGGGATGGCAGTGACCGCGATTTGATCCGCACTCGCTTGCATGAAGCTCGCGTCGTGACTGCCGACGTTGAGCACGATCGCAGAATCCGTACCGTCCTCGCTCGGCACGGCCGCGAGATAGGTCGGGCCGAAGCCCGCGTTGGTCATGCGCACTTTCAACGTCTGCGCGTCGATCAGCGCGACTCGGCCGCTGTCCGGATTGCTGCTCCAGAGCACGCGCCCCGTCGCGACGGGTGCGCGGAACGTCGTGTCGAGTTCCATTTCCGGCGGCAACGCGGAGGTACCGCCCGTTCCGATGTTGAAGCTCCCACCGCTGGCACCAGGAGAAGTCGCGCTCGAACCGCCGACGCTCACGACTGGCGGGCCACCGAACGCGCCATCGGCTTGGGCGTCTGCGCTCGAACTGCATGCGCACCAGGTCGAGGCAAGCAGCGCCAGTGCGACCCCTTCGCGACGAGCGATCAAACGAAAGTTAGTTGCCATCAACGACCTTCGACGCGATTTCGAAGCCGGTGATCGTGCGCGGCACGCCGGTGTCCAAATCGATGAACGTGATCCGACCCTCGGGGTAGGATTCGGCGATGTAAGCCATGCCTGCATCCGGCACGAGCCCAGTCGCGCCAGCGAGCGGACGGCTCGGCAGGCTCACACGATCGACGACCAGTTCCGGCATGCGCACCACATAGGCCGCGAAATTCGCCGCGTCGTCGCTGACCGTAATGATGGCGCGCGCAGCCGGCGAGCTGGTTTGTGCGACCGCGAATACGGGCGCTTCGGTGGTTTGCGTGTGCGTCGGCAACGTGCTGCCAACGGGCACCACAGCAAAGCCCGGTTTGCCCGTGGTGCCATTCGGAACCAGCGAAGCGATCGCGTACGCGCCATCTGGAGACGGAAATACGTCTTTCACGTCGCCGTGTACGTCGATGGTACGGTGCTCGCCGAAGGTTGCTCCGGGCGCGGTCTCGAGCAATGTGAGATGCGTGTTCGCGATGGCGTTGGTGAAGAGCAGCGCTTCGGTGCCTTGCGGTGCGATCTCCACTTGGCCGAAGATCTCGTCGATCGAAATTGTCTGAAAGCTCGTCGGCGCGCTGAAAATACCGGGCAGCGGCAGAATCGCGAGCGTCGAGCTCGGGTTCGCGGGGCTGCCATTGGGCGCGCCGCCCTCGGCCGTTGAACCGTCAGCCAGCGCCGCGTCCGACGCGGACGCATCGGAATTGCTCGTGCCAGCGTCGTCACTCGCGCTCGCGTCGCCGTCGCCTGCGTCCGAATCGCTGCCACTCGCGCCAGCGGCACCGGTCGGTGCAAATGGGTCGCCACGCACGACGGCGAGCGCCGACTTTGCGTCCGAAACCAAATCCAGATCGGTGACGGGCCCGGGCAAAGTCACCTCTTCGCGCGTGCCGTCAGCGAGCTTTACCAGAGTGATGATTGCGCTGCCGTCGTGGCGGACGAGCGCGTAGCTGCCGTCCGGCAGCACCGAGACGTCGCGCGTGGTCGCGTCTTCGTTCAAGTTGTCGCTCACTGGCACTTCGCGCAGCACGCGCGGTTTGGCTGCACCGTCCAAATCAATCACGCTGATGCCGCTCGTCGCGACGACGAACGCCATTTTTTCGTCGTCTTCGACGAACACGCGTGACGGCAAAAACCCAACCACGAGCCGCGTCGCCAGCGGCGTGTTCGTGCTCAGGTCCACGACAGAGATGTCTTGAAAAGCCTGTGCAGGGTCGGGCATCAAACCGGTGGTATCGGTCCACGCGATCGCGAAATGACCGCTCGCGCTGACTGTCCAGGTGTTGGCGTTTGGTTGTAGCGGGATCGGCGAAGACGCAGTGATCGGTCCCGTATCGGTCGCGCTGAGCAGCGTTGCGTCGTTGCTCTTCGCGTTGATCACGAGTGCGCGACTCTGGTTCGGCGCCGTGGGCAGCGCGGTCAGATAAGTGGGAGCTTGGCCGGCATCCGCGAGACGCACACCGAAGGTTTTTGCATCGATGATCGCGACCTTGCCCGTGTCCGGATTCGCGGTCCAAACCCAGCGCCCACTCACGACCGGCGCGCGAAAGCTCTGATCCGCCTCTTGTTCCGGTGGCACGACCGTCGAGCTCGTGCCACCGGAACTAGGCCCCCCTAGCGACGCCGTCCCCCCACTACTGGTACCAGTTCCAGTGTTCGACGTACCCCGCGGAGTCGACAAAGCACCGTCGTCGAGCGCTGACGAACACGCCGCCAACGTCGCCGCTAACGCGATCCACGACTCGCTCCGCCGCCGCATGCTCGAGCGCACTGCAAGGCGTGAGCCAGTGCGAGACGGGCAACGCCGCGCCGCGAATTGGACGCGCGTTCTCGGCGTTGTGTTCAATCTCGTTCGGATTTGCGCTGGCAAATTCCGGCACACACGCTGACATTCGTGTCAGAGCGAGCCGCGGTCGCGAGCGCGCAGCGACGCTTCGCTGCGGAATTTTTGCCGTTTAGCGACTAGGACGGCGGAGTCACACCCTTCGCGCCGTGCTCGGCGAAGTACGCGCGGAGTACTTCACGAGCCAGCATCGCCGCTTTGATTTGCCAGCTCGGGTTATTCACCACGAGCGCGGAGATGGCTACTTCGGGTTTGTCGGCGGGGGCGAAGCCGATGAACCAGGTGTAGTAGCGGTTGTCCTTATAGCGCGTGAGCGTGCCCGTCTTACCGGCGACTTGAATGCCGGGCAGGTACGGCGTGCCGTGTTCGTCGTGGAAGCTCTTGAACGCGGAGCCATTGTCGATGGTCTCGCGCATCATCTTGGTGAGCTCGGCGGCGGTTTCGGGTTTCACGGCGCGGCGGAGCACGCGCGGCGGGCGCTCGTCTTTCCAGAGTTCGTCTTGGCCTTTGTAGACGGCCGCGACGATCCGCGGCTCGAGCGCGGCGCCGCCGTTGGCGACGGTTTGCGCGAGCTCGGCGGCCGCGAGCGGCGACAGCGTCGTGTTCCAAAATCCGGCGGAGCTGCGGGCGAACTCCAGCGGATCCTCGGGAATGTTGATCTGTGGCGCCTCATTGGCGACCGGAAACGGCAAGGGCACCCCAAAACCAAATGCACCACCCATACTCGTGACGTCTTCGGGCGTGAGGTGCTTTTGGGCCAAGCGCGCGAACACGACGTTCAAGCTGCGGCCGAGCGCCATCGCCATCGTCGCGCACCATTTGTCGCGCACCGGATCGTCCACCAATTCGTCGGGTGAGATTCGGCTTTTGCCACCGTGGTAGCACTGCTCGGTGTCCGCGCTCAGGCCCGCGCGTTCGATCAACGCAGCGCTGGTCACGACTTTGAACACGCTCGCCGCCGGCGCCTCGGCGCGCACGTTGACGTCGAACTTGTCGTTTGCGTTGACGTAGCTCGCGTAAGCCAAGACGCGCCCGGTCTTGACCTCCATCATCACGACGCCACTCTCCGGAATTCGGAATTTTTGCATTTGCGCGCGGGCCGCGCGTTGCACCACGGGGTCGAGCGTGAGCTCCGCTTGACGATTTTCGCTGAGCGGCGCCATCACGCGCTGTGGCCGGAGATCGAGCCGCATCAAGTCGAGCCCGTCGAGCTTGGGCATTTCCTGGGCGTTGTGCTCGAGCCGGCGCAGCGAGCTCTGGAAATTGACTTTGCCGCGCACGACCGGCACGAGCGCGGCAATGATGCCGAGCGCCGAAGCCAGGCCGAGCCATTTGCCCATGCGTCTCATTCGTCCTCACGAGTTACCGGGGACCGAGGCCAGTGGGCAAAAAAGCGGTGACGCCGGCGGCAGATCCAGCGAAGCGTCGGCGCATCCCGCGCTTTCGCGCGGTGCGCTGCGCGCGCGAGCGGCGTATGCTGGGCCGGGCCTCTTATCTAAGTCGGCCTAGTTCGATTCAAGCAGGTCAATCCCAAAGCAGATGAGCGACACCCCGTACTCAGACCGTTTCGAGGTCGACAACACCGCAGTCCTCATGGCGCTGTCTGGTCCGCAATCGAGCCTTCTGACCGAAGTGGCGCGCCAAAGCGGAGCCGAGGTGAGCCTGCGCGGGAACGTCATTCATTTCCTGGGCGCCGAGTCCGACGTGCGCCTCGCGCATCGCTTCGTGAAGGACGCGGCGGAGCTCGTGGGTCGCGGCTTCGAGCTCAATTCGAACGACGTCGCGGGTTCGATTCGCGGGCTTCGCGCCGATCCCGAGCGTTCGTTGACCGAGCTGCTCGACGGCACGATCATCGTCAATACGCGCCGTCGCCCGATCCGCCCGAAGAGCGCGGCGCAGCAACAATACGTCGAAGCGATTCGCAAACACGACCTCACCTTCGGCATCGGCCCTGCCGGCACGGGCAAGACCTACCTCGCGATGGCGATGGCTGCCGCGGCCTTGATGCAGAAGAAAGTGAAACGCATCATCCTCGCGCGCCCGGCCGTCGAGGCCGGCGAAAAACTCGGATTTTTGCCGGGAGATTTGGCCGAAAAGGTCAACCCCTATTTGCGCCCACTGTACGACGCGCTGAACGACATGCTCGAGTTCGAGCGCGTCGAACAATTGCGCGAGCGCGGCCAGATCGAGGTTGCGCCGCTCGCGTTCATGCGCGGGCGCACACTCAACGACTCATTCGTGATCCTCGACGAAGCACAAAATGCGACCAGCGAGCAGATGCGCATGTTCCTCACGCGCCTCGGCTTCGGTTCCAAAGCCGTCGTCACGGGTGACATCACGCAGACCGACTTGCCGGCGGGAGCGCGCAGCGGTCTGCGCGAAGCGCGCGAGCTACTGACCGGCGTGGAAGGCATTTCGTTCTGTCGCTTCAGCGATGTCGACGTTGTGCGGCATCCGCTGGTGCAGAAGATCGTCGTCGCGTACGAGCAACGCGACGAAAAAGTACGGCAAGAACGCGAACGCGAACGTGCCACGCGCGAGGCGAAAGCAAGCGGAGCAGTGCCGGGTTCGAATCCAGCCGAAGGCGAGCGATGAACGAACTCGTGCCCGAACTTCCGGCGATTTCCTCGGAAATCCGCGCGCTCAGTCCGCTCTCGCGCGGCACTGTGGACCGGCTCAGCGAGCTCGGCTCCTGGCTCGCGCAAAATCCCGGGCAAAGCGGCGACATCCTCACGCGTCCGCATCCACTCTTGTTGATGCTGCGGCGCGCCGGATTTCTGGTGATCATCGCGCCGGCAACGGTCTGGGACAAAGGTCGCGATCTGCTCGCGCCGTTCAGCGAAAAGTTCGCGTTGATCGAAGCGCGGCTGATTCTACTCGGAAGACCGAGCGACCCGGATCTGAGTCAAGCGCTGAACCTCGGCTTGTGCGCGCTGCTGCCGGCCGAGCCTCTGCCAGAAGAAGTGTTCGTGGCATTGCACCAGGCCTTCGAGTTGATGGATGTGAAGGCGCGCAGCGAGAGCCGGGGCAAGTGGCTCAACCGCTACCGCTACGAGCTCGGCGAATTGATCGAGATCGCGCGCGCACTCACGACCGAGCGCGAAATCGACAAATTGCTCGATTTGATCCTGGAGAAATCGCGCTTCATCACCGCCGCCGATGCGGGCAGCATGTACGTCGTCGACGGGGACGATCCGGCGCTCACGCGCCGTCAGCTGCACTTCAAGCTCAGTCAAAACGACTCCGTATCGTTCGATTCGCGCGAATTCTCGATGCCGATCAGCGCGCGCAGCATGGCCGGTTACGTGGCGCTCGAACAAAAAACGCTCAGCATCGAAGACGTCTACGACATGCCGCCGGGTTCACCCTTCGGCTTCGATCGTTCGTTCGATCAAAAGGTCGGCTATCGAACGCGCAGTATGCTCGTCACGCCGCTTCTGACCAGCAAAGGCGAAGTCGTCGGCGTGCTGCAGCTGATCAACAAGAAGCGCGAGCCCAAGCAAAAGCTGCTCTCGCCCGAAGACTTCGAGCGCGGCGTGATCCCGTTCGACGAGCGCAGCGAACAGCTCGTGACCACGCTCGCCGCGCAAGCCGGCATCGCGCTCGAGAATGCGATTTTATACCAAGAAATCCGCAAAATCTTCGAAGGCTTCGTGAAAGCATCGGTGGACGCGATCGAAGCCCGCGATCCGACCACGAGCGGGCATTCGCGACGCGTCGCCGATCTCACGGTGTACCTCGCGCAAGCGGTCGAGCGTGTGGACACCGGGCCGTACCGCGAGGTGCGCTGGCAACGCGAAGACTTGCGCGAGCTCGAGTACGCCTCGGTGCTGCACGACTTCGGCAAGATCGGTGTGCGCGAACACGTGCTGATCAAAGCCAAGAAGCTCTTCCCGCACGAGGTGCAGCAGATTCGCCAACGCTTCGAGTTCGTGATTCGCACGATCGAAACCGACGTGATCTC
>DATATR010000359.1:0-10516 GCA_036268695.1 Polyangiaceae bacterium | reverse complement strand
GCCTTGTTCATGTCGCCGTAGTACTTGAAGGCGATCGTCACGAGCGTCTCGTTGCTGCCTTGCACGAGCACGCGCAGATTGTACGGCACGATCAGCTCCGCGCCTTCTTCCGGCGTGAGCCACGGATTCGAGCCGTTCGCGATCGAGAGCACGTCCGAGCGATTCGCGGCACCGAGCAGCTCGGCCGCCAACGTTTCCCAAGTGTCCCCGCGCTTCACCGTGCGATGCCCAACCGACGGCACTTCGAGCCGCATCCCTTTCACGATTGGCGAACCGCCTTCGACCTCGAGCAGGTTCGCGTCGACCAGGAATTTCTCGTATTGGATTTTGCCGTAATACTTTTCGGCGATCGACGCGAGCGTATCGCCTTGCACGACGACGTGCGTGAATGCGCTTGCAGTATTCGAAGCCGCGCCGAGCGCGACCGCGACGCCGAGCGCGAGGCAGGTGAAAATGCGTTTCATGGCGGCGCGCGGAGTGTAGGACCAAAGCCCGCGCCCAGCGAGTCGGAATCTCTCTCTTCGCGTCGTCACAGTGTGCGCAGCGGATCGGCGTCACGCGCCGAGACGATCACGTCGAGCTCGCCGCCCGAGAGCTCGTTGAGCCGCGCCGCGAATTCCGGCAAAAAGCCGCGCTCGGTGTGCGTGTGCTCGGACAGGATCACGCTCGCGCCGGCGCGCGTCTTCGCGAGCACGTCGTGATGGCGCATCTCACCGGTGACGAACAAGTCGACGCCGTTCACGCGCTCGAACAAACTGCCGCCCGCGCCCGCGCAAATCGCGACGCGGCGAATCGGTGCGCCCGCGTCTTGCTTGCCGCTGCTCGCGACGCGCAGAGTGGGCAAGCCGAGATGTGCCTTCAAACGCGCGACTGCCTCGAGCAAAGAGATCGGCTGATCGAGCTCGAGCAAGCGACCCGCGCCGAGCTTCGAGTTCGGAATTTGCGCGAGCGGATAGACGTCCCAGGCCGGTTCTTCGTACGGATGATGCTCGCCGATCACGCGCGCGAGCTCTTTCAATACCGATTTTTCGCAGCGCATTTCGAGCCGAACTTCGTCGACGAATTCGAGCTGTCCGCGCGCGCCGACTTGCGGCTCGGCGCCCTTGTTCCCAAAAAATGAACCGCGGCCGTCGAGCTCGTAGCTGCACTCGGAATAGTTGCCGATCGCGCCGGCGCCGAGCTCGTTCGAAAGCGCGCCTCGCAATTCGGCAACGTGCGAACGCGGCACGAACACGACTAACTTATATGCGCCGCGTGTCGAGACGTGCGGCACGAGCGCGCTACGCTTGCCGCTGCCGAGGCCGCGCAAAAGCCAATCGTTCACGCCGTCGTCTGCGGCGTCGAGTGCGGTGTGCGGCGAATACACGGGCAGCTTTGCTTCGAGCGCGCGCACGATCACGCGCTCTTCCGCGGCCGAAATGCGCAGGCGCTTCACGCCTTTGAATAGCGGCGGGTGATAGCTCACGCACAGATCCGCGCGCTCGTCGATCGCTTCGGTCAGCACGGCTTCGCTGAGATCGATGCACAAAAACAAGCGCTTTACGGCGCCTTCGAGCGCGCCGCTCGGCTCGATCAGCAAGCCGACGTTGTCCCAATCTTCGGCCAACGCGAGCGGTGCGAAGCGTTCGAGCAAGGCGACGACATCGGCCAAGGTGCGAGTCATGCATCGAGCATAGTCGGAGTTCGGCCCGCCCGAGCGCGCATTCCGGGCTACAATCGAAGCCGTGATTTTCCCGCGTTCGACCTGGTTCGGGCTTTTACTTTTGGGGTTCTCCTGTTGCATCGCGCCGGGGCCCAGCGTGAAGAACGAAGCTGCGCCGAGTGCGGCTCCGAACGCGGTCGCGGCAACGCCGGCGCACGCCTTCGTTTGGCCCGAAGGCGCGCGCGCCGCCGTCTCGCTCACTTACGACGACGCGATCCAAAGCCAAATCGACAATGCCGTGCCCGCGCTCGCCAAGCACTCGCTCAGAGCGACATTTTTTCTGAGCGGTGCCTCGCCGTATTTGCAGGCACATCCCGAAGCGTATCGCGGCCTCGTCAGCGCCGGCCACGAGCTCGGCTCGCACACCATGAATCATCCCTGCGATCGCGCGCAGAGTTGGGTGAGGCCCGGCTTTGGCCTGCAGGATTACGACCTCGATCGCATGCAGAAAGAAATCGCGGACAACATTCAGCAGCTCGAAGACTTCGGGCAAAAAGCGCCGTTCGTGTTCGCGTTCCCGTGCGGCTCGACCTGGGTCGGTGAAAACCACACGAGTTACGTCAAGCTCGTCGAAGATTCGTTCATCGCGGCGCGCAGTGCGCGGCCCGGCGTGGCCGACCCGACGAGCGAGTCACTCTTCGACATTCCGACCGCACTCGGCAACGAAGACGGCCCCCAGTTGATTTCGTGGGTCGATCGCGCGCTCGCCGCGGGTGGCTGGATCGTATTTACCTTTCACGGCGTGGCCGGCGATTACCTCGACGTAAAAGCCGACGCACATGAAGCCCTGCTCGCCTATCTCGACGCGCACAAGACGAATATTTGGATCGAGCCGTTCGGCACGGTCGCCGCCTACGTGAAAGCGCAGCGCGCCGCCAAGGCACCGTAGTCGCTCAATCGCCGAAGCGAATGTTCGCCGACGACGGCTGCGCCAAGCGCTGTCGCGCGACCGATTGCGGATATTCCTGCAAAAGCCCTTCGGTCGGCACTGCGGCGAGCAAGCGCTCGAGCTCGCGCGCCGACGGCGGTCGTTCGGCCGCGCGCTTCCTCAAGCAAAGCATCACGGCCGTGTCGAGCGGCTCGGGGATGTCGAGGTCCGGCCGCGCGACGCGCAGCGGGCGCGGGATTTCGCGCTGATGCAGCTCCAGCAATTCACGGCGATTGCGCCCGCGAATCGGCAAATCCCCGGTCAAGGCTTCGTACATCAATACGCCAAAAGCATAGAGATCCGTGCGCGGATCGACGGGCGCGCCGATGCATTGCTCGGGCGCCATGTATTCGGGCGTACCGAGCGTGTAGCCGTCCTGCGTGAGCGATTCGGCTTCGCCGAGCTTGCTCATGCCGAAGTCGAGCACTTTGATCGCGCCGTCGTCGCACAGAAAAATATTTCCGGGCTTCAGATCGCGGTGCACGATGCCGAGCGCGTGCGCGGCGCTGAGCGCGTGACAGACCTGAACGAACATCGGGATGCCGAAGCCGGGCGCGACCGGGCCTTGCGCTTTCAAGCGCTGCGCGAGGCTCATGCCGTGCAAAAGCTCCATCACGACGTAAATCGAACCATCCGGCATTTGGTCGAGATCGAGTGTGCGCACGACGTTGGGTTGTTCGATCGAACCCTGCACGCGCGCTTCACGGCGCAGCCGCGCGATCTCGGATGCATCCACCGCGGCCGCGCCGCGCAGCACCTTGATCGCGACTTTCGCGCCGATGCCGACGTGCTCCGCGGCGTACACGGCGCCGATGCCGCCCGAACCGATGCGATGCAGGATGCGGTACTTGCCGCCCAAAGTCTCACCGGCGAGATCGCCGGCTGCCTCGCGGAAATGGCCTCGCGCTTCGAGCCCGCGCTCGAGCGCCGCGATGCGATTTTTTTCGAACACCCGCGCCGCACGTTCTTCTTCGATGCGCTCGGTGAGTTTGCCGATCGCGCCGCCGAGCGCGGCGCCGACCAGCGTCGCGATTCCGGCGCCGAGCTGGCTGCCTGATGCCAAAACCGCGCTGCCGCAGGTCACGCCGCCGAGCGCCGCGCCGAGCGCGAGCCGGCGTCTTCGCGGCGGCTCCCAGCTGATCTCGTAACGGCACTCGGTGCCGCCTTTGGCGAGGCACACGCTCTGTTCGAGCTTCGCGTCGCCTAGGCCCCAAATGCGCGGCACCGAGCTCAGCTCGGCCGTGCGCGTGAGGCAGAGTAGCGGATCGCTTTGTTCGGATTCGAGCTCGGGCCGCGGGTGATAGACGATTTCCGCCCTGCTGCGGTTCGCATGCACGAGCTCATACGAACCAATGCGCGTCGATTCCGCCGAGTTCGCCGCCAGGTAGCGATATGCATCCTCCGGCAGTGAAGCGACGCGCAACATGCGCACGTACGCCCCGAGTGTTTCGGGGTGCGTCATCCACGCGCCGCGCGAGCCGAGCGCATTTTCGCCGAGCGCGGTAGCGAGCGCGGCGAGCGTGCGTCGCGCAGCGGCGATCGAAATCCAGGCCGAGTCGTCGTCCACGAGCGTCGGCGGAACGCCGACCGTAGCGAGTAGCGCGCGCACGGCGTTGTCACCGCGCTCATCACGCAGCCGCAGGAGGTACGGTTTCAACAGCGTGATGCGCAGTTCTTCGCGCCCCGCGCCCGTCGGCGGAAGGGTGCGCTTGGCACGAACCGTTTTCGCGTTGCCGCTCAGGTTGGCCTCAGCTGCGAAATTGATGGCCGTTGCCGCATGACGCTCGGGAATCTTATCACCCTGCCTTTGTCGCGCCGGTCGCGCCGGCCACTCTCGCTAAGGTAACGGCAAAATCCGCGGCGCGCTGAAGCCCCGATTTGCTCGGCGCTTGCTTGGCCGCCCGGGCGCCTGCGCAGTGTTGCTATTCGCCGCGGCCAGAGGGCCGCCCGCCGCGTTGTTTCACGCCTCGCGAAAACAGCCCGTTTGCGCGTGCCAAAATGCATTTTGCTGAACGGGCGCCGAGCTTTACCTGCGCGGCGACTTGGCACAATGTTGTGACTTCGCTTGCGTATTGGTGCGGCTACGCTCAGGCGCGAAGGAAAAAAAAATATGCAACTCGGAATGGTAGGTCTCGGTCGGATGGGCGCGAACATGGTCCGGCGCCTGATGGACAAAGGCCATCAATGCGTCGTTTATGACGTGTTCCCGGACAGCGTCAGCAAACTCGTCGCGGAAGGCGCGACGGGTTCGAGCACACTGGCGGATTTCGTGCAGAAGCTGAATAAGCCGCGCGCTGTCTGGCTGATGGTTCCCGCGGCGCACGTCGAATCGACGATCGCGCAGCTCGGCGCGGTGCTCGAGCCGGGCGACATCGTGATCGACGGCGGCAATTCGAATTACCAAGACGACATTCGTCGCGCCAAAGAGCTTGCACCCAAGGAGCTTCACTACGTCGATGTCGGTACGAGCGGCGGCGTGTGGGGCCGCGAGCGCGGGTACTGCCAGATGATCGGCGGCGAAAAACCGGTGGTCGAGCGACTCGATCCGATTTTCAAAGCGCTCGCGCCGCCGGTCGAGTCTGCGCCGCGCACCGCCGATCGCCCCGAAGGCAAAGGCACGGCCGAGCACGGCTACTTGCACTGCGGTCCGGTCGGCGCGGGTCACTTCGTGAAGATGATTCACAACGGCATCGAGTACGGAATCATGGCCGCGTACGCCGAAGGCCTGAACATCTTGCATCACGCCAACGCGGGCAAAGCGGTGCGCCAAGTCGACGCCGAAACCAGCCCGCTCAAACACCCCGAGCATTACCAATACGACATGGACCTCGGTGAAATCACCGAGCTCTGGCGGCGGGGCAGCGTGATCAGCTCGTGGCTGCTCGATCTCACCGCGGCCGCGTTCGCGAAGAGCCCGGGGCTCGCCGAATACTCGGGCCGCGTCGCGGATTCCGGCGAAGGCCGCTGGACGATCCAAGCCGCGGTCGACGAATCAGTGCCCGCGCACGTGCTCACCGCCGCGGTCTACGATCGCTTCGGCTCGCGCGGCGAAGCCGAGTTCGCCAACAAAATCTTGTCCGCGATGCGCTTCGGCTTCGGCGGGCACATCGAGGGAAAAGGCAGCTGAGTCATGAGTGAAGTGTACAGCGACGCGTTCGTCCTCTTCGGCGCAACCGGCGATCTCGCGTTCAAGAAGATCTTTCCGGCGCTTCATTCCATGATCAAGCGCGGCCACAACCCGGGGCTCGTGATCGGCGTGTCGCGCGGCGGCTCGAGTTTGGAAAAACTGCGCGTGCGCGCCAAAGAAAGCGTGCAGGAATACGGCGGCGGCGTCGATGAAGCCGCGTTCAAAACGCTGAGCGACAATTTGCGTTACGTCGACGGCGATTACCGCACGCCAGAGCTGTTCGCGAAAATTCGCGAAGCGCTGAACGGCGCGAAACGTCCGCTATTTTATCTGTCGATCCCGCCGAGCGTGTTCCCCGAAGTCGTCGAATTGCTCGGCTCGACCGGCTTCGCGAAGGATTCGCGCGTCGTCGTCGAAAAGCCGTTCGGCCGCGATCTGGCGAGCGCGAAAATCTTGAACGACACGCTCCACCGCGTGTTTGCCGAGACCTCGATTTTCCGCATCGATCACTTCCTCGGCAAAGAGCCGGTACAAAATCTCTTGTACTTCCGCTTCGCGAATTCGCTGTTCGAACCGATTTGGAACCGCAACTACGTCGCCAGCATTCAAGTCACGATGGCCGAGCAGTTCGGCGTCTCGGGTCGTGGTCGCTTCTACGAAGAAGCCGGCGCGATCCGCGACGTCGTGCAAAATCACTTGCTCGAAGTGGTCGCGTTCCTGGCGATGGAACCGCCACCCGCGGGCGATCGCGAAGCGCTTCGCGATGAAAAGACCAAAGTCTTCAAAGCGATCCGACCGCTCACGGCGGACTACGTCGTGCGCGGCCAATTTCGCGGCTACCGCAGCGAAGAAGGCGTGGCGCGCGATTCGACCGTCGAAACCTTCGCCGCGCTGCGCCTGCACATCGATTCGTGGCGCTGGTCTGGCGTGCCGTTTTACGTGCGCACCGGCAAAAATCTGCCGGTCACGGCGACCGAAGTCTTGGTCGAATTCCATCGCCCGCCGCACCAAGTCTTCTCCGAGCCGCTCGCCGAACGCGCCAACTACGTACGCTTCCGACTCGGTCCGGATTTCGCAATCGCGATCGGCGCGCGCGCGAAACATCCCGGCGAAGCCATGGCCGGCGACAACGTCGAGCTCTACCTCTCGAGCCAAACCGCGACCGAAATGGGCGCCTACGAACGCCTGATCGGCGACGCGATGAAAGGCGATCAAAACCTGTTCGCGCGCGAAGACGGCGTGATCGCCGCCTGGCGCATCGTCGAACCCATCCTCGGCAACGCCTCGCCGATCTACGAATACGAGAAGGGCTCGTGGGGGCCTGGCGACGCCAATCGCTTGCTCGCGCCGGGCAGCCGCTGGCACGACCCAGTCAAAACCGCAAAACCCTGAACCGTCGCGACTCGCGCTCGAAGTTTTTTTATTGATGGTCACGCGCCACGTCGCAGGCCGTCAAAGCCTTCGGCGTCGCGCTGCGGCTTCCGAGAGTTCAGCGCCGAGACGCTGAGCAGCGCGTCCGCGCGCTCGATTTTCATGTTCTTTTAGCGGAAGAACACGCGCTTCGCGGCTGGCTTACAGCGGACGCGCTGGCAGGAGCATCGTTTTGCGCTAAATTAATAATGAAACGGTATTCCGAATAATGGAACGGCACACATCGGCCTCGATCGCCACTTCGGGCACCGTCGACAAGGCGCTGCGCGTGCTCGAAGTGCTGCACCAAGCCAAGGCGCCGCTCGCGCTTGGCGAGCTGGCGCGCGCGCTCGGCATCCCGAAGCCGACTGCGCATCGCTTGCTGGCCTCGTTGCTCGGCGCGGCGCTCGTCGAGCAACAGGTCGATGGCCGTTATGCGCTCGGCATCGGTTTGGTTCGGCTCGGCCTCGGGGCGCTCGCGCTCGAACCGATCGTGCGCGCCGCGCAACTCGAGCTCGAGCGAGCCACACGCGAACTCGGCGAGACGTTCTTCTTGGTCAAAGCGCGCGCTGGACGGCTCGTCGTGCTGAGCAAAGTCGAAGGGAGCGGCATGCTGCGCGTCGCGCCCGACGTAGGCGCCGAAGTGCCGGTCGACGTGACGGCGAGCGGGCGCTTGTACATGGGTTTTGCGCCCGAGCTCCTCGCGGGCAACCCGAGCGCGCGCGCTGTTTCGGCCGCTCGGGTGAAACGCGCTGTCGAGCGCGGCTACGACGTGAACGATGCCGAATGGATCCCGGGGCTGACCGTGATCGCGGCGCCCGTGTCGCTGCACGGTGAGCTCCAAGGCTGTGTCACGTGCGCCGGGCCCTCGGTGCGTTTGCGTGGCGCAGGCCTGAAAAAAGCCATTTCCGTCACCCGCGCGGTCGCAGGGCGGGTGTCGAAGAGTTTGGGAAGCTGAGCGAGGTTCGAATGAAAAAAGTAGTCTCGATCGATGGGCAATTGGTGAAAGACGAAGACGCGAAGCTGTCCGTGCTCGATCACGGCCTGCTTTACGGCGACGGGCTCTTCGAAGGCATTCGCGTGCGCGCCGGTCGCGTGTTTCGCATCGAGCGGCACTTGGCACGGCTCGCGATCGGCGCGCGGGCGATCGGGCTCGAATTGCCGTTCACTACGAGCGCGATCGGCAGCATCGTCATGGAGACGGTGCGCGCGTTCGGACAGAAAGAAGCGTACGTGCGCTTGCTCGCGACGCGTGGTGAAGGTCCGCTCGGCGTCGATCCCACGACGTGCGAAAAGCCGACTCTGATCTGCATCGTGGCCGAGATTGGTTTGTTCAGCGCCGAACAGCGTGCGCTGGGGCTCACCATGATCACGTCGAGCCATCGTCGTCCGAACCCGGACGTGCAGGACGTCGCGATCAAAACCTTGAACTATCTCGGCTCGGCGCTGGCCAAGCAGGAAGCCAAGCGGCAAGGCGCGGACGAAGCGTTGCTGCTCAACCAGCGCGGGCACGTCGCGGAAGCCGCGGTCGCGAATATTTTTGCGCTACGTGGCCGCGAGCTCGTGACGCCGCCGCCGCTCGACGGCTGTCTCGAAGGCATCAACCGTGGTGCGGTCATGGAAATTGCGCGCGAGCTCGGTTTTTCGGTCGTCGAACGATCGCTCGGTCGGCGCGATTTGTTTGCGGCGGACGAAGTATTTTTGACCGGCTCGGGCGCAGGCGTTGTCGGTGTGCGCAGCCTCGACGGGCGCGCGATCGGTAGCGGCCGCACCGGCGACGTCACGCTCGAGCTCGAACGGCGCCATCGCGCGCTCGGCGAAAGCGAGGGTCCGCTCACCGTGTCGTGAGCTTCGTTACCGCGGAGCTCGACGAACGCAACGCGGCGGCAGCGAGGATGCACAGCACCGGCGTCACCACTAAGTGATAGCGATCCTCACCGAAGAAGATCACGTGCGTGAGCGCGGTCGCGGCGAGCAGCGCGAGCAAAAAGCTGCCCGCTTCGTACTGCGAGCGGCGACCGGGCAACTCGAGCAACGCGACGAACGGCGCGAGCAGCGCGAACACGTAAAACGGATGACTGTCGCTGAGGGCGGCGTAAAGGCCGATGCCCAGAAACAGCACGCCGAGCCCGAGCTGGGTGTAAAACGCGGTCTCCGCCGACTTATTTTTCTCCCAGCGCGGCCATGCCACGACCGCGAACGCCGCGATCACCATCAGTAGGCGATGAAATGCGGTGAGCAAATCTCGGGCCGCGACGCGGCGCGGCTCGGGCCAAGAATCGGGATCGGCTTCGTGCAGGTACTCGATCGCGAATGATTCGTGATCGAAGGTCTGTGCGAGCTTGAGCGGCGCGAGGCCGAGCCAGTGCGCCGGGTTGGCCATGATTTTCGCGCGTCCGATTTCACCCCAGCAGCGATCTTGTTGTACTTGGCCGGTGACGATCGGACAGCCGTCTTTGGCGCGCAGCGTTTGGAAGCGACCGGTTTCGGTGATCGCGCCGATCGCGAGGTTCCAGCCGCCGTTGGTGGAGACGAGCGCGCAGCCGTCGAGACGCGCGCAATTTCGAATCGTCCAGGGCATGACGACGACGAGTGCCACCGCGGTCGCAGCCGCCGCGCGCGCGACTGCGTGCCAAAAGGGCCGCGGCTGAGTCAAAAACAAAAGCGGACCCGCGACGAGGCTCGACGGTCGAACGAGCGTGGCCACACCGAGCAAGGCACCCCCAAAAACAATGGCCTGCCATTTCCCGCGAAAATGCAGGGCCGCGAGCGCTGAGCTCAAGATCAAGAGCGCCGCGAGCGGCTCGGTCATCACCGCGGCGGAATAGGCGATGAGTCCGGGATGCAGCGCGGTCAGCCCGGCCGCGATGCGCGCGCGTTCGCGACTCACGTAATAACGCGCGAGACGATGCACGACCACGGCGAGCAGCGCGCCGGTCAGCGCGTTCACCACCGGCGCGACCACGAGTTCGCTGCCGAAGATCTTGTACACGAAGCCGAGCAGCGCGCTGTAACCCACCGGGTAGTGCACCCACGGCTTCCAGAGCAGTTGGCCGTGCGCGAGCACGTCTTCGGAGTAGCCGAGGCCGCGCGCGATGCGTTCGGCACCGAAGTGATAGTAGTGTCCGTCCCAAACCGGTTCTTTCGCCCAAGCGATGGCCACGAACAAGCGCGGCAACAGCGCGACCACGAAGACGGCGATCGTGAACGCGGAGTCGCGCGGCAGGTCGAGCCCGCGCTCTTCCTTCGCGTTCAAGGTCCTGGGTCTCCGTCGGCGAGCGCGCGCCATTCGCGCAGTCGGCGTAAATAAGTTTTCGAGACCTGCGTTGCGTCGAGCTTCAAAAATTTG
>DATATR010000358.1:0-2666 GCA_036268695.1 Polyangiaceae bacterium | reverse complement strand
CGATCATTTTCGGTGACCGGCAATTCGCCGAGCAATTGAAAATCGCAAATCACGATCGCGGCTTTCGCCGGCGGACAAAAGTCGGGCAGCGTCGCGTCGTAAAATCCGCGGCCATATCCCAAGCGATGTCCGTCACTCGACGCAGCCAGCGCGGGCACGACCAAAAACTCGATTTCGCCGCGCTCCGCCGGTGGCAGAGCGAGCGGCGGCTCGAAAAAACGTTGCCCGCGCTCGCCAAGCTCGCTCACGTCCGCGATCGCGCGAAACCCAGTCTCGAAGCCATCCCCCTTAGGCAATAAGTACGGATAAAAAATGCGCTTACCCGCGGCGAGCGCGGCTTCTGCGAGTGGGCGCACGTCGAGCTCGTGCCGCTCGAGCATGGGCCAAAACAAACCGACGCTGCGCGCCGCGCGAAACGCCGCTAGCTCGCGCACGCGCTCGACCACGCGCGCGGACGCCAGTGCGAGCACCGCTTCCGGATGCGCAGCGCGCAGGCCGCGCATGCGCGTGCGCAGCTGCTTTTTAGCGCGAAACTTGAGGTCGGCCAGAGTCTTCGGGTCGAACGGCTCCACGGCTCGGCTTGTAGCAGAAGCGCGCAACTCGTGTCGGCGCCGATTCAGTGCGTGCCGGCAGAATTGAGATACGCTGCGCCGCCGTGAGAGTCGGGTTCGTGATTCCGGCGTATGAAGCCGCAAATAGCGTCGCCGCGGTGGTCCGCGATTTACGGCGCGAGCTCGGCCAAAACACGACAGCACCGATTGTCGTCGTCGACGACGGCTCCCGCGACGGCACGAGTGAAGCCGCAGTCAGCGCCGGCGCGCGCGTGGTTCGGCATGCGCACAATCGCGGCAAAGGCGCCGCGCTGAACAGCGGGTTTGCCGCGCTCGCCGAGCTCGGCGAAAGCGCCGCCGTGTGCGTCGACGCCGACGGCCAACACCCGGCCGAAGAAGCCGTGCGCGTCGCACGGTGCGCGGCGCCGCGCGAAGCGCTGGTGCTCGGCGTGCGCGATTTGGCGCGCGACGGCGCGCCGAAAAAAAATCGATTTTCGAACGGCTTTTCCAATCGCTTTTTGTCGTTCGCGCTCGGCCGCACGCTGTCCGACACGCAATGCGGCTTGCGCCGTTATCCGCTGCCCGAAACGCTCACGCTCGGCAGCCGCGCTTCCGGCTATGGCTTCGAAGCCGAAGTGATCTTGCGCGCGGTGCGCCTCGGCTGGCAAATCGTGGAGCTGCCCGTGCGCGTGATCTACCCACCGGAACGCGAACGCGTGACGCACTTTCATAGCGTGCGCGATCCGGCGCGCATCGTTTATCGCGTGCTATTCACGCTCGCGACCGCGCCGAGGCAACGCTGATGGCCGTCCGCCGCGCGCTCAAGGGCTTCGGCATCGCGGTGCTCGCGCTCGCATCGCTGGCAACCGGATTTCACCTCTGGGTCGGCGCGCGTGCGCGGCTCACGCCCCCCGAGCTCGAATTGCGCCGCGGCGAGCCCACACATCCGAGCGCGAATTTACGTCGCTTCGGCGACTCGTATCTGCTTTCGCGCGGGAAAATCTTGGAAGTCGGGCTCCGCGGCACGCCCGCGCAAATCGGCTACGAACACGCGCGCCTGCTCTACCCGGAAATGGTCGAGAACGAGGGCATTTTGCTGGGTCGCTTTCAGGAGCAAGTGTCAAACCCGCTGTTTCGGCACTTGCTCTTGGATTTGGCGGAGCTCCGCTATGCGCACGTCGATCGCGGCATGAGCCTCGCGCGGCGCACGGAAATCGCGGCCGGCGCCCGCGGTTTTCAACCCGATCCGTACGCGGGTATCTTCCCGACCTATCAACGCTTCGTCTACTTGAATGCGCTTTACGACATGGCGCTCTCGTTCGAGCACTCGCCGCTGATCGGCTGCACCACGGTCACGTTCGGTGGAGATGAACTCGAAGGCGGCGGCGGCATCCTGGCGCGCGCCTTCGACTTCGAGGTCGACGAGGTATTCGATCGGCACAAGGCCGTGTTCTTCGTGCGCGAAGATCGGCAGATCCCGTTTGCTTCGGTGGCTTGGCCTGGCCTGGTCGGCGTGGTCAGCGGCATGAACGCGGAGGGCGTCGCGGTCGTGGTGCACGGCGCGCGCGGTGGCACGCCGCAAGCCGAAGGTGAACCGGTGGTGCACGCGTTGCGTCGAGTGCTCTCGACCGCGCATTCGAGCGACGAAGCGATCGCCGCGCTCGCGGAGCAGCCGGCGATGGTGAGCCACATCGTGATTTTGAACGACGCACAGGGGCGCGCGGCGGTCGTCGAGCGCGTGCCCGGAAAGCCGAATTTCGTGCGCTATTTGCCGGCCAAGGCCGTGACCACGAATCATTTCGAAGGCCCCAGCGCCGAAGATCCAAAAAACCTCGCTGTGCGCGCCAAGACTTCGACTTTGCCGCGGCGCGCGCGGGGCGACGAGCTTTTGTCGCGCGTTCCGAGGCACGTGTCGCCGCCGGACGCCGTGCGCGACGCGGTCGACATGCTGCGCGATCGCGACGGGGTCGGCGATGCGCGGCTCGCGCTCGGCGATCGTTCGGCGATCAACGCGTTGATCGCCACGCACGGCGTGGTCATGGACACGAAGCGTCGCATCTTGTGGGTCAGCGAGAGTCCGCACTTGCTCGGTCGCTTCGTGGCCTTCGATTTGAA
>DATATR010000357.1:0-12583 GCA_036268695.1 Polyangiaceae bacterium | reverse complement strand
CGCGCGCGTCGCGGTCCCGGCGCCACCCGCGAGCTTCGTCGAGTTGCTGTCGAGACGGCGCCATTCACCGCCGCTTCGGCGCGCGAATGCGCCTTGTGGCGCGCTGATTCGCCGCAGCGCGCCGTCGACGATCGTCAAGCTGCGCCGGGTCGTCACCGTGCCCGAAACTTCGCGCTCGCCGAACACTTCGTCGTAGCCGTCCCCTTCTTCGTAGCGATAAAATAGGCGGCTCACTGGCGCGTCGCGCCAATCCACGATGCGCACGCCCGAGCGCGTATCGAGGTAGGTTCCGCGACCGATCAGCACATCGCGTTTTTTGCCGTTCTCTTCTAGCGCCAAGTGACCGAAGTAGGGCGACTTGGGATCGACGTGCACTTCAGTGGCTTCGCGCCGGCGCGTCGACAAAATGTGCAAGCGCTCCATCTGTTCGAGCAGTGGCGGTACGTCTTCGAGTCGCGCGGTCGCGATCTGATCGCGAAGATCGAGCAGCTGGGCGTCGTAGTCGGCGCTGACCTTGGGGGCTTGTTCGCGAACGCGGTTCTCCAAGTGATCGCTCACTTTGGCGAGACAGCGCTCTTCCTCGGTGGTGATGCGGTCGAGATCGGGATCGGGTGCGGTGGGGATTTCGGCCATCGGGCGGGGCAGGGCTCGAGCAAAAAATCGGGCTTCGGCGCGTACCACGCGCAGCGCATGGAGTCGACGGCCGTGCCACTCGCGGCGGCCTCGAGCAGGGGCTCGGAAACGCTGCCGATATCGGCTCATTTCCCTTTGTAGATTCGAGCCTTAGCGCGCTGTGGCGACACGCAACAGCAGCTTTGCTTTGGTCCGCTTTCAGCAGGTGTCATGCTTCGAGTTCGGCGTGGCTGCGCACGCCAGAGGGAGCACGTTTGGAAAACTCAATGCGCGCCATGGTGCTCGAGGCACCGCGCGAACCCTTGGTCGAACGACGCATGCCGATCCCGCGCCTGGGCTACGGTCAGTTGCTCATTCGCGTGCGTGCGTGTGGCGTTTGTCGCACGGATTTGCACGTGCTCGACGGCGAGCTGGCGGATGCAAAGCTGCCACTCGTGTTGGGGCATCAAATCGTCGGCACGATCGTGGCGATGGCGGACGGCGTTGAGGGTTTCACGGAGGGGCAGCGCGTCGGCGTGCCTTGGCTCGGCCGCGCGTGCGGTGACTGCAAGTATTGCCTGAAGGATCGCGAGAATCTGTGCGACCGCGCGGAATTCACCGGTTACCAGATCGACGGCGGCTATGCCGAGTACGCAGCGGCCGATCAGCGCTTCGCGTTGCCGCTGCCTGGCTCTTTCCCGGACATGCAGGCGGCGCCGCTGCTATGCGCGGGATTGATCGGCTATCGCGCGCTCAGCATGACCGGCGACGCGGAACACGTTGGTTTGTATGGGTTTGGCTCTGCGGCGCACATCATCGCGCAAGTCGCGATATTTCAAGGGCGCAAAGTCTACGCATTCACCCGGCCGGGTGACACGCGCAACCAAGAGTTCGCGAAGAAGCTCGGCGCGACTTGGGCGGGCAGCTCGGACGCGGCGCCGCCTTTGACCTTGGACGCCGCGATCATTTTCGCGCCCGCCGGCACGCTCGTGCCGCGCGCGTTGCGCGCCGTCGGCAAGGGCGGCAGCGTGGTCTGCGCGGGCATTCACATGAGCGACATTCCGTCGTTTCCGTACGAGCTTTTGTGGGGCGAGCGCGCGCTGCGCTCGGTCGCGAATTTGACGCGCCGAGATGGCGTCGAATTTTTGGAGCTCGCGCCGCGCGTGCCGGTGCGCTCGCAGGTTCAGGGCTACCCGCTCAGCGACGCGAACCGCGCGCTCTCCGACTTGCGGAACGGTGCCGTCAGCGGTGCGCTCGTGCTCACGATCTGATGCGCGAGAGCTCGAAAGCCGCGGCGCGACGCCGAAGGCTGTGACGGCCTTCGACGCGAAGCGTGACCATCAAAATCAAAAAATCAATTGCGGACCACGCCGTCGCTCGCGCTGTACGGCGCGCTGCGGTCGATCGTGATCTCGCGGCGCAAGGCGCGCGCGAGCGGCTCGAGTTTGTCGCGCGCGGCGAGCAGTTCGAGCTCGAGATCGCCTGGGCCGTCGACGACGATGTCGAGCCGCGTCGGGAAAATGTAGCAACGCAGGCGCTTGACCAGCTGGCTGTGGCCGCGATCGAGCGCGACTGCAAGGCGCAAGATCGCGGACAGCACTTTGACCAAGCGCTGCTGCTCGGTCTCAAGGCGAGCGATGCGTTCGTGGCTTTTTTTGGGGCGTTCGCCGCGGTGATAGAGCACGAGCAAGCCGAGTAGCTCGATTTCTTCTTCGGTGAAGCCGCGCAAAGTGGAGTTGCGCACGATGTAGCGCGAGTGGCGGTGGCGATCGGCATAGCCGATTTGACGGCCCACGCCGTGCACCAGCGCGGCATATTCCAGTAACTCGCGTTCGTAGGCGCCGAAGCCGTGAATTTCGACGGTTTGATCGAACAGCTCGAGCGAGAGACGCGCGATGTGATGTTCGCGTGGATCGTCGCGTTCGTATTTGCGCGCGAGCTCGACGATGCTGCGCCGACGCGGATCGGGGATCGGCGCGTGCGTGGTCGGCGCGCGGCCGTGACGCTCGAGGAAATCCCAAATCACGCCTTCGCGCAGGGACGCGTCGCAGAGCGTGAGCTCTTCGACTTCGGCCATCTCCAGCAATTCCGTGAGCAGCACGCCGCCGAGGTGAATGGTGTCGGCACGTGCCTCGCCGATGCCCTCGATTTTGGCTCGTTTCACCGAGTCGAGCTCGACCAAGCGGCGCGTGAGGTCGCGAATGTCGCGCTTCTTTGCGGTCTGCGCGTTGAGCGAACGCCAGGCGGTACCTCCGGTCGCGAGGTGTGCGGCCTCGCCGAGCGTGCGAATCGTGCCCGAAGTGCCGACCACGCGATCGAAGCCGAGCTTGTGCGCTTGCGACATGACTTCGGCGGCCGCGCCGTGCACGTAGCCTTGCAGCTCGTACAGCTCGCGCATGGTCAGCGGCGCGGACGTGCCGTGATGGTCGAGCAAGCGCTGCACGCCGAGGCGCAGGCTTTCGTTCATCAGCACTTGGGTTTGGGTGCCGAGCGAAAGTTCGACGCTGCCGCCGCCGATGTCGAGCACCAGCGCACGCTCTTTTTGCATGTCGAGCGCGTGGCGCACGGCCAGAAATATCAGCCGGGCTTCTTCGGTGCCGGAGATCACGCGCGGCAAAACGCCGGTTTCGCGAAATGTCGCGTCCAAAAATTCGGTGCCATTTTCGGCTTCGCGCGTCGCGCTGGTCGCGACTGCGAGCACTTCTTCGACGCCGCGACTCTCGGCCAATTTGACGTAGCGGCGCAGCACGTCGAGCCCGTCAGCGAACGCGCGTTCGCTCAGGCGCATCGTGCCGAATAAGCCTTGGCCGAGGCGAACCATCGTCTTTTGGCGGTCGATGACGCTGAGCCCGTGTTCGGGATTCACCTCGACCACGACCATGTGCACGGAGTTCGTGCCGATATCGATTGCGGCGATTTTCATGGGCTACTTCGCCGCTGCCAGATCCGAGATCACTTTGGTGAGCGCGTCGAGTGCGCCCGGCGCGATGGTGTGTCCGCCGTTGAATGGTACGAAATCGACGTTCAAGCCAGCAGCCTTGAAATCGTCACGCAAGCGCTCGGCGAGCGCAAATGGCAGCACCGGATCGGCGCGGCCGTGACTTTGCACGACGCGGAGCCCGCGGCGCGCCGGCATCAGTTTCAGCCACTCGTCGTAGGTGATGGTCGTGCCGCTGAGTACGGCGAGCGCACCGAACTTCCGTTCGCTGTGCAAGACGACGTCGGTCGCGATCATGGCGCCTTGGGAAAATCCGCCGAGCAGCGTCGTCTCGGGTTGGGCCGCGAAATCGCGCTCGAGTGAGTCCAGCATGCCGAGCACCGCGTCCCGCGCTGCCCCCAAACCCACAGGAACTTCGTCGATCAAGCCCGAGACATTGCCTTCTTCGTAGCGTTCTTGGAGGCGTGCCATGTCGATGTGCCACCAAGCCCGGCCGCCGAATCCGAGGTCGAGCGGCGCCTCGGGAAACACGAAGCGCACTTCGTGCGGGACGGCGAGCTCGCGCCAAAGCGGGACCAAATCCGTGCCAGGCGCGCCGAACCCATGCAGCAAAATCACGACCGGGCCGGTTCCGCCGCCTTCGCGATCGATGCCGCCGGTGACGCGCGCTTTCAGCGTGCCGAGGGTAAGCTCTCTCATCGGCCGCGACTTTAGCGCGAGACCTTGGCGCCGCGCGCCAAAAGTCACGAAGCCGTCGGCTGACCGAGTTTGACGAGGCGCGTCCCTCGTGGTTCTTTGGAGGAACGCATGGATCTCAAAGGCTTGATGAGCGAGCTACTCGGCGAACTCGGCCGCGTTTCCAAGGCGGACGGCGTCGTCGGCACCGTGCGCGACGCGGGCCAAGCCAAGGTGCTGCCGCTCAGCAAGATCAGCATCGCGTTCGGCACCGCGATCGGTGACGTCGGCGGGACGACCAAGCGCGGAAATGATGAACGCGACGCGGACGCCGAGGTCGGCGGAGCAGGCGGCGCGATTGTCGTCGAACCGCGCGCATTCGTCGTCGTCGGCGAAGACGGCGTGCCGCACATGCTCGCGCTTCATCGCGGCAAAACCGCGGTCGTGCGCCGGGGCGTCGAGATCTTGCCGGCATCGAAGCAGCCGGATGCTTTGCCGAACGGCGCGACTCCGCGGCTCGGATCCGGCGAAAAGAAGTAGCTCGGTCGAGGAGCATCGCGGAGATGTTCCTTTGGCTCGCGCTGCTTTTGTCGTTGCTCGTGTTGCTCGGGCTGCTCACGCAATTGCCGCTCAAGCTCACGAGCAGCGTGCAAGGCAACGCCGAGCCGAGTGGTGCTTGGGCAATTGCTTGCGGTGTCGGCGTCGGCCCGCTTGCGTTCGGCGCGATCGCGGCGCATGGCGTCGCGCCGTTCGTGACGTGTCACGTGTTCGGCAAACAGCTCGCGCGCGTTCCGCTTTCGCGCTGGCAAAGGCGCAAAAAGCCGCGTGTCGACGCGCCGCCGACCGAGCCGGAGGCAGAAACACATGCGCCGCTGACGCGGATCGAACGCGCGCTTTCCGGTTTGTTTCGCTCGCTCGATCCGTTCGAGGCGCTGCTCTCGTGGTGGCAGGCCGAGCGCATTTTTCAGATCGAGTCGCTGATCGTCGAAGTCGGCTACTCGTTCCGGGATGTGGCGTTGACCGGAAGGATTTTGGCCGCACTTTATCTGCTGTCTGGCGTGCTGCCCGCGTCGTGCGAGATCCGTCAAACGCCGGGCTGGGAGTCCGAAGATCGCGTAGCGCTCGCGGCCGATGGCACGTTCAAGCTTTGGCCGGGCCGGCTCCTGCTCTGGTTCGTGCGATTCGTGCTAAAGGAAAGATCCGAGGCGCGACGGAGCGCCCGGCTTGCCAAGCGAGCGACAGAGCCGTCATGAGCGAATCCAAGATCGGCGAGATCGTGAATAGTTTGCTTTCGGGTGTGCACGGCATCTCGAAGAGCGAGACGATTGTCGGCGAGCCGCAGCAAGCGGGCGACGCGACCGTGATCCCGATCCATCGCTTGAAAATCGCTTTCGGCGCCGGCAGCGCGACGGCGGGCGCCAAGAGCGGCAAGATGGGTGGAAAATCCGGCGGGCACGGCGCGGGCGGCGCGGTCGAAATCGATCCAGTCGCCGTGATCGCGATCAGCAAGCAAGGCCATGCGCACTTACTCACCGTCGAGGGTGATGAAAATAGCGCTTGGTCCGCGCTGCTCGCGGACGTGCCGGACATCCTCGGGCGTTTGGCGCAGTCCGTCGGCGATCGGATGCGCAATGAGCTCGCGGCTCGCGGAGTCAAGACGAGTGAAGTCGCGGCTCCGTCAGAGGCGGCTCCGTCCGCGCTGCCTGACAAGCGCGAGTGAGCCGGCTCAGGCCGCTTCGCTGAGTACGCCACGTAGCGAGCGCTCGAAGAGCGTGAGGCACTGACGAATGCTCGGCGAATCGACGCACAAAAACGGTCGGAATCGAATCGAGCGCGGCCCGCACGCGAGCACGATCAAGCCTTCGGCGAAGCAGCGCTTCACGATTTGATTGCGGAGTTTGGTATTCGGCAGATCGATGGCGCACAAAGCGCCGAGTCCGCGCGCATTCGAGAGCTCGGGCATGCGCGCCGCCAGCGCTTCGAGCCCGCCGCGGAGTTCGCCGCCGCGCGCGGCGGTGTTCTCGAGCAAGCGATCTTGGGTGATGATTTCGAGGATGCGCGTCGCGCGCACCATGTCGACGAGCGAGCCGCCCCAGGTGCTCGAGATTCGGCTCGGTACGGCGAACACACTTTCGACTTGGTCGATCCGCGCGGACACCAAGATCCCGCCCACCTGCATCTTCTTCGCGAAGCACACGACGTCCGGCGCGACGCCGAGACGTTGAAATGCCCACCACGCGCCGGTGATGCCGACTCCAGTTTGCACCTCGTCGAAGATCAAGAGCGCGTCGCGCTCGTCGGCAATGCGGCGCAGACCGGCCAAGAATTCCGGTCGAAAGTGGTTATCTCCACCTTCGCATTGAATCGGCTCGATCAAGATCGCGGCGATGTCGTGGCCGCGCAGATCGAACTCACGCTCGACCGCGGCCAGCGATGCGCGTTCGCTTTCGGCGAGCTCGGCTTCATGGCCTGCGATCGGAAAGCTGAGTTTGGGGATCGGGATGCGTGGCCAGTCGAACTTCGGGAAATGCAGCGTCTTCGTGGGGTCGGTGTTCGTGACGCTCAGCGTGTAGCCAGCTCGACCGTGAAAAGCATGCTCGAAGTGCAGGATTTGGTTTCCGCCCGCGGCTCTGCCAGCCGCCAGATTTTTGCGAACCTTCCAGTCGAACGCCGCCTTCATGCCGTTCTCGACCGCGAGCGCGCCCCCTTCGACGAAGAAGTAATGAGGGAACTCGGGTGGCGCCGCCGTTCGCGCCAGCGTGTCCACGAATTCGGCGAAGTACTCGGTGTAGAAATCCGGATTGCCGACTTTGGTCACCGCGGCGCGCGTCAGACGCTGCTGCGTATCTGGGTCCAGCACGCCGGGGTGGTTGTAGCCGATCGGGTTCGAGCCATAGAAACTCGCGAAATCCAGGTACTGTCGGCCGGTGATCGCGTCGACGGCATAAGCGTCGTGGCTCCGCTCGAGATCGAGCACGATCGGGTACCCGACAGCGAGCAAGTGCCGCCTGAGCGTCTCGTGTACCGCCCGAGGCGGTATCCGCATGTGGCTGGCCATCGACGAGTCTAGCACGGCCACTCGATTTGGGCCTTCGAGCGCCTTCGGAACCGCGCGCACGGGAGCTCGAGCCGAACACTTCGGGGCTGCTCAAGCCGCGGGATTTGTGGCTTACTGCCGCACGCACATGGATGCCCGAGCGATCGCAGGCGCAGTCGGAAGCTACCTCAAGGACCATCCCGAAGAGCTGTGGCGGCTCTTGCGCAATGCGTTGGCCTTGCGCTTCGGTGTGCCGCTCGCCGCGCTGCGCTGGATGGCGCAAAAGGGCGGTGGCAAGAAGGCGCCGAAGGACGTGCAGATCGAAGCCGTGCCGCCTGGCGTGCGCTTGTCCGCATCGCTCGATTTGATGGGCACGCCGGTGCGCGCGTCCGGCGTCATGTTCGTCGAGCGCGTGCGCGCGAACGCGGCAGAACTCGTGTTCGAGCTGCGCTTGGCCGAAGTTTCGTTGAAAGTAACGGACGACAACGCGGCCACGCCGATCGCGGCGCTCCTGAAATCTGGCGCACTCGACTTGAGCAAGCCGGGCAATCTGGCCGCTTACATGCCGAAGCGCCCACCGATTCTGATCGACGCACGCGACGACCGTGTGGTGATCGATTTGATGAAACATCCGAAATTCGCCGGCAACGAGAACGCGCAGCGTTTGGTGCGAATTCTGGCGCCGCTCGTCACCGTGTCCGGCATCGAAACCGGACCCGAGCACTTGGACGTCGCGTTCCGGCCGTTTCCGGACGGTGTGGCCGACGTGATTTCGCGCGTGCGCAACCTGTTTTGATTTTGGCGCGCAGCGCGGCGCGAGGATTCATGTTCATGTCCGAGCTGGAACCGGTTGCAAACTATCACTGCAAGGTCGGTGAGAATCCGCTTTGGGACGAGCGCGAGGGCCGGCTGTACTGGGCAGACATCGAAAGCAATCGCTTGTTCCGCGTCGACCACGCGAACGGCGAGCACGAGTGCTTTTTCACCGGCGACAGCATGATCGGCGGCTTCTCATTTCAAGAAGACGGCTCGCTGCTCTTGTTCGAAGCCGATCGCATTTCGGTGCTGACGAAGCAGGGAACGCACCGTGTGCTCGCAGCTGGCATCGACGGCGATATGTGGCGCTTCAACGACGTGATCGCCGATCCGGAGGGCCGCGTGTTTGCCGGCACGATCGGCAGAACCGAGCAAAGCGGCGGGCTTTACCGCGTGGATCTGGACGGCAAAGTGACGCCAGTTTGGAAGGGCACGGGCTGCGCGAACGGCATGAGCTTTACGCCGGATCTGTCGCGCTTGTATTGGACGTGCAGCACGACGCGTATCATCTACATCGCGGATTATGATCGCGCGACCGGCGCGCTCGAGAATCGGCGACCGTTTTACCAAGCGCCACCCGAAGAAGGGACGCCCGACGGCATGACCATCGACGAAGCGGGCGAGCTGTGGTCGGCGCGCTGGGGCGGATCTTGTCTGCTCCGCATCGCACCGGACGCCACGATCAAACAAAAGCTCGAATTTCCGGTGACGCGCGTATCGTCGGCTGCGTTCGGTGGCCCGGATTTGCGCACGCTTTACGTCACGACCGCGGGCGGCAAAGTCACTGACGACGCGCTCGATGGCACGCTCTATCGCGTCGAAGTGCCGGTTCCGGGGCGACTCGAGTTTCGCTCCCGGATCCGGCTCTAGTTGAGGTTCATTCAGCGGCTGAAGCAGCCGAGCTCGGCGGCAATGCGTTCGACTTGGGCTCGGGTTTGCCGGCCCACCACGCCTTCAGGCGCTCCACGCTGAACGGACGCGAGTAGGCCCAGAGCACCATCAAGCTCAGCACGTAGAACAGCCAAGCTTGCGCGACGAAGCGATCGTCGACCCAGTAGAAGCCGGTCGGCGCGTAGAGCAGGATCGTACTGATGCCGCTCGTCACCACTATCGGTGGGCCGAGCGCTGGACGCACTGCGACCATGGCCGGCACGACCATGAACAGCGAATAGTAATAGCAAGTGAGGTTCGTGAGCGAGATCACGAGGCATGAACCCACCGCGAGGCCGATCCAGAGCAACTTGGTGCGCCGCAGCGACCACGCCGTCCACGCGAACGCGCCGGCGCAGATCAGCAGGAACAGCGGCTTGATCGTCTTGAAACGATCGATGCGACTTTGCTTCCAACCCTCGAACGGGTCGTCCATGTTGTCGTCGCGCAGGAAGCGCATGCGGCCGTCCCAATTGGTGAGCAGCATGGTTTCGAGGCCCATGTGATTCGTGAGCGGCGTCGCGTTGTGCACCTTGATCGTGTGCCCGAAGAACTGTTTGTACGAATCGACTCCGCAGACGGCGACGCTCGCCGGAATCAGTACGCCTGCCGCGATCACGCAGCCGGCGATCAGCCGACGATGGTCCGGGTGCAAATAACCGAGCAGCCCGGGCTCACGCTTGATCGCGGGCACGCCGTTGACTGTCTTTTCATTGCCGGTCGTGCCGAAACGCACGCGACGGATGATCTCGTAAAGCACCATGATGCCCCAGCCGCCGAAGAAGACGACCGGGAAGATGCGCAGAAGCGACGACCAAGTGAGCGCGGCGCCGGACAAAAAGAATTTGCGTTTGCGCGCGCAGCACACCGCGGCGACCAGGAAAAATAGCCAGTCTTGGCGCAAGAACGCGCCGCCCGTCCAATAGAAATTCGCCGGCGCGTTGCAGCCCCAAAAGACGGTCGCGACGAGCATCACGCGCCAACCGAAGGCCCAATAAAACAAAGCCACGATGCCGACGTGCAAGAGCACGTCGATGCCCGAGAGGATCTTGAAGAATTTGTCGCCGGCGGGCGCGAAGCTGCCGAACAGCTTGCCCGTCATCGTCCACACGGGTGGCGGATTGTACCCGTGGTCCTTCTGCATGTTGTCCCAGTAGCTACCGGCGGACGAGTGATAAAACCAATCGACGTCTTTCTTCCAATCTTCCCAGCGTGCGGCCGTGAAGTGGTTTTTGCACTGGCCCGGATCGGTGAGGATGTACGTGTCTTTGACCTCTTTGATCAGGTTCACGTGCAGATCGCGGATCTCGCGACTCGCGACTTGAGCACGACGACCGAGCTCGATTTCGGCGATCGCCGTGCACTCGTAGAGTCGGTTATAGCCAATCTCTTTGAAGTACTTGGAGCCGAGGTAATAGTGAAAGAACTCGTGCCGGTGGTAGTACTCGCTGTAACGGACGTTCGGGTTGAAGAAGTCGAAGTAGGTGAAGAACGCGACGATCGTCAGAACCCAGGCGATGTTTCGTTTGTAGCGGCGTGGAATGCGTTCGCGCAGGCGCGCCGCGCGCGCCTCGTACATGAGCAAGAGCGCCGTCACCATCGTGAGCGCGATGCGCATGAACTTCATCGCGCCTTCCCAATTGTTCTTCTCGAAGATCTTGTTCTGCCAGAAGAAGTCCTGATCGGGAGCGAACGCGCTCAAATGGGAGATCGCGTTCACGACGGAAAGCAAAGTCATCGCTCTAGATTCCTTCCGCTCACCCGGTCACGCCCGGATGACGCAGCAGGCGTGTTACACCAGAGCCACCGCCTTGTCAGGTGCTTCGGGAGTTGGCGCAGTGGTCGCAGCGCGGAGCGTGCTCTGAGCCATTTTCGGCCGGTCCATGTGCCGGACTGTGCCGCACAGGAGCACCCCCAAATAAACTCGAGCCGGGCAATCCATTGGATCACCCGGCTCGTCGTAGCCCCAAAATCCCGGAGGGTGAGGGGCGTTGACCTGCGCTGCCCGCGCGATCGACGCGCGAGTCAGATCAGGCCCAGCCGTGAATGCGAGGGCCTATGCCCAGAATTGGGCCGACCTCGTCCGGCTAACCTCGATGGTCCACCTCCGGGATAAAGGTACAACTACTCATCATGCCTGTCCTCCTCCGGCCATAGCCGGACGCCCGCGCCCCTCACTCAAACGAGAGAGGCTCATCGCTCGGTAAGCGGCGGTGGGGGCGCTTCCGAAAGGAGACCGATTCGCGGTCTCGACCCTAAAGTGCGAGGTGTAGAGGAGCTCCTCCACCGGACAAGCCCGGGAACTTCTTCCTGCCTGCACGTTAGCTCAGAAATAGCACCCTCAGCCGCAAATATCCAGGTTTTTTATGTTTTGGGTGGGCGCGCAGCGCGGCTTAGGCCGGCCCGGTGGCGGACGCGTCAGTCAGCGATGGCAGTGGGCAGCACGGTGCGAGTGGCCGTCAAGTCGTAGCTCACGGAGCACGGCAAGGTCGCGAAGCCGCCTTCCACGCCGACGAAGCTCGAGCAGGCGCTGCCCGCTTCTGCAGAGTACGCGAAGCTCATGTTCACGGTGAAGCTCGCGACGTCCGTGGTGCTCGAGCCGAGCACGCCGGATGCCGCGTCGCTCCGCGCGATGATGCAGCCGGGGCGCGCGCCTTGTGCCGCTTGGAGCGTCACTTCGACGCCGCTTTCGAAGTCGAAGCTCGTGCCGTCCGGCGCGATCGTGCCGGGAATCGCTTCTTCGCCGTTCAGCCAGTAGAGCGTGCTGCCGTCGCGCGAGAGCTGCACGTCGAAGGCCCAGCTGCTCGTTTCGCCGAGCAGCGCGCTGGCCTGACAGGTGTCGCCGCTGAGCGGGCCGGTCGCGTGAAACGTGCCCAAGCGATCGCCGGGCTCGTGCGCGTCTTGGCCGTGCCCGACGCAGCCCGCGCACAAAAACAAAATCGCGCACACGACGTTCGGTCGCATGCGCGATGAGCTATCAGCTGTGCTCGACGCGGGCCAAGATCCCGCGCGCCGCGCGCTCAGGATTGCGCGGGTTCGGCGGCCGCGGGTTCGGCGCCGCGCTGACGCGCCTCTTCCAGGCCGATGCGCTTGCGCTGGCGGAGCTTCACTCGCTTGGCCTTGAGCGGCGTGGTGAGCCATTCGTGACGACGACGGACGTTCCAGATTGCGCGATTCGACATGTGGGCGCGGCATTTAGCCGACCTTTCCAGGGCGCGCAAGGTAAAGTACGGCCGAAAAATCGCTTCGCGCGCGGCTCGCCCTCGAATCCGCGCTTCTGCCATGATTCCCTCACGTTCTTTGCCATGACCACCGGCCCGCTTTCGCTCATTCCGGCTTCCGGCGGGGTCGTTCGTTCGCCGCGCGGGCCAAGCTACTTGCTCGGCAAGCGGCTCGGGTCTGGCTCGTTCGGCGCCGTCTTCGATTGCATCGGCCCGTTCGACCAATCGTTCGCGCTGAAGCTATTTCTGCCGGGCAATCGCCCATACGAGCAAGTGCGCGCCGAGTGGCTACGTGAAGCCGAGCGACTCTACCGCTTGCGCCACCCGAACATCGTTTACGTTCACGACTACTTC
>DATATR010000356.1:0-18582 GCA_036268695.1 Polyangiaceae bacterium | reverse complement strand
CGGCTTCGGATCCGGATGCGGTCACGCACGGCATCGGCGTCGCGCTCGAGGCTTATTTGAAGAGCGACGAGATGACGCCCGCGAGCTCGAAGTACGACGCCTACGTGCGCGGCCAGGCGACCTTGACCGAACAAGAGCGGCACGGTCTCGAGCTGTTCAAAGATCGAAGGAAGGGCGCGTGCTCGGGTTGTCATCGCCTGCAGGAGACCTCGACGAATCCCGCGGAGTCGATGTTCACCGACTTCGGCTACGACGCAGTCGCATGGCCACGCAATCGCGATTTGCCGGCGAATCACAACGCGGATTACTTCGATCTCGGGCTGTGCGAGCGCAAGGACACGAAGCTGCCCTCGAGCGACAAGCAGTGGTGCTCGAGCTTCCGCACTCCGTCGCTCAGAAACGTCGCGGTGCGCGAGAGCTTCGGACACAACGGCGTGTACAAGAAGCTGCGGGACGTCGTGACCTTCTATGCCTTTCGCGCGGTCGCTCCCGATCGCATCTACCCGCGGGGTGAGAAGTTCGACGATGTGCCGGCGGAATATCGCAAGAACGTCAACATCTACGCGCCCATTTACAACCAGCGCGAGGGCGGCACGCCGCCCTTGTCGGACGCGGACATCGATGCGCTCGTCGCCTTCTTGGGCACGTTGACCGACGCTCCGTATTTGCCGAAGGTGGCAGGCAATGCGCCGCTCGCCCCTTCGCCGACCGAGTGAAGTTGCGAACGCGATGACCCGCGTCACGCGCCGAGTGCTGCGCGCTGCCGGCATGCTTTTGGCGGCGCTCGTCCTCACCGTGCTCGCTCCGGCGCGACTCGCGTTCGCTCATGCGGTCGGAGTCTCGAGCGGCGAGTATCGCCTCGACGGCAAAGTCTTGTACGGCGACATCGGCATGGCCGGTCGAGAGCTGGCGCGCTGGTTGCCCGAGCTCGACTCGAATCAGGACAATGCGATCGACTCCGACGAGCTCAGCGCGGGCAAAGACACCGTCGCGCGCGCGCTGACGAGCGGCCTCATCGTGCAAGCCGACGGTAAACCTTGCGCGGGCTCGCTCGATCGCGCTTGGGCGCTCGAGGGCGAGGGCGGTGTCGTCTTCCAAGTGCATTACACGTGCCCCGAGGTCCCGAATCGGCTCGTTCTGGCCATGCCGATGCTCGATTCGCTCACGGCGAGGCATCGCCACCTGGCGCGCGTGTTCCGCGCCGGCAAAGCGCAATCCAAGGTGCTCGATCGGGCGCATGCCACTTGGGATTTGGACGAAGCGAGCGCTTCATCGAACGGCGCGAGCGCGAGCGGCAGCCTGGCGTGGTCGATGCTGAAGCTCGGGGTCGAGCACATCCTCACCGGTGCGGATCACCTGGTCTTCTTGCTGGGTCTGATCTTGGTGGGTGGGAGCTTCCGCTCGCTTTTGGGCGTGGTGAGCGCCTTCACGCTCGCGCATTCGATCACGCTCGCGCTCGCGGCGCTCTCGATCTTCGCGCCGAGCCCGCTGTTCGTCGAGCCCGCAATCGCGCTATCCATCGCGTACGTCGGGGTCGAGAACCTGTTCGTCAAAGATGCGAGCAAGCGCTGGCGGATCACCTTTCCATTCGGACTCATTCACGGGTTCGGCTTCGCCGGCGCGCTGCGCGAGATCGCGCTCCCGCGCGCGCAGCTACCGATTGCCCTGGTTTCGTTCAACCTGGGCGTCGAGCTCGGTCAGCTCGCCGTCCTCGCGCTCGCGCTGCCGATCGTGCTCAAGGCGCGCCGCGCTCGTTGGTTCGGTGAGCGCGGCGTCAGGCTGGTGAGCATCGCCATTGCGGTCGGCGGCGCCGTGCTGTTCGTGGTGCGGCTCGTCGTCCGTTAGGCGCGCCGCGGGAAGTACTTCATGTCACGCCCAAGTTACTTCTGGAGCGATGGTTCGGTACTACCCTTTTTTAGAATCGTGCTACTAGTCGCCCCGCGCATGGGCCGACCGACGAATCTGCTTAAAATCGCGATCGCCGCTGCAGCGAGCGTGACGATTCAGCGTCGCGTTTCGGCGCAAAGTGCCGATGCCGGACAGCCCGCTCCACGCCCGGCGACACCAGCCGAAGCACCGCCTGTAGCGCCATCCGCGCCGCCGTCGTCATCCGCTTCCGATTCGCCACCGTCCGCGCCGCCGTCGTCCGTGCCGCTGCCGACTACGTCGAGCTCCGCGTCCGCGCCGGCCGTCGAAGCCCCGCGCGCTGCCGTTGCGATGCCCGAAGTGGCGGTTCACGGTCGCGCCGAGAATTTGTTGGGAACGGCGAGCAGCGCCTCACAAGGCGCCATCGGCGGCGAGGATCTCGCCGATCTGCCGCTGCTTCGTCGCGGTGAGTTGGTCGAATCGGTGCCGGGCATGGTCGTGACGCAGCACTCGGGCGACGGCAAGGCAAACCAATACTTCTTACGCGGCTTCAACCTCGATCACGGCACTGACTTCGCGTTTTCGATCGACAGTGTGCCGGTCAATCTGCCAAGCCACGCTCACGGTCAGGGCTACTCGGATCTCAATTTCTTGATTCCCGAGTTGGTCGACTCAATCGACTTCAAAAAAGGCCCATTTTATCCCGAAGTCGGCGACTTCTCCGGCGCGGGCGCGGCGAACATTCAGCTCGTCAATTCGTTGCCCGAGGGGATCGCGAACGTGCAGCTCGGCCAGTTCGGCTATGCGCGCGCGCTGCTCGCCAATAGCGAGCAAGTTGGCTCAGGCTCGCTGCTCTATGCGCTCGAATACAATCACTACGACGGACCGTGGGAGCTGCCGGAGAACTCGAATCGCTACAATGCGCTCGTTCGCTATCATTTGGCGCGCGGCGGCGATGAATACAATCTCACCGGCAGCGTGTACTCGGCGCCATCCTGGCATTCGACGGATCAAGTCCCCGAGCGCGCGATCGACGGCGGATTGATCGACCGCTTCGGCAACGTTGATCCGACGGACGGCGGTAAAACTGGGCGCGGCGCGCTTGCTTTCGATTGGACCCACCGCGACGACAGCACCACCACGAAGCTCTTGTTGTATAGCTTCTACTACCAACTCAACCTCTGGTCGGACTTCACGTACGCGCTCGCAGATGGTGTCGCCGCGCCGGCGACCAACAGCGATCAGTTCGAGCAAATCGATCGCCGCTTCACCTCAGGTGGCGAATTGAAACGAACTTGGGCTCAAAGCTGGTTCGGAGCAAAGGTCCAAAATACGCTCGGATTCCAAGTCCGAAACGACTACATCCCCGATTCGGGCCTCGATCACACCGCCGCGCGCCAAGTCACCAGTGTCGAGCTGCACGATCAAATCGAGGAAGCAAACGCGGGGCTCTACGCACAGAATCAAATCCAGTGGACCCGGTGGCTGAAGAGCGTGCTCGGCGTACGCGGCGATCTGTTCGGCGTGCACGTGGACAGCATGACGAACGCCGCAAACTCCGGCAGCGCGACCGCCGGAATCGCCAGCCCGAAGGCGAGCTTGGTTTTTGGTCCGTGGGCAAAAACCGAATTCTATCTCGACGCCGGCACTGGCTTTCACAGCAATGACGCGCGCGGAGTGACCATCCGCGTCGATTCAGCTGGAATCGCGCAAGGGCGCGTGCCGCTTTTGGTCCGAACCCAAGGCGCGGAGGTCGGCGCGCGCACGTCGATTGTGCCGGGACTCGTGAGTACGGTTTCGCTCTGGTTCCTGAAATCGAATTCCGAGCTCACGTTTTCGGGTGACTCCGGGGACACCGAAGCCAACGGCCCATCGCGTCGCTACGGCGTGGAGTGGGCGAACTTCTACAAGCCGACTCACTGGCTCACGCTCTTCGCGGATTTTGCGTTCACGCGCGCGCGCTATAGCGATCCGCAAGAAGCGGTAGACGGCGCGGCCGGCGAGTACATCGCGAATTCGATTCCCGTGGTCATCTCCGCCGCGGCGGTGGTCGACACGCCGAGCGGCTTCTTCGGCGGGGCGCGGCTGCGTTACTTCAGCTCGCAACCCGTGATCGAAGACGACAGCGAGCGCCAACCCGAGTCGACCATCGTGAGCGCGCTCGTCGGGTATCGCATCGCGCGTTACGAAATTTCTCTCGAAGGCCTCAACCTGTTCGATTCCAAGGCCGACGACATTGCTTACTACTATCCGTCGCGCCTGCCGAACGCGCTCGCCACGTCGCGCGGAGGCCAGCCTGAGCCCGCTGCCGGCGTGAACGACTTCGTGGTGCATCCAGCCGAGCCGGTTCAGCTGCGGGGCAGCCTGACCGCGCACTTCTGATGGAGTATCGATGCGACTAGCGATCAGCATTCTCGCCGCCGCAGTCCTACACGGAGTCGCTTTCGGGGTGACAGCGGCAGTCGTCGCGGTGCCGTCACCCGTGGCGCGGCTCGCTGCTGAAACGGTCGAGGTCGATCTGCTGCCGGCTCGCCCTGATCCAGCTCTCGACTCCGCTCCAGCGCTCGCGAAAGCGTCACCGAGTCAAACGCATTTTGCGCCCGCGCCGATCCACCAGCAAGCAGAGCAGCCCGCGACTCGTGATCTCGAGTCAGCGAGCGATTCGGAGTGGGTTGTTCCAGCCGCAACCGCTAGCGCGCCGACTGCGGATCTCGCGCCCCGAGCCGCCGCGCCATCGCTTCCAACACCCGCGCCAGCGAGCACGTCGAGCGCGCGTGTTGCTCCGAGCCCAGCTCGAGACACGGTCGCTTCAGCCAAGCCACGCTATCGCAGTAACCCACGGCCCGATTACCCGCTTCCGAGTCGGCGCCGACGCGAAGAGGGGATTGTCTTACTCAACGTGGTAGTCGAAGTCGATGGACTGCCCGGCGCGGTCTCGCTCAATCGAAGCTCGGGCTATCCACTCTTGGATCGCGCTGCTCTGGATGCCGTCCGCCAGTGGACCTTCGAGCCGGCGCGCGCCGCGGGCGTCGCGGTGCCCAGCGCCGTCGTGATCCCGGTGCGATTTGATCTTTCCGACGAGTGACGACAAGGAATCGATAAAATACGGGCTCCGCACCCGTTGTATGCTCGGCTCATGGCCGAAGCGGTCCGTCTCGCGGAGCTCACTGGTGCGGTCGCTCTGGCAGCGGATGCCGGGATTGGGTTTCCGCCGGAAACGTCGCTCCGCTTGTGTCTCGTCGCGGTCGCCTTGGCGCGGGCGATCGATTTGTCCGATGAAGAGACGCGCGATGTCTACTACGCGGCGCTGTTGCGACACGCGGGTTGCACCGCGAGCGCGCACGAAGAAACGCGGCTCGCGGGCGGCGAGATCGAGCTTCGGCGCTCGATCGCGCTCGGCGACGCGGGCAGTCCGGCCGAGATGGTGCCGAGGCTCGTGCGCGGCGTCGCACGAGGTCAAGGCTTCAAAAAGCGCGTGCGCACGGTCGCGACGCTCTTCGCGCGCGCGCCGGCCGTTTTGCCGAATGCACTTCGTGGCCGTTGCGAGGTCGCGATTCGATTCGCTGCGCGGCTCGGTCTCGGCGCCGAGGTAGCGCGCGCTCTCGACGAAGCCTTCGAGCGCTGGGATGGCAAAGGTCTACCCCGAGCTCGGAGGGGCAGCGAGCTCTGTCTGGCCGCGCGGATTGTGTCGCTCGCGGAGCTCGCCGCGGCCTACGTCGCGGTCGGCGGTATCGATGGCGCGCGCGAGGTCGTGAGGGCTCGCAGCGGTGGGCACGTCGATCCGGAGCTCGCCGCGCGTTTCGTCGCCGACGCGCCTGCGCTACTCGCCGACGCATTGGCGCCTTCGCTTTGGGATCGCGTGCTCGAGGTCGAGCCCCGTCCCTTCGTGCGCGTCGGCGCCTCGCAGCAGCGCGCGCTGGCGGAGCTGCTCGCTGACTTCGCCGATCTCAAGTCCACCTGGACGCTCGGACATTCGCGCGGCGTCGCCAGCCGCGCCGTCCGCGCCGCGGACGCGCTCGGGGCAACGGCCGAAGAGCGCGCGCGGCTCGAAATCGCGGCGCTCGTCCACGACATCGGGCGCGTGGCCATCTCGAATGCGCTGTGGGACAAGCCGGGCCCGCTCGGACGCGGCGAATTGGATCAAGTTCGAACGCACGCCTTTCACACCAGTCGAATCGTCGCTTCGATCGGCGGCGCGATCGGCGACGTCGCCGGGCTCGCGTCGATGGTGCACGAGCGCGTCGACGGCACCGGCTATCATCGGCAACTCGCCGCTTCCGGGCTCTCGAAGTGGGCGCGGGTGCTCGCGGCTGCGGACGTCGCGCAAGCCCTGTCCGAGGCGCGGCCGCATCGGCCAGCGCTGCCGCAAGTGGACGCGGACCAGATGCTGCGCGATCTCGCTCAGCGCAACGCGCTTTGTGCGCGCGCCGTGGACGCGCTGTTCGCTTCGTCGGGCAGCGTGGGGCCGCGAGTGCGAGCGAGCCTGCCGGCGGGGCTCTCCGAGCGCGAGGTCGAAGTGCTGCGGCTGGTGGCGCGCGGTCTCACCGACAAGGAGATCGCGTCGACGCTCGGGATCTCGCACCGCACGGTGCATCACCACAACCAGCACGCGTACGACAAGCTCGGAGTCTCGACGCGGGCTGCGGCCGCGCTTTTCCTGGTCGAAAACGCGCTACTCGAGCCGTGACGCGATAGGCAATCTTGCCGATGTTCGCCTGATCGGCTTCGGGCATCGTCGGGTTCGTGACGGGCACTTGCGCCCGCACCAACCGGAGAACGACGATGAACGCAGAGAAAAACCTTCGCACCGTGCAAGACATGTACGCAGCCTTCGGCCGCGGCGACATCGGCTTCGTGCTCGAACAAATCGCCGACGAGTGCGATGGCTTCGGCGTCGTCAGCGCGACCGAGACGGGTGTGCCTTGGCACGTCGGGACGGAACTGAAAGGCAAAGCCGGTGTGGTTCGCTATTTCGAGTCGCTCGCGCCCGTGGATCACGTGCTCCTCGAGCAACGCGATTTCGCCGCGATGGCCGAGCAGGTCTACGTGACGGTGCGACTCGTGCAGTTCATCCGCGCCACGGGCAAGACGCTCGAGCAGCCGGAGGTCGTCCACCACTTTACGTTCAAGAACGGCAAGGTGGTGCGCTGTCGCGTGCTCGAGGACACAGCGGCGACGAGAGCCGCCTTTGCGAAATGAGCGTCAAGATCTCAGAAGAACACGATCTCGCCGGCGTTGCCGATGCGCTCCGCCTCGCCTCCCTGCGGCGCGGTGGGCGGACGTAGCGCGTCCAGATCGAACGCGAGCTCGACGAACAAGCAGTGACTGAGATCGTTGAGCTCGATTACGAGACCCGGGCGCCGCTCGCGAAAGCGCAGTGAGGTCTGAATGCCGAGCGCGTGCATCGGTGGAGAGACTCGGATCAGCTCGGATTGTCGCTCGAGCGTGGTCTTGAACGGGCCGAGGATCTGGTTTGCCATTTCGCCGACCAGATCCTGAAGCTCGGTGGCGCGTTGGGACGGCGATCGCCGGGGGAAAACTCGGCGCCAGATGACGTCCAAGTGATCTTTATCGCCGCTCACCACGATCCGTCCGCGGAGTCGCGCGTTCTGGAAGGTGACTAGCGCGGTGACATCGCCGTACATGTCCGTCGTGGCTCGCAGGTATGATTTGCCGGCGCGAGGGTTCATGCGAAACCCTTCGCGGAGCGCCGTTTGAACCGCATTGAGGAAGCTGTCCACGAGCGCTCGCGGGTACAAGCGTTCACGCAGCGTGGCTTCCGTCCGCTCGTGCACGGTCGCGGAGTTCGGAGGGTTCGATACCCGCGAATCTGGGCGGATCCGCGAGAGATTCAAGCGCGACTTCGTGCTGTCGGCCCAGACGACAGGGATATCGGGCGCCGCGTTCTTGAAGCCCTGCAGGAGATCGCACGCTTGCACCTTGCCCTCGGCCAGCATCTCGTCGACGCAAATCACAGACAGGTCCGGCTGTCGTCGCGCGACGTCGAGCGCGTCCGCTCGCGACGTGCTCTCCAGTACGTAAAATCCCATTGACCGAAGCGACCGAACCACGTCCGTGAACGCGCCGTTCGGCGGCTGGGCAATGAGTACGTGCTGATGGAAGCTGGGAAGCACGGGCTAATGATCTTCCTGTGCCGTGCGCGGGCAAGCGCTACTCTCGAAAACACGACAAAACCAAAAACAAACTCGAGCGTACACCCAAATTCCAAATCACGCCGCTTCAGGCCTAAAAAAGAATCGAAACAAGTATATAAAAAAAGTTTCAGATTGGACGTAGTTCGAACGAGGGCGGGAGTGCCGCTTAATGAAAGGTGCTGAACCGATGCACGTAACGCAGCGAACCGCCATTCCTCGATTCTCGCCGCTTCTTTGCGGAGCGCTTCTTTGTGTTGCCGCTGCCGCTGCCGCTGGCTGTGGCACGAGCCATTCCTCAAGTGGGACGCAGCCAGTCGATGCGGGCAGCGACGCGCATGATGCGGACACGGATGCCTCCGACGCCGAGGCGGGCCCACCGCCGCCTACGGTGGAGGCAATGGTCGCGCAGGCGTGCCCCGGTGGCACTTGTACGTCCGCAGCGGTCGTCAGCTATTGGAAGAGCTACTGGCAGGATCTTGCCGTCCAGCGCACGCTGCGTTTCGTCGAAAATGGGCCGTCGGACTACGCGATCGTCGTGACGGACGCGGATGGCAATCCGGCCACTTTGGAGTTCGCGGCCGGCATGCCGGTCACTCTCACTCTCACGGATGACGGCACGAGCACGAGCGCAGAGCACTATTTGGCCGCCCCCGCGCTATCTCGTTCCGTCGCTTGGTACAAGGTGGACAGCGTCGACGGAGAGTACGACGCGCCGAACTACGATGCCGTAGGTGTCTTGCATACAGCGAGTGTCGCGAACTCCATGGCGCTTTATTTCGTTCCGATCGTTTCCGGCTCGTACGACGCTTATTGCAGAACGGGCGTCACCGAGACGAGCACCGGCCCGGATCTGACGACCGGCCACGCGGGACTCGGGATGAAGGCCACGGTGACCGTCGATAACGACCTCGGCGTAACTCTGGATCAGGGCTTGAATCCGGCGTACGATCCCACGCTCGATCGGGATCCGCGGCGCGATGAGTCGAACGCGGTGTGGGACACGAGCGCGGTCGACGCGCGCTTCAGCTCCTCGACTGGGCCCGTCACGATGGACGAAGAGAGCAAGACCATGTACATGTTCAATCCGGACGCCGTCGACTTCAAGGTGGATGTCGGCGCGGATCTCGGGCTCAGCGATCTGCCCACCAACAAGAGCCGGCACTTCTTCACTTCGCCGGACTTCCTCGTCACGACGGTGCTGCTGAAGACTCAGGACACACAGGGCGAAGTGTTCGCATCTTACCTCACTGCTTTCGGTCCCAAACCCGGCAAGAGTACCGACATGTTCTTCGTGCCCACCACTGCGGGCAACTGGCAATTTTATTGTCAGATCGGCGTGAAGCCGAGCGACGCCGGGCCCGGGCTCGATTTCACGACGGGCCACGCGGGGCTGGGGATGGTGGGGACGGTGGCGACCTCACAGTGAGACGTGGCTCGTGCCTCGTCATCGCCGCGATCGCGACAGCTGCGGCTCGGGCGCTCGCTCAGGCTCCATCATCTCCATCGCCGCTCGAAACGCAGGGCGTGGGAGACAAGATGGAACTCGTACCCGAACAGTTCACGTCCGACGACCGCGCTCGTTATCCGCTGTTCAAGCAGAAGTGCACCAAGTGCCACGCGATGTCGCGGCCGATCGCCGCGTTGCGAACTGGGATCACGCCGGTTACCGGTGGCAAGTTCGACGAAGACGGGATCAAGAAATACGTCGTCAAGATGATGCGCAAGCCGAAGAGCGGCATCGACAAGGACGACGCCAAGGAGCTGATCCTGTTCTTGCGCGATGCCCGCCACATCGCGGAAGGTAAACCCCAAGAATGAGGCGCCAGACCAGGCTCTGCGCCGGGCTCGCAGCCGTCGCCACGGCCACGATTGCAGCGGACGGTCGCGCGTTTCCCGAGTATCGCCGCTATTTTCAGGTCAGCTACGGCAAGCTCGTGCCGTGCGAGCTCTGTCACACCTCCGGCGGAGGCACCGAGCGCAACGGCTACGGCCGGGATTGGCAGCGTCACAAGGAGGACCTCGCCGCGTTCAAGAGCATCGAGTCGCTCGACTCGGACGGCGACGGGATCTCGAACGGTGACGAGATCCGGCAAGGCAGTAACCCCGGAGACGAAGCGAGCACACCCGCGCATCCTCTCAACTACTGGACCAATCCGCGCGGCATTCCCATTCCGCGCGAGCAGATTGCGCTGGTCATTGCGCACAGCGACTCGATCGAAGCCTCGGAGCCCGCGCTCACGGACGAGCAAGCGCACTTGGTCGAGACGCGCGCGAAGACAGCGGTGCACCTGCCCGATCGCTATCCGACTTTGTACTTCGGCGTGGACCACGGCACGCGCTCGAGCGTCGCGCTGTTTCGTCAGTACGACCCCCAGGGCGACGGGCACTTCTCGCTCTTGCTCGCGGCCGACGCGCAGGGAAAAGTCGAGAAAGCAGTGCTATTTCGCGCAGGAAAAGCCGAGGGCGCGGTGTATCGCGGCTACCTCGATTGCCTCGTCGGGCACAGCAAAGACGACGTGCCGTCGCCGGGGCGAGACGGCTGCCCCACGTTGGCAGGCAAGGAAGCGTCGCTGCACGCCACCAGCGACGCGGTGCGGAGCGCGCTGGTCACGCTCGACGTATTGCTCGGCGATGCGCGAAGTTTGCCGGCAGCGCCTGGCGCGACGTCGCCGGTCGCGGGCACGCCATCCGACCCGAGCCCGTCGGATCCGCCTGCCGCGAGCGCGTCGCCCACTGCACACGAAGCCGGACTCGATCTCGCCGCCGCGCCGACGACGTCGCGAGTGAGCACGGTGAGCTCGCCGCTGTTCAGTCTGGCTGCGCTCGCTGCAATTGCAGCGCTCGTGGGCGCCATCTTCGCGAGCGCGCGTTGGGTGATGCGCTCATCCGCTTCGGAAGCCGAAGCCGCGCGTCGCATGCCGACGCTGGCATCGCTCGAAGCGCCTTATCGGCTGCTCGTCGCGCTCACGCTCGTGAGCTTGCTGCTCGTCCAAGGCGTCGCCGCGAGCGATGCATACGTGCAGACGCGCGTCGTCCACGCTTCTGCGGCCGAGTATTTTGGCTATCTCTCGTGGCCGCGTTTGCTCGGCACGAGCCACGCCCATCTATTCGGCTATGCCGTGACGTACGGGCTGCTCGGGTTGTTCGTCGCGATGAGCCGCGCGCCGAAACTGCTGCGCGCGCTCTTGATCGCCACGCCGCTGTGGTGCGGTATTTTCGACGTGTTGTCTTGGTCCGGGATCAAAGCCTTTTCGCCCGCGTTCGAGTGGCTCACGATCGCGACCGGGATCGGTAGCTCGAGCGCGTCGCTCGTCGGCGCGTACTTCGTGAGCCGGGACGTGTTCGGCAAAGGAGGCGAAGCATGAAGTCGTCGTTTCGCTTCCGCTCGATCGTGTGCGCGCTCGCGCTTTTGTGTCCCGCGCTGATGGCGGGAAAATGCATCAAATACGACACAGCATTCGACGTGGACGCCGCGGCGCCACCTAGCGAAGCGTCCACGACCGACTTGGGCGTCCCCTGTCCGAAAGCGCAGACCGCGCAGCTCCGCGTCGTAAATCACGAGTTCGTGATTCAATGTGGTTGCGCCGAAGCATCCGGAAAGACGTGCACCGTGCCCGCTGGAACCACGGTCACCTGGACCTTCGCGGACAGTGATTCGCACGACATCACGAGCGACAACGGCGCGTTCGAAGAATCCGGAGAGCGCCTCGTCGGAACGTTCAGCCATCAATTCACCGCGCCGGGATCCTATCCCTACGAGTGCTCCATCCACGCGGCGATGATGTCCGGCTATTTCATCGAGGCAAAGTGAACGCGCCCTCGGTTCACGCTCGCACGACGCGGGCCGTTCTCTATTTGGTCCAAGTGGCGGCGCTGCTCGTCGTGATCTTCGTCGCGCCGGCGGCGCACGCCATTCCTGCATTCGCGCGCGCATACGGCGTTCCGTGCTCGACCTGTCACGATGAAATCCCGCGCCGCAACGCGTTCGGCGAGGCCTTCCGCAAGGCGGGGCACCGCTGGCCCGGCGATGTGTCGAAAGAAGCGGACGCGCGCAAGAGCGCGCCAGTATCGATGCGCGGAACAGCGCTCTTCGACACCGCACTGCCGGCTCAGATCCCGCTCGCGCTCGAGGCGACGATGAGCGCTTCTCACACGACCGATCCGTCGATCAAGGCGCCGGTGATTCTGGGTGGTCCGTCGCTGCGCTTCCTCGCGGGCAGCGCGCTCGGCGAGCATGCGTCGTTTTTCGCGAGTTGGGGGATTGGAGCAAGCGCCGCGGACGAGCTGTATCTCGAGCTGCTCCGACTCGCGGGTCCCGCGCTCAACCTCAAAGTCGGGCGCTTCGAACAATCGACGACGATGTTCAAGATCAACGAGGCATTGATCGCGCCGTCTCCGCTCGCGTCCACGCGCTTGAACGGCTTTGCGGTGTCCCAGGGTCGGGTCGGCGCGGAAGCGACCGGAGTGATTCAGGACCGCTTCTTTTGGGCGAGCGGCGTGGTCCGGAACAACGACGTCGGGACCAACTTCGCGGGCTACTATCACCTCAGCACTCGCGTCGGCGGCACCGACTTCAGCGGCAACGAGCCGGATGTCGATCTGGATCATCCAACCTTACTCGACGACTTGTCGTTCACGCTCGCCAACTGGGGCTACATCGGCAAGGAAACCAGCCCGACCGGCCAGGACATCGCGCTGATCCGTCGGGTTGGGACCGAAGCAAAGCTCTCGTTCGAGCAGATCTCGCTGTGGGGCGGTTTCATGCACGGGGTCGATCGCGATCTGTTGATCAATCACACGACGCCCAACATCACTTGGTTCGGCGAGCTCTCGTACCCGGTGTGGTCGTGGCTGATCCCGGTCTACCAATTCCAATACCAAGACGGTTCGACGTTGCACGCCGCTTACCGCCAGCACGACGTCGGCGCGATCGTGCTCTTGCTCGAGAACGTGCGGATGCAGCTGAGCTTCTCTTATTCGGACGACCACACGCGCAATGACGTCGCGGCGGCTCAACTCCTGATGGCGCTCTGATGGAGGCGAGATGAGCGAGCCGAAGAACGCGCCCGAGCCAGAGCCGCGGAGCGGCGACCGAGTTCGGTTCGGGCTGCGCGGTCGCTTGCTGCTCGTGACGCTGCTGTTCGTCAATGCGGCATTCCTCGCGGTGTGGCTGATCTCGACTTCGACCGCGCGGCAGGGGCTTTTGTCGCTGTCGGAGACGAATCTCGGGCTCGGCGCGGAAAACTTGGCGAGCGCGGTCACCCAAGTGCTCGATGATGCGCACGCCGACGCCGTGACGACGGCGCGCCTCGATCTGCCGGCCCAAGCCATCGACACCGACGATCCCAAAAACGTCGAATGGTACGCGGACGAGATGGTGCGCACGAAGAGCAAGTACGCCGCGATCGTCGTCGCCAACAAGAGCGGCGAGATCGTGGCATCCAACACGATCGGCCGCGATGGCCGCCCGCTGCACGCGACTCTGCGCGGCAGAAGCCTCGCGCACGAGTCGTTTGCTGCCGCCGCGCTTCACTCTCGGCACGGCGTGGGCGTGCCCGTGTTGCCTAGCAGGCCGGCCTTCCTCGAAGGAGTGCTCGGTCCGGAGGAGCAAGTCCTCGGCTTCAGCTTGCCGATCCTCGACGTGATGGACGAAGTCGTCGGCACGCTGACCGTGCTCGTCTCGGTCGATTATTTGTCCGGCATGCTCGACGGCTACACGCGCGCCTCGGGCGGCAGCGTGGACTCGCTCGCGGTCTTGGTCGATCGAGACGGGCGCGTCGTCGCCGCGCCTGCGAAGCTGCCCGGCGCGGCTCGCTACCGCGGCGCGATCCTGCCCGCGAATGCGCGGAGCTCTTCTGCAGAGCTCAAGTCGTGGAATGGGCCTTTTGGCAGCGAGTTTTTGCTGGCTCCGAAGCCGGTGCGCGGCGCCGCCCAGGATTGGGGCTTTCAGCTCGTCGTGATGAAGACGAGCGCCGCACTCGAAGCACCGGTGCGCGCGATCGGCCAGCGCCTTTTGATCGTGTTCTCGGGCGCGCTCGTGCTCGCGACGCTCGGCCTCGCGTTCATGACGACGCGCTTCCTCGACCCGATGCGCCGCCTGACCCAAGCGATCCTCTCGACCGAGCGCGCCGCCGATTTCCAAGCGCCGTCGGTGTCGTCAAAAGACGAGGTCGGCGCGTTGAATCGCGCGTTCGCGCGCATGTTCACGACCATTCGCGAGTACGAAGGCTCGCTCGAGCGCAAAGTCGCCGAGCGCACGCGCGAACTCGCAGATGCCAAGCAAGAAGTGTCCGATATCCTCGACAACATGCGGCAGGCGATCTTCACCTTGGATGCGAGCGGATCGGTCAGCGGCGAGTTCTCGGCCTACAGTCGGGAGCTGTTCGGGAACGTGCCGATCGCCGGCGCACCGGTGATGGATTTGCTTCAGATGACCGAGGAGCGCGATCCCGAAACCTTCAGCCGAATGCGCTTCTGGATCTCGAACATCGTCGGCACCGACGAGCTGCAGTGGTTTCTCTCCGAGGGCGAACCGCCCCGCGCGCTCGAATACAGCCGGCCCGGCAGCGACGGCGCGACCGAGCGCCGCGCGCTCGAGCTCGAGTACGCGCCGATCATGAAGGCCGGCGCGGTGCACAAGGTGATGGTCATCGCGAAGGACGTGACCAAGGTGCACGAGCTCCAAGCCGAGGTGGCGCGCAAAGAGAGCGAGCACCAAGCGAGCCTCGAGCGGATCGCCGAGCTGGTCGATCTCGATCCGGAGCTCTTCGAGACATTCCTCGGCGAGTCCGTCGGGATCCTCGAGCAGTGCGACGAAGCGATCTCGACCTTGGAGCGCGCTCCCGCGGATCGCGCCGGAGTCGACGCGCTATTTCGTTACATGCACACGCTCAAGGGCAACGCGCGCATCTTCAAGATCACGACCGTTCAGAACGCGGCACACTCGGTCGAGGAGCAGATCCAAGAGCTCCGCAGTGGCCAGCGCGAGATCACTGCCGACTCCGTTTCCGATTTGAGGTCGCGTGTCGCGTTACTTCGCGGATTGCTCCGCGATCTCGAGCGACTCGGTCGCAAAGTGCTGCGCGGCTCGGCCGACGTCACTGAGGACGCGGGCAAGCGCCGGACGACGGTCGCGCGCGTTGCGGAGACGCGCATCCTCGAAGTCCGAAAGGCCTACAAAGAGCTCTCTCGTGCTCTCGTTGCGGCACAAACGGGAGTGCCCGCGGACGTCGTGCAGCTGCACGAAGCGCTCGGCCGGGTCGTGCAAGCGCTCACCGTGGTTCCGACGGGCGACTTACTCGGGCGCATGCGAAAAATGGTGCTCGACCTCGCTGGCGAACTCGAAAAGCGGATCGACGATCTCACGACATCGGGCGACGAGATCGAGGTGGACGCGAAAGTGCTCGACAAGATGCGGGACGTTTTGCTTCACGCGCTCCGAAACGCGGTCGACCATGGCATCGAAGCGCCCGCGGAGCGGCGCGCGGCGGGCAAGCCCGAGAAGGGCAAGATTCAGGTCAAATGCACCTGGGAACAGGGCGCGAGCGGTGATCGCAAGAGCCTCGTATTCGAGATCAGCGACGATGGCGCTGGCATCGACGTCGAGCGAGTGAAGGCGAAGGCATACGAGGCTCGCCTCTTTTCCGAACAGCAGCTCTCGACGCTCAGCCAGAGCGAGGTCATGCAGATCCTATTCCGGCCCGGCTTTTCACTGGCGCAACGAATCACTACGATTTCCGGCCGCGGCGTCGGTCTCGATGTGATAGCGGCCACCATGAAGGAGCTACGCGGTGAGGCTCGCCTCACGTCCGAGCGCGGACACGGAACGACACTGTCTTTGAAAATTCCAGCGGACTACTATCAAGCACTCTGATGCGGAAAGGACCGGAAACGAAATGCTAACTTTTCGGACTGTGAAATGGCTCGCTCGGTTTTAATCGTAGACGACTCCTCCACGGTGCGTCGGCAGCTCCGAACCTTCTTGGAAGGTCAGGGCTTCACGGTCACCGAGGGAGCGAATGGACGCGAAGGGGTGGACGCGGCCCGCGCTAGCTCATTCGATCTGATCATCGTGGACGTGAACATGCCCGTCCTCGACGGGATCTCGATGATTCGCGAGGTGCGGCGCCTCACTTCCCATCAGAAGACGCCCATTTTCGTGCTCACGACCGACTCGGCGGTGAGCACCGCCGGCGAGGGCAAAATCGCCGGGGCGACGGCGTGGATCGTGAAGCCGTTCAAACCGGAGGTGCTACTGAAGGGCATCCAAAAAGTGTTCGACGAAGGGAACGGCTAGATGGCGCGAAAGTACGTTCTGCTCGTCGACGACGTGGACGGCCCGCTCTGGAAGCTCGCCCCGGAATTGAAGTCGTTCGATTTCCGCGTCGTGGTCGCGAGCGAAGCGGAGCGCGCGCTCGTGTTCGTCAAGGCGGCGCCGCGGCTGTCGTTGGTCGTGGTCAACGAGAGCGTAGTCGAGGGCAGCGCGGATGTGCTGCTGCGCGAGATCAAAACACTCGAACCGACGCTCCCGGTCATCTGGATCGGAAACGCGGGCTCGGCGAACGCGCCGTCGGAACAAGCGCCGGACGCCGTTTTGAACGAGCCGGTGAGCGTCGCCAGCTTGCAAGAGGTCGTCTCGAAGATGCTACGCGAGCACTTTTACCCGTCGAACTTGGTGGAAGAGCTCGTGCGCGGTCTGACCGGCGCGATGCAAGCGTTCTCGGCCAACGTCGTCGCTGGGGCGCCCTATCTTGCTTCCAGCACCTCGACGCTCTCGGAAGTGAACGCGCTGATCACGTTCACGGGGCACCGGGCCGCAGGTCATCTCATGATCGGCTGTTCGGTGAGCTCCGGCAAGGACCTGTTCTCCCGCATGTTCCCGGGCCAAGAACCGAGCTTGCCGGACGTCGAGGATCTCGTCGGTGAGATCTGTAACCAAGCTCTCGGCTCACTCAAGGCGTTCTTCGTTGGTCATGCCTCCACGCTCGACATGGGCACGCCGCGCTTCATCCGCGCCGAGTCCGGCAGCATCCGCTATGAAGCGCGCCGGCCCTGTCTCGGGCTGGAGGTCCAAGACGGCGATATCTCGTTCGCGGTGGATTTTCACTTCGAGCGCTTCGATCCGGAGACCGTGCGCGAGCAAACTCCGGAGCGGCTGATCGAGTCCGGGGCTTTCAAAGTCCTGTAGCAGGGTGTTGAAAAACACCCTGCTAAATGCACGACGTCACCTCGATGCGGGCTGCGCATCACGAAAGCCCATCAAGTGAGGCTTTCGTGATGCTTGCCCTTGCCTCTCGTGTGTGCCTGGCATTGGTCTGTCGTGACGCAGGGTGTTCTCAACACCCTGCTAGAACGTCGTGAGACTTCAGCCGCGCCGAGCAGCTTCGATTTTGGCGACGTCGATCTTGTGCATCGTCATCATTGCCTCGAAGGCGCGCTTGGCCTCGGTGCCGCCGACGGCTAGCGCGTCAGTGAGCACGCGCGGGGTGATTTGCCAGGAAAGGCCCCAGCGATCCTTGCACCAGCCACACGCGCTCTCTTTGCCACCGTTGCCGACAATCGCGTTCCAATAGCGATCCGTCTCTTCCTGGTTGTCGGTCGCGATTTGAAAAGAGAACGCCTCGCTCTGCTTGAACGTCGGACCGCCATTGAGACCGAGGCAGGGGATGCCCAAGACCGTGAATTCGACGGTCAACACGTCGCCCTCCTTGCCGTCCGGAAAGTCACTGGGCGCTTTGTGAATTGCGGTCACTTCACTGTTCGGGAAAGTGGCCGCGTAGAAGCGCGCCGCCTCTGCGGCGTCCTTCTCGAACCAGAGGCAGATCGTATTCTTTGGCTTCATTTGCGTAGGCTCCTTTCGCTTCGATCCGTAGCAACAGCAACAGCCGGAGCAAATGCCATGCTCAAACTGCGCGTCTGATCGCGAAGAAAGAAGGCGCGAGTTGCTCAGTTGTTCACGCCCGGCGTCTTCGCTGCTCCGAACCACGTCGTCAGGGCATCACGAAGACCCCGATCCGTGCCGTCGGAGACCCACGCGACATGTCCGTCGGGCCGAATCAAGACGGCACTGGGAGCATCGACCACGCCAATTGCCGGAAGCTCCCAGACACCAACATATCGAGCGTCGACCAAGCGAACCCGATCTGCCCACGGAGTGATGTTGAACGCGCCCGGCTCGGCGAAGTTGAGCAGGAGCGGTCGCGCGTGGTGGAGCAAGTGGAACACTCGCTGCGGGCCGCTCTCGGTCACCAAGTCGAGATCGGGCATGCGACGGCCGAGCAGCGGGTGTCCCGCGCCGAGGTCGTAGTGAATGTCGAGTCCAGACATCAGCGCGGCGTAGCGCTTGCGCGGTTCATCCAGGTGGAGGAGATCGGACAGGGTTTCGCGGAGTGCTTCGGTGCGCTCGTCACCGCGGCCGAGCGCGGTTTGGGCCATGCTGATCCGCAGCACGCGCGCGGCGACCGGATGCCGCTCGGCTTGATAAGTATCGAGCAGGCTGTCGAGCGATGTTCCGCTCACCACCTGACCGAGTTTCCAGCCCAAATTCACGGCGTCCTGAAGA
>DATATR010000355.1:0-6383 GCA_036268695.1 Polyangiaceae bacterium | reverse complement strand
GCTTCGAACGACGCTTCGTTCCACGCAAGCATGGTCGCAATCCGCGCACCGTCGATGCCGACCGCGTCGAGCACGAGCCCGGGTTCGGTGCCTTCGGCGATCAGGCCGTAGAAACGCGGCTCTCCGTTCAAAGTCGTGATTTGCAGTTTGTCCCCGAGCGCACTCGATAGCGACAGGCGCGAAAAGCCCGCGCCCGGGATCGCATCGGTGGCCGAAGCCTTCGTCACCACTTGCGATATTCCAGCCAAATCCACGCGGAAAGTCGCGTCGGCCGGCAACGAGAACCAGAGTTGCCAGGAAAGCGCACCATGCGCCGTGCCCTTCGTGACTTCGAACGAAGCGAACGCCGGCGCATCTCCGGGCCGCGCTCGCATGCCGCCGAGGCCGAAGATGCCGTCGTCGAATGGTGCGCGTCGCGCTGGTTGGGGCGGCTCGACGCGCCACGGGCCGTCACACGCCCAGTGCATTTGCGTATGACGATATGGCTTCACGCCGACGCGCACGAAGCCAGGACCGCCAGCGCCGAAACGCGCTTCGAGTCGCGCGCGAAGTGCGCCGGTCAAATAATCTGCCGCGGTGTGCGAATCGCCGAACCAAACGACGCGCACTGGCGCTTTGCGCGTGCGCCGTTCGAGGCCCGAGAGGTCGGCGAAAAAATGGGGCAGCACGAGCTCGCTTGGGTCGCGTGCCGGCGGCGCAATTTTTTCGGCTGCGCCCGAGCCAGTTGCACTTGCGGAGCTCGACGGCAGGGGCGCCCGGGCTCGTGCGCTCGCCGCGCTACGCGTCGTGGCGGAGCTCGTGCGAGCTTCTGCTTTGGGTGTTATTTGACCGCGTGCGCCGCAAGTGAGCGCGACCAACGCCGCGGCTCCGGCGAGCGTCAAACCGAGCGCGCGCTCGAGCTCGGCGCGGATCGGTCGATTCGCTGGCAAGAGAGATTTGAGCACGAATTTAGCCATTTTCGTGCGCCGGATCCAGCGGTTCGACTTCGTGCGCCGCAAAACCCGCGCGGGCACGCTCGAGCAGTGGCGTGATGTAGCTCGCGACGGGCGGACAACGAACCGTGCTCTCGTTCAAGAATGCTTCGGCGTTACTCGCTTCGAAGCGCGGGCTTGGCGCGAGCAGATCGAGCACGCCGCGCGCGCCTTGCGCCAAGAGTTTCAGTGCCCGGCTCGAGACTAGGCCGCGCGTGAGCGCGCCAGCGTTGAAATTCGTGGACAGCCTCTTCCCGGACGCAGCAGCCGCGAGCGCGAAAAATTCACGCAGTGTCGGCGGGGCTGGGTCGACCAAGTGAAAGCGCTTGCCATAGGCAGCCGGGTTCGTGCCGAGCAGCACTGCCGCGCGCACGACGAAATCGATTGGCACGATTTGCACGATCGAATCTGGCCGCTGCGGCACGGGCACGACCAGCTCTTCGGGGCTGCGGTCGATGAACACGAGCCAGGGATAGGGAAAACCGAGCCGATCGATCTCGCCGGTCGCGGAATCGCCGACGATCGTCGTCGGACGCAAGATGATTTGCGGCACGTTCGGGTGTCGCGCGAACATCGCTTCCACCGTCGCAAGCGACTCTTCGATCCGGTTCCTGAACGATTGACCCTCGGCGAGCTCGTCTTCACGGATCGTACCGGAGCGCGAGCCCGCAACGTTCACGCTGGATAGCACGACCACGCCGCGCGGACGCCGCATCGCCGAGGCGAATTCGATCACCTCGCGCGCATACGCGATGTTGCGCTCGGCCGTCGCGCCACGCTCGCTCGCGTCGAGCGCGGAAGCAAAGTGATACACGCGCTGCACCGTTCGACTGAGCTCGACATACTCCGCACCGCGGAGCCCGAAGTCGAGCGCCGCGGGATCGCCTGCGAGCTCCTTCACGCGCGCACGCGCTTCGGCGTCGAACGAGTCGAGCGCGCGGGCACTCGGCTCGGCGTCACTTTGCGGGCGCAGCAACACGAGCTTCGCCTGCCGGTCTGCGTCGAGCAGATGCCGAACGAGGCGCTCGGCGCGAAAGCCAGGAAATCCCGTGACGAGTGCCGTTTCGGGCGCCATCGTCAAAAGCCCGTCAGCCGCCCGAGCGCGAGATCCACAGCGCGCTTCGAGATTTCGAGTCGAACGAAACCCGTATCCGTATGTTTGCCGAGCGAGAGGAACAAGGGCACGGGCTTATTAGCAGCATCTGCCGAAGCTCCGCCAGCGCGCGCGTCCGCATAAGCAAAGAGCGATGCTTCTTGACCCATGCGCTCGACTGCACTCGCGACTTCCGCATCGCTGCCGAGTGCGGGCACACTGCCCCGCGCTGCGTGCGCGAGCTGCTCGAGCAGCGCCGCTGCGTCCGGTCCGGCGGCGGCCAAGCTCAGCTTGTCTTCGACGAACCAGGCGCACGAAATCGACGGCAGCGGCGCGGAATTGCCATGATCGGGCAACGGCACGAAGCTTATCTTCGCGAGCTCGGCGTGGGTTGCAACGTCCGTATGCAGGGCCTTGCTCGCGCTTACTTTAGGTTGGCCGACGAACTCCGCCAATGGGGCGCGCAGCGCGGGCACGGCAAGCAAACCCAAAAAACCGGGAATGGCGTGCTCGAGATGTTCCGCATCCGCCACGTCGGCGGAGACGAACACGCCCGGCGCTGCGCCGCCGACGTAGCCGTAACTCGCATGCGCGCCGCGACCCAGTTCGAAATCCGCGAGTACGGCGCGAAGCGTTTGCGCGTCGCGCGCCGACAAGCGCTCGCCGAGCAAGCGCACCCAATCGTCGCCGGCCGATTGGGCGGCTTCTTCGCGCTCGGCGGCGGAGCGCGACGAGCCCACGGCGAGCCGCGTTTCGAGCGGCAATCCGAGTAAGGCTTTGGCGTCACCCGGGCCGAGCTTCGCGAACAGCGCCTGCGCGACGGAGCCCGGCGCAGCCGCGAGCGAGAGCGATGCTTCGAGTCGGTTCGAGAATGGCTCGACGTCGAGCTCGAGCGCGGTCGCGCTTTCGAGCACGGAAAGCAAGGACTCGACGCCGCCGTCGAGCGCCAAGATCGCTTGCGCCGGATCGGCGAAGTCCGCTTGGCGTCCACCGTGTGCCGCGCGAGCGGCTTGATCTTGGCTGACCAAACTCGTGCGATAGCCCGCCCACGCCGCGCGGAGCCGCGGCACGAGCGCGGTCGCGAGCGGTTTTTGCGCGATTTTCAGCGCGAGACCCGCGTTCGGCGCGGGCTTCTTTGGCAGCATGCGCGCCGTGTACGGCCCGACCGCTGCGAGCGTCTCGGCGTTCGACGCGACCAGCAGGTAATTGTCGAACACACCGAGCGCGAACTCCGCATTCGGCTTCCCGCCAGCGTCCGTCGCATTTCTTAGCAGCGTGAGCCCGTGGCTTTCGGCGGGCTCCGCCCGGAACGGCGCGTGCGCTCCGGTCGAGAGCTTGGCCACGAGCTCCGGGCCAGACAGCGTGTGCAGGGCAAACACCCAGCCGAGCTCGCCCTGTGCGCCTTGCGCGATCGCGCCGACGCTCGCCGTCTCTGGATCGAAGGAATCCGCGCACAGCGGCGGCAGGCCGAGCAAACTCGAGACGAGCATCGGAAAACCCGCGGGCAATAACGCCGAGCGTGGGCTGCCGAGTTCACGAAGGGCACGAAAAGTCGTATCCGGATGACCGAGCGCGAGTTCGGCAACCAAACCAGGCGGCTCGGGTAGATCCTGGCGCGCGGCGGTCGCGCTTTGCTCGGCCGCTTGCTTCTTGTGCGCGCAGCCCAACGAAAGCAGGCACACGATCGAGCATCCGAGCGCGCCCCTCAGCACGAACGATGCACGCATGGGCGCTCAGAACGGAATGTCGTCGTCGCCGCCACCGCCGTAATCGGCGTCGTCGTAACCGCCGCCGCCGGACGGTGCTCCGCCGCCGCTACCACCACCGCCGCTACCACCACCGCCGCGACCGCCGCCGCCGCCTGCGCCACCGCCTCCGCCGCCACTACGCGATGGGCCGCCGAAGTCGTCGTTGTAGTCGCCGCCGCCACCGCCTCCGCCGCCAGCCCCGCCGCCTCCGCGGCCGCCGAGGATGATGTTGTTCGCGACGATCTCGGTCCGGTAAACTTTTTTCCCGTCTTTGTCTTCGTAGCTCGAGGTGCGAAGCCCGCCTTCGACGAAGATGCGCGAGCCCTTGGTCAAGAACTTACCCAGCGCTTCAGCGCGCTTGCCCCAGACGACTACGCTGTGCCACTCGGTCCGATCCTGACGCACTTTGTTGCGATCGAGATACGACTCGGACGTGGCGAGGCGCAGCTTGAGCACGGCTTGGCCACCACCCGTCATCTTGAGCTCGGGATCCGCACCGAGATTTCCAAGCAACATGACGCGATTCAGACCTTCTGCCATCGGAACTCCTCCAAGTTGCCACCGCGAGCTCGAGCCGCGGCGCACACGATATCGAAGACAGGCATGTGAACGCGCCGGCTCGTGGCGTCAAGCGTGGGCCTGAAGGACTACGTCACAGCGCGGGCGACGCGGCGCGGCGCAACGCGAACTCAGCCGGCGGATCTGCCGTGCGTCAGGTCGACTGCGACGCTCGCGCCATCGAGCTCGCTCAAGAAGGCCACGATATCTCGCCGAATTTCGCCGAGCGCGGAGCGCATCTGCTCGCCGGGTTGCGGCGCGGGAGGCTTCGCAACGGCTTCCGCGGGCGCGGGCTCGGCTCCGCCTTCGCGCAGGCGCTTGCGCGCGCCGGCGATGGTGAAGCCGTGCGAGTACAAAAGATCTTTGACCTTGAGCAGGCGATCGACGTCCCGCCGCGAGTAGATGCGCTGGCCTTTGCGCGACTTTTGCGGGCGAATCGAGCGAAACTCAGTCTCCCAGTAACGCAGCACGTGCGGCTCCACGCCGACGATCTCCGATACTTCGCCGATGCGATAATAGAGTTTGACTGGCACTTGTTCGATCGTCGCCACGTTCAAACTTTCGCAGGGCTGAGCGCGGCGGCTTCAACCTGCGTGACAGCAGGCTCGGCAGCGCCGTCGTTCAGTGCTTCTTTGAGTAGCTGGCTGGCTTTGAAGTTCAGCACGCGGCGTTCGGTGATCGTGATCGGCTCACCGGTTTGCGGATTTCGGCCTTGGCGCTGGCGCTTGTCCCGCAGCACGAAATTGCCGAAGCCGGAGATCTTGATCTTCTCGCCTCGGCCGAGCGTTTCCTTCATCGTCTCGAATACGAGATCGACGAGGTCGGCGGATTCTTTCTTCGAAAACCCTCCCAAGCGGGAGTACACGGCCTGAACGATTTCAGCCTTGGTCATGAAGGGCGCCCTACTCGGCCACCCGCCCGAACGTCGAGGGGCCACCGATAGCTCCTCATACTACCGACGCACCTCAGGAAGTCCATACGTAAGCGCGCGCTCGGGCTCCACTTACATCGTCCGCGCGAGCTCGCGCCTCCTTTTGGGCGTTCAACAATCCGAGCTCAGCGTGAGTATTCATGCGGCGCGCGCCATGCCGGGGACTTCGGCCGCCGCGTCGTTCGGCACGCTCTCTGGCGCGGCATCGAGCTTGCCGCCGAATTGTTCGAGCAGAACGAGCGCGGCCACGTAGCCATAGCCGCACATGAACAGCGTGGCGAACGGGGCTGCGATGTAGTGCCCCGTCTCGAGCGAGGCGATCACGCTCGCAAAGCAAACCAGCGCAAGCACGAGCTCGACCAGCGGGAGCTTTGCGTACTGACGATAACGACCACGCCGCTCCCCGCGTTTCGGCGTGCGCACGAACTCCCCGGCCATCGAACGCATGCCGTCGAACACGGCACCGCTCAAGTGCGGAGCGAGCCCCGCGCCGAGCGCGATCAGCGCGGGCAAGCGCTTGATCGCGCCCCACGGCGAACGACCCTGCGCGGCCTCGGCCATCGCGTAGAAACCCGCGAGCGAACCGGTCGCGCCGATACAAAGCGGTAGATCAATCAAGAGCAACGCGCGAAGCCCGCTCGCCGGCATGCAGATCAGCGCCGGCAAGAGCAACAGCGTGAGCAGCACCGTCAGCGGGTAAGCCAGGTGCGGCAGCATGTGGAAGCAGGCTTCCACGCGCTGCGCGAAGCTGAGCTCCGAAGTCGCCACGCGCTTGAGCAGTTTGCGCGCGGTTTGAACCGTGCCTTTTGCCCAACGATATTGCTGCGCGCGAAACGCGCTCATGTCTTCCGGCAACTCCGACGGCGTTTTCACGTCCGCGCGGTAGACGAAGCGCCAACCCGCGAGCTGCGCGCGATAAGACAAATCCAAATCCTCGGTCAGCGTGTCGTGCTGCCAGCCGCCTGCGTCTTCGATTGCTTGCCGGCGCCAGATCCCGCCGGTGCCGGAGAAGTTGAACATGTTGCCCACGCCGAACCGTGCGCGATTTTCCACCATGTGGTGACCGTCCAGCATCAACGCTT
>DATATR010000354.1:0-8416 GCA_036268695.1 Polyangiaceae bacterium | reverse complement strand
GGACGGAACGACGCCGCTTGCCGTTTCGATCACGAGCTGCGTATCGATTTCGAAGGCCGGCTTTGCCGCACCGTCGAACGTGATCCAGGCTAGCGAATTGCGCGACATGTCCGCGACGGTGATCGGCAGCCCCGTGCCGGTCTTCGGAAATTCGACGATCACTTCGCCTTGCAGCTGGGCCGCGCTGCCTCCGCCGACGATGTCGATGCCCACGGTCAGATTTTTGCCGTAGCAATACGGACTGCAGTCGTTGATCGCGGTCTGACCGAATGCGCTGCCATAGCTCGTGATTTTGATGTCCGCGGGCGTCGTCGGGTAATCGAACTCGTCTTCGAAATCGATGCTCTGCAGGAGATAATCGCACTCGCCGGCGCGATCGTCGTTCGGCGACGGTGTCGACTTGGTGCAGGTTGGGGCTGTGCCGTTGCCGGCGCCAGCGACGTTCGCGCTGCCCGCAGCGCCGCCGCTTCCGCCAACGCTCGCGCCCGCGCTACCCGAGCTGCCAGCGCTCGCGCCGGCCGAACCGCCTTGGCCGATCGCGAAGTTCCCGCCGACACTCGCGCCTCCCGTGCTGGTCGTGGTCGAACCTCCGGAACTCGGCGTGGAGCCGCCGCTTGCGGTGCCACCAACCGCGCCGACCGAACTCGAGCCGGCGGTCGGCCGCGTCGATGGCGTGCCGTCGTCGCTGCTCGAGCAGCCGAGTATCCAGAGCGAACCGCCTCCCGCCGCGAATGCAGAGCAGAGCAGAATTTGGCGAGCGCGAACCATCGAGTGCCTCCAGAAAAATCAGTGAGCGATTCCGGAAGATAGTGTTCGCGTCGCAGAAAGCCGTGATCGAGCGCTTGGCATCGCCACCGCGCGAGCCGGGTCAATTATTTTTTGCGCCGCAATTTTGCTGGGCCTTGCCGTGCACGGGGAGCTCACCGAGCGTTTTCGCCGCAGACCGGCGTTCGCGCGTCGAATTGACACGCCACAGCAGAATTGACGCTAATTGCGGCTCTTTGCGAGCACGCCGCGCGCCGCATTTCGCGGCCAGCAAATCGGGCACAGGTCAGAGCCACGGAATTTGTGACCGCGTGAGCAAGTCTTCCAGCCGTTGTTGGTTTTGACGCTCGACCTTCGCGATGGAGCGCGAAGGTCGTAGTTGATCGCGCCGCGCATTTTCTAGCTTCGGCGAGCAAGGCCTGGGCCAAGGCTGGCACGCGCCTCGCAAAGGCGGGCGCATGGCAATCGAGGCCGAAATGACCAACTCCGAGTCCCGCGCGGCGGTGAGCGGCGCGCCGCGCGCGACCGAAGCGCCGACGAACGACGAACGCATGACGCCCGCGCCGGACTCCGCGCCACGCAAAAAACAAACTGAGCCGAACGACTCCGGCGCCGAGCGAAGCGCAGGGCAAACCCAACCAAAAAAAAAGATGAGCCCGCGCACGCGTGCGCTGGCAATCGTCGGCGCGATCGTGATCGCGCTCGGCGGAGCCATTTACTGGTATCACGGCACTTTTTACGAAGACACCGACGACGCGCAGATCGACGGTTACATCTCGAACATTTCGCCGCGCGTCGGCGGCACCGTGACCGCCGTTCACGTCGAGGACAATCAAAAGGTGAATCCCGGCCAAGTCTTGGTCGAGCTCGATCCGACCGACTTGCGCGTCGCGCGCGATCAAGCGCGCGCTGCGCTCGCACAAGCCGAAGCACAGTTGCGGGCCGAAGAATCGAACACGGCCGTCACGGAGACTTCGAATCAAACCTTGGTCGCGACGAGCTCGAGTGACGTGGCTTCGGGTCAAGCCGGCGTCGCCGAAGCCGAGCAATCGGTCGCGCAAGCGAACGCGCAAGCCAAGCAAGCCCAAGCCGACGCCGAGCTCGCGCAGACCGAGAAAGATCGCGCCGACCAGCTCTATCAAAGCGGCGCCATCGCGCGCGCCGAATTCGACAGCCGCACCGCCGCGGCCGAAGCCGCTTCGGCCAAGCTCGATGCCGCGCAAAAGGCCGTGGAAGCGGCGCGCCGGCGCGTCGAAGAAGAAGCCGCGAAAGCCCACGCCGCAACCAGCCGCTTGCACGAAGCCAAGGTCAACGGCCCGGAAACGCTCGATGCAAAGCGCGCCACCGTCGACCTCAGAAAAGCCAGCGTGGACGCCGCGAAGTCCGCGCTCGAACAAGCCGAGCTCAATCTGAGTTACGCGACGATCGTCGCGCCCGTGAAAGGCATCGTCGGCAAGCGCGCGGTGAACGTCGGCGATCGCGTCACGGTTGGGCAATCTTTGCTCGGCATCACGCAGATCGATAAATTGTGGGTGACCGCGGATTTTCGCGAAACGCAGGTCCGACACATGCAGCCGGGCCAACGCACGACCGTGCACGTGGACGCGCTCGGCCGCGATTTCGACGGCCAAGTCGAGAGCATCGCCGCGGCCACCGGCTCGCGTTACAGCGTTTTGCCGCCGGAAAATGCGAGCGGCAATTACGTCAAAGTCGTGCAGCGGTTGCCGGTGCGGATTCGCTTGAATCCGGGCCAGCCGGACATGGATCGACTCCGGCCCGGCATGAGCGTCGAGCCGAAAGTTCGCGTCAAATGAGCGAAGCGAGCACAGCCGCGCCGAGCCGCGCGCAAATCCAAGCCGAAGGTTGGCACCCCGGGCACAACCCGTGGGCGATCGCGCTCACCGTCACGATGGCGACGTTCATGGAAGTGCTCGACACGAGCATCGCGAACGTCGCTTTGCCGCACATGGCCGGCAGTCTCTCGGTCAGCCAAGACGAAAGCACTTGGGTGCTGACCTCGTATTTGGTCTCGAATGCGATCGTGCTGCCGATCAGCGGCTGGATGATGAATCGGGTCGGCCGCAAGCGCTTTTATATTTCGTGCGTCGCGCTGTTCACGCTGAGCTCGTTCTTGTGTGGGATCGCGCCGAGCCTCGGCGCGTTGATTTTCTTTCGCGTGCTGCAAGGCGTCGGTGGTGGCGGGCTCGGTCCGAGCGAACAGTCGATCCTCGCCGACACATTTCCGCCGGAAAAACGCGGCATGGCGTTCGCGGTCTACGGCATGGCCGTGGTGCTCGCGCCCGCGCTCGGCCCGACCCTCGGTGGCTACATCACGGACAATTACGCTTGGCGCTGGGTGTTCTTCATCAACGTCCCGGTCGGCATCGTCTCCATGTTGCTCGCGAGCCGGATGATCACCGATCCGCCGTGGCTCCAGAAAGTGAAAGACAACGTCGGAACGATCGACGTAATCGGGCTCGGTTTGATCACGCTCGGCCTCGGCAGCCTCGAAGTGGTGCTCGACAAAGGCCAAGAATCGGACTGGTTCGAGTCTTCGTTCGTGGTCGGATTTTCGATCGTCGCGGCGGTGTCGTTGATCTCGTTCATCCTCTGGGAGCTACACACCGAGCACCCGGTGGTCGACATCCGCATGTTCAAGAGTCGTACCTTCGCCATGGCGAACGGCATGATGTTCATGCTCGGCCTGGCGCTGTTCGGCACGACCGTGCTCTTGCCGCAGTTCACCCAAGTGTTGCTCGGTTACTCGGCAGAACAAGCCGGCATGGCGCTCTCACCCGGCGGCATTTTGATCATCTTCATGATGCCGTTCATCGGCAAATTCATGGACAAAGTCGACACGCGCAAGATGATCGCGTTCGGCTTCATCGCGCTCTCGGCGTCGCTCTTTTACATGTCGCACAGTTTGTATCTCGGGATCGATTTCAAGCACGCGATCTTGCTGCGCGTGTATCAAGCGTTCGGGCTCGCGTTCCTGTTCGTGCCGATCAACACGCTCGCTTACACCGACATCGCACCCGAGCAGAGCAACGCCGTCTCCGGCATGATCAACCTCTCGCGCAACATGGGCGGCGATGTTGGCATTGCCGCGGTGACCACGCTGCTCGCGCAGCGCTCGCAAATGCATCAAACCGAACTGGTGCGGCACACGACACCCTTCGACGCGCCTTTTCAGGCGCGCCTCGACGCGCTCACCCGCTCGCTCGAACACTCCGGCGCGAGCGCCGCGGACGCCGCGCTCGAAGCGTATCGCGCGCTCTACCGCATGGTCTTACAGCAAGCCCAAACGCTCGCCTACGTGGACGTCATTTTCCTGATCGCGTGTGGCACCGCGCTGATGGTACCGCTCGCGTTCTTGATGAAGCGGCCGAGACCGGGCGCCGCCGCGATGGGGCATTGAGTCGATTTCATTCAAAAACGACGCCATTTTGCTATAATTGGCCGCATGCGCAGTCTGCACCTGTTCAATCAAATCACCCTCGACGGTTATTTCAGCGATCTGCGTGGCGGCATGAGTTTCGCGCATCGCGCGGACGACGAGTGGACCGAGTTCGCCTCGAACAACGCCCAAGGCGGCGGCGAGCTCGTGTTCGGTCGCGTCACCTACCAAATGATGCAGAGCTTTTGGCCCAGCGAGCAGGCCGCGAAAGCCATGCCGGTGATCGCCGAGCGCATGAACAGCGGACCCAAAGTCGTGTTTTCGCGCACGCTCGAGCGCGCGACGTGGAACAACACGCGACTCCTCCGAGGTGACATCGCCGCCGAGATGCGCAAGCTGAAAGCCGAATCCGGGCCCGATCTCGTGATCATGGGCAGCGGCAGCCTGGTTGCGCCGCTCGCGCAAGCTCGGCTGATCGACAGCTACCAATTGGTGATTTGTCCGATTGTGCTCGGTCAGGGCAAAACGCTCTTTGCCGGCGTCGCCGATCAACTCGAGCTCGAGCTCGAAAAGACGCGCGTATTCAAAAATGGCAATGTCGTGCTTTGGTATACGCAAGCTCGAGCGTAGCTTCGTTTTTTTGTTTGGGGGTGCTCCTGTGCGAAGCGGCGCGGCGCAGATTCGTCGCGCGAGGCGCTGACGAGCGCGCGCTCAGCCGCGCTCGAAAAACGGTGTCGTGCCGCGCGCCACGCACTCGGCAGCGTACAAATACATCGAGGCCGACCAGCTCTGCCAATCCTGCCCGCGCGGCGCGCCGTCGATCGCGCCGAGCCATTCGTTGAACCCGAATTTCTTTTCTACCACGCGCGCCGGGCGCACCAGCTCGGTCAGCGCCAATAGCTTTTTTTCGGCCAAATCCGCGCGCCCCGCGGCGACCAAGGCTGCCACATGAAACCCGCACACGAACGGCCAAACGCCGCCGTTGTGATAACACCCCGGCGGGTTATAGCGCGCGTAACGCGGGCGCCAATCCGGATCTTCGGGGCGAATGTACGGAAAGAGGCACGGCGCCGAATCCAGCGCGAGCAAGCCTCGCTCGCGCAGCGCCGCGCACTCGCGCTCGACGAAATCCAGGATTTGTCGCGCGCGCGCCGGGCTGGCCATGCCGGAAATAATGGCCAGGCTATTGCCGAGTAAATCGCAACGCTCGCTCTCTGCGACCTTGTACGACCAAAGCGCGTAGTACGGCGCGTCCGCATTGCTGAGCGCGGCGCGCACGTAAGCTTGCTCCTCGCTTCGCGTCAGATCCCAGCGCGGCAAAAATCGTTCGAACGTGGCGAGCCGCGCCGAGTCGCCGCGCAGCTTCAGATAGGTGTAGATCAACGTATTCACGAACAAGCCGAAACCTTCGACCCATTGCTCGTCGCGCCAGTCGCTGGTCGGCTGTTGCGCGACGATCACGTTGTCTTCCGGGCTTTGGTAGCACAGCCAAATGTGCGCCTTTTCCGCTGCTTCCGCCAAAAACGTGGGCTCGCCAGTGGCTCTTTGAAAGATCGAGAGCGCGATCGCGAAGAGCGGCGTGGTGTCGCTCGCGCCGCGGTCCGTCGGCACGTCGACGAGCGACGGGATGTGGCCGAGCTCACTCTGATTGCCGGCCAGCGTTTCCAGCACTTTGCGCAGCGAGTGCACGAGCTCTTCGTTTCCGCTCACGAGCGTGCCGAGCGCGCCGATCAGCAAATCTCGCGTGTACGGCTCGGGGTAGCCCCACGCCGCCGTGCGCGGCAAGCCGCTCCGGCCGTCGCGCGCGTTGTTGAGCAGCACCTCGACCGCAGCTTGCTTGGCCTCTTCGATAATTGGAGCGAGCGAACGCGGCACGATTCACCTGAGGTTGAGCTTGCGCTGAACGATATCGACGAAGCGACGCGCCACGCTGCGGTAGTCGAACAAATCGACCACGCGCGCGCGGCCCGCGACGCCCATTCTTTCGCGTAAATCAGCCGAATTGAGCAGCGTGCGCAGGTGCTCGGTCAAATCCGGCACGCTCGCGCGATAGTCGAACACGCGCGAATGTGGAAACACGACGCGATGTCCCGGCGGAAAGCCTGCTTCCGGCCCGACGATCGCCTCGCTGTAATGGTTCTCTTCCGCGACCGAGGCGAGCAGCGCGGTTTCGCCGTGCACGAGCGTCTCGAGCATCGCCATGGCGCGAATGCCGATCACGGGGCGCTGACACGCGTTCGCTTCCACCTGCCCCATGCCGAAGCCCTCGAGCCTGGAAGGCGCGGCATATACGTCGCAAGCCGAGAGCAAAAACGGCATGAACTCACGCGAGACGCGACCCGAATTGAACGTTACCTTTTGCTCGATGCCGAGCGATCGCGCAAGCTCGCGATCGAGCGCATTTTGCGTTTCAGTGCGCGCTTGCGACCAAACCTTGCACACGTAACGCCAGTCTGGAACCTCGGTTCCGAGCGCCGCGAGCGCGCGCATCACCTCGCGCCCGCCTTTCGACGCCGCATCGCCGCCTACCGTCAAGATCAACAGCTGATCCGGGCTCAATCCGAGCGCCTCACGCGCCGCGCGCACGCGCGGATCGGTGCGCGGATGCGGGATGAAACTATCCGTGTCGCAGCCGACCGGCAAAACCTCGATGTTGTCGCCGGGAATGCCGTCGCGTTCGTAGACTTCTTTCACCCATTTCGAGGTGACGAGCAAGAGCGGCAGGTTGCTCAGCGTCTCGCGATAGTTCGCCACGTAGCCGTCGGCGACGAGCCACGGAATCGGCAACACACCGCGCTCTTGCGTGTGCGAAATCAGATGCGGCGTCATGCCCCAGTAACCGATGCCGACCACGGCATCGGGTTTGAACCAGCCGTAGTTCCAATCTTTCTCGATCGTGGACTCGAGGTGTGCGGCGCGCGCTTCGACACCGATTTCGCGCAACCCGCGCAGCAGCAAGTCACCTTGCGTCGCGAGCCCGCCGGGCGGTGGTGGATAGTCGAACAGGAGCAGGATTTTCATGGGCAATACTTGGGCGTGAGCCACGCCGAAGCGTCGGCTCGAGTCGTCACGCGAAAGAATGCCTCCCGGCGCGGCGTGACTCGCGCCTCCCAACTTCCAGCCTCGAATCGGTAAATCTCGGCCAAAATCCGGTATTTTTCCGACCAGACTTCGCGCGGCAGCTCGAGCGCGATGTCGGCCGTATCGATCGCCTTCGGCAAATGCTTGCCGGCGCCGTCTTCGTACGCGAAGAGCCACAGCTCGCTCGAGCTGATTTCTCCTGCGATCCACAGCCGCAGCACCGCGCGCGCCACTTCCTCGTGGCGCAGGTGGCGCGTGTATTCGCCGAGCGGAGAGTGCGTCAAAATGCGATCGAATTTTCGCGCGGGCAGCGTTGCGAGCAACGCGCGCTCGACTTCGTCGTCGGCGAGCGCGGTCTGCTCGGGCCCATCGTCGAGATCGGCCATGAGCCCGTGCGCAGAAAGCGCCGCGAGCGCATCGAAAAACTTCGGCGCGCGATCGACGTCACTGCCGCGGCACAGTGTCGTGACGAATGGCGCCCAAGTCGACTGCATGAGCAGCGTGCCGCCCGCCCACAACGTTTCGTCGTCGGGGTGCGCGACCATTACAGCCACTGATTCGCGTGGCGTCACGCAACTCGTCTTGCGCCGAGATCGCGCGCTGCTCAAGCAGCATTTTTGTCACGCCCGAACCGGCGTAAACTGACGCCAATCGCGGCAGTGCGAGCGATCTCGCACGAATTCAGAATTCGCTCAGCTGACTACCGAGCTTTGCTCGGCCTCCGTTGAGGCCGCGCGCTTCAGTCATGATCGGGTGAGCGAGCAACTCCTTGCGGCTGCGCACTCCGAAGCGCTTGGCCGCGCGCGCCATCAGCACGCGCACCGTCGCATCCGAGATGCCGAGTGCATACGCGATTTGTTTGTTGGTCATGCCGAGCGAGGCGTGAACGACGATCTGCCGTTCGCGATCCGTCAGATCGCTGAAGCTCCGCGCTTCGGCTTGGTTCTCGCGCGCGACGATGTAGCGCCGACCGTTCTCTTCGAAAGAGTCGACGAGCGTCCAGCGCGCGCTGTTCAGCGGCCGCCAGCGATCGAGCGCACGCAGGCCATCTCGCCGGCGACCCTTCGTGCGCGCAGCCTCGATCGCTAGCGCTTTGCTCGCGAGCCAGTGATGCTCGCCACGCGCCGCGCCCTCCGCGTGGAGCACGCGCCCGCTCGGATCGAGCACGGCTTC
>DATATR010000353.1:0-26077 GCA_036268695.1 Polyangiaceae bacterium | reverse complement strand
CGGTGCGCCCGGAAGAAGCCTGGCACGTGGCGGTTGCGCCGGACGAAGTGAAGGTCGTGTCGCTCGAACAGCTCGACGACATGTTCCGGTTATCGCTGGTCGATGCGGAGACCAAAGTGTGGCAGCCCGGCATGAGCGAATGGGTCTCGCTCGGTGAAGTCGCGGGCCTCGAAGATGAGCCGCCGCCGCCGAAGCGCACGCATCCGAAGCCGCCTTCGCCGCGCTCGGCGCCGCCGCCCGCAGGGTTCTATGCGGAGCCGCTCAAGCCGGTGAGTTACGCCGCGCCGTTGCCGTCGCTTGCGCCGATCGCGAGCGTGCGACCCTTGATCGTGAGCCACAATCCGTATTCGATGCCGCAACAGGGCGGCGGGTTCGGGCGTTTCATCATCGGGCTGGCGCTGATTTCTGGGATTGGGGTTTCGCTCTATCGCAACGAAGTGCTGCGAGACGCGGCGCATTCGATCCATCAAGATGGGCTCTACGCGCGGCTCGAACAGAAACTCGGCGGGCCTTCGTTTGGGACGCTGCGCGCGGTCGAGCAGAGCGCGGCGAGCATGAGCACGGACGCGCTCAGCTTCTCGAACCTCGCGGGTACGACGACGAACAGCGCGGCGAAAGCAGCGGGCGAAAGCGGCGCGCTTGCCAACGCCGTTTCAGCGCCCACGCCCAAACCAATAGAAACGAGCGCGAGCACGAGTGGCGGAGCAAGCCCGCCCGTCGTGTCGCTCGAATCGCTCGGCACCGAGAAATCTGGGGCTGCAAAGGCTGACGCCAAGACGACGACGACGACGGCGAGCGCGGGCGCGCCGATCGCGAAAGCCGCGGTCGCGGCGAGCTTCGTGTCCGCGCCGGTCGCGAAGGCCGCGCCGATCGCGAAGGCCGCGCCGACGCCGCCCGAGCCGAAGCCGGCGAAGGTCGAGAAGCCCGCACCCGCGCCGGTGCCGGACAAACCGGAATCGGAGATGTCGCCGCGCGAGCGCTTGAACGCCGCGATCGCGAAATCAATGAACGGTTCGAGCGCAGGCGCGAGCAAGAAGAGCGGCGGCAAGCTGTCGACCGGACTCAAGGGCTCGGGCGAGTATGATCCGCTGAATCCGAAGCTTTGAGCGGGAATCGAAGCGGGGAGCTGTTCGCTACTTTCCTGCGCACTAAGGCCCTGCGCGTGCTTCCGCGTTTGGCCCCTCGCGCTTCTGGTGACGCGACGGGCGCCTGTTCGGTCAGACTCTCGTTGGCGTCTGGCTACTCGTGCAATCCGTGATCAGCCCGGCGAGCCAGAGGCCTTGTTTTATTTCCGGGCATGCGACTGTGAGCCTTCGCGCGCGCTCCGGCGCGAGGGAGATGAAGCATGCGTCTGAAAGACTTCGTGCGCGAACGGGGTGAAGAGAAGGAGTGGCCGGCGCGCATCCAGTCGTGCGAGCGGCCAAGCACTTCAGCGCACGCAGGGCGCTCGTACGCAGGAGATGTCGCGAATACTCAAACGGCAGCTTTAGCCTTCGGCCAGCACGCGGCGGAAATAAGCGACCGTCTCTTTCAAGCCGTCGTCGAGATGCACTTTGGGTTCCCAGCCGCCGAGCTTGGACCTGGCCAAGTCGATGATCGGTTTGCGCTGTTTCGGATCGTCTTGCGGTAGCGGCTTGTGCACGATTTTCGACTTCGAGCCGACTAGCGCGAGCACTTTCTCCGCGAGCTGCAGCATCGTGAATTCGCCGGGATTGCCGAGGTTGATCGGGCCAGTGAAGCCCTTTTCGGTTTCCATCATGCGCAGCATGCCTTCGACCAAATCGTCCACGTAGCAGAACGAGCGCGTCTGCTGGCCATCGCCGTAGATGGTGATGTCTTCGCCGCGGATGGCTTGGACGATGAAGTTCGAGACCACGCGGCCGTCGTTCGGGTGCATGCGCGGGCCGTAGGTGTTGAAGATGCGGATGACTTTGATGTCCGTACCGTGCTGGCGGTTGTAATCGAAGAACAGCGTTTCGGCGCAGCGCTTGCCTTCGTCGTAACAACTGCGAATGCCGATCGGATTCACTTTGCCCCAATAGGATTCGGGCTGCGGGTGCACTTCGGGATCGCCGTACACTTCCGAGGTCGACGCCTGCAGGATGCGCGCTTTGACGCGCTTGGCGAGCCCGAGCATGTTGATCGCGCCGTGCACGCTCGTCTTCGTGGTTTGCACCGGATCGAATTGGTAGTGCACGGGTGAAGCCGGGCAGGCCAAGTTGAAGATGCGGGCGACTTCGACGTAGAGCGGGAACGTTACGTCGTGGCGCATGACCTCGAACAGCGGATGCGACAAGAGGTGCTTCACGTTCTTCTTCGTGCCTGTGAAGTAGTTGTCGACGCAAAGTACGTCGTGGCCGCCGCTGATCAGCCGCTCGCAGAGATGGGAACCGATGAAGCCGGCGCCGCCGGTGACGAGAATTTTGTTGCTCACTTTGCCCTCGAATTGTAGGGCGGCGAGCTTACGCGAACGCGCCCGAACGCAAAAGCTCTGTCTTCACTCGGATTGCTGTTCGCGTTTCGTCCGCACCCAACTTTGAGTCGGACGGGAGGCCTTGGTCAGGCGCAAGCGCGCCTTCCAAATGACGTAAACCGGCGCAAGTCCCAAATCCAGCAAGCCGCGCAAGCCCGTTCCAGACACGGACCAACCTCGAAGCACGTACGAGACCAGCGCGAACACACAAAAACCAAAATAGAACAAGGAGAGCGCTGTGCGCTGTGCGAGATAGCTCAACCCAAAAGCGACGAGCACGCCGAAGAGCGCGGCGGCTGCGATCCGCGAAAGTGGCGGAATCAGCAAATCGAGCGCGAGATCCGTGAGTATTTTGTTACCGGTTCCGAGCCCGAGCCGAAGCAGCCGAGTGGCGTTCTTCTGCACGAGTTCCTTTCGCCCTTCTTCCCAACGCCGCCGCTGCGAGCTCGCCGCCGCCGCGGACGAAACCATCTCGCCATAGACGTGCGCTTCGTCCGCATAGTGCACGCGATGGCCCGCTTCACCCAAACGCAGGCCATACTCGACATCTTCCACGATGGAGAAGGCGTTGTGCGGCACTTCCGCAAGCACCGCACGACTGAAACACATGCCGTTGCCGCGCAAGCCGCAAGATAGCCCGAGCGCTTCGCGGGCACGCGAGCGCACGATGTGAAATGCGCCGAACGCGATCGCGATCAAGCGCGTGCGCCAAGCCGCGTTCGGGTTGCGCACGGCGTAGTCCGCCTGCACCGCGACCGCGCCTTGCTCGCGGCGCGCTGCGAACGCGCGCAGCAGGTTCGCTGAAATCAACGTATCCGCGTCGACCACGACGACGGCGTCGACGTCCGCGGGCAACTTCGAGAACGCGAGCAGGAGCGCGTAGCCCTTGCCGCGCTTCTCGGCATCTTTGCGTTCGAGCACGACCGCGCCGGCTTCACGCGCGCGCTCGGCGGTATCGTCGTCACAGTTGTCGGCGACGACGAGCACGTCGAACAGGGCCGACGGATAGTCGACTGCGCGCAGGCTCTTCACGGTTTCAGCGATGCCCGCGCTCTCGTTGTGTGCCGGCACGATGAAGCGAAAGCGACGCTCGGGTTCTCGCGCCACGGGCTCACTCGGCCGCGCAGAAAGCAAGGTCGCGCAGAACAAATAGAGCGCGGCCGCGAGCACCGGCAGCCCGAGCAAGCAGAGCGAGATATCAACGGCGAGCATCATTGTCGTGCTTGAACTTCGGCAACCAAACAATAGTGATCGGATGCGCCTCGGCAGTCGATGCGAAATGACACGAAACGAAGCTTGTCATTAGCGAGGATGCGATCGAGACGCAAGAACGGATGGTTCACCGGAAAGGTGTAACCGAAACCCCAGCTCGCTTCGCGAAAACCATCCGCGAAGAGCGACAGGTTTCGGCGAAAGATCGCGCTTAGACCAGGCAGGTTCGTGTCGCCCGCGACGATCGTCGGCAAGGACTCGCGCGCGGCCGAGCTCGCCGCCTCGTGTATTTGCAGCTCGCGCAGCTCGGCGTTCGCGCGCACGTCTGCGCTCGGATCACCAGCCAGGAGCTGACCGCTCTCTAGCTCGGGCATGACCGCATGAAAGGTTCTGACGTGGAGCACGCCGCGCGGCGAGCGCGGATGAACGTTGTAGATCGCGAGCTCACCGAGCGGCGTTTCGACCAGGTAACGCACGAATTGACTGAAACTCGTCTTGCCATGAAAGAACAAGCGATGCGGCAACGTGCGCGCGACGACCGGATAGCGGCTCGCGATGATGAACTGCGTCGAAGCTTCGACGTAAGGGAAACTCGTGTGTAGCGCGGCGATCAGCTCGGCGTTGCCGCGAACCTGCATGATCTCTTGGAGCAACGCGACGTCAGGCGCATTTTTTGCGATTGCTGCGGCGATCTCGGCGGGACCGGCGCGCACGGAATCGACATTGAACGTGAGCACGCGCAACGTCGGTCGGCTCGAGACCTTCGCGTGCGGCAGCGGCAAGACGAAGCCCATCAGTGGCACGATCGCGATGAACGCGGCGACTACTTGCGTCCATAAAAGCCGCCGTTCGCCGAGCATCAGGAGTGAAGTGACCGTCAACGGCAACGGCAGCAGAAAAACCAACCGCGGCGCATACAGCCCGGCGGCAGTGACCCACCAGTCTTCGCCGATGCAATAAAAGCCGAGCGCACAGGCAAACAGCGCCAACGGGTAGGCGATGGCGCAAGCAATCAGCACGCGACGCAAAGAGCGACGCAGGCCAGACTCGGCATTCACTCGGGCGCCATCGCGAAGAGCTAGTCGTGACACAGGAGGAGTCAGCCGTGTTTCGCGGTCTCTCGCTTGCTGCGTGAGCCGGCAAAGGGCTAGCATGCCCGGCACCGTGTTTCCCCTTCTGTCTCGTGCTCGCCCGGTTCTGACTCGCTGCGCCGCCATCGCCGCGCTGGCTTTCGTGCCTTTTGTTTCGAGCTGCGCCAGCGCCGGCAACTTCGTTTGGTATCACGACCTACCGAATTCGGACTGGCGCACGGACGTCAGCGAGTACGAAATCGGTGTCGGCGACAGCATCGCGGTCAATGTTTACGAGCAAGCGCCGCTTTCTGCCACGGCGAAGGTGCGCCGGGACGGCAAGATCTCGCTGCCGCTCGTCGGCGAAGTGATGGCCGCGGGCAAGCACCCATCGAAGCTCGCGGCCGAACTCGAAGCGCGCTTGAAGGAATTCATCGTCACGCCGCACGTGACAGTCAGCGTCGAGCAATCCCAACCAGTCACCATCACGGCGCTCGGCGAAATCAAGAGCGTCGGCGCGCTGACGATGGAACCGCCCGCGCGCTTGGTCGAGGCGATCGCGCGCGCCGGCGGTCTGAGCGACTTCGCCGACAAATCGCGGATCTTCGTGCTCCGCCAATTCCCGCAGTTTCAACGCATTCGCTTCACGTACGAGGCGATCGTGCAGAACGAAGGCGGCGCCGCCGGATTTCCTCTGCACACTGGCGACGTGATCGTATGCGAGTGAGGCGCGGGCGTCAGCGAGCGCGGGAGAGCTTGCGCGCGATGATGGCGCGCGCGCTCTGAATTTGTTGTTTCTCGACCGCGCCGGTTAGTACCAAGGCGACGCCATAAGCGCACAGTGCGATCGGTGCCGCGATGAACGAATTGATCGCGCGGAGCGCATGCGCGACAACGGCCATCGCGGCGCCGGAGACCAGCGCGAGCGCGAGCAAGCGCGCGAACCGACGATCGAAAATACCGCGCGGCGCGAGCGCCACGCCGCAAGCAACGACCAACACTTCGCTGAGCACTCCGGCGAGCGACAAGCCGAGCCCGCCGTTTTTGCTCCGCGTTTGAAACCAAGGCACGAGCACCGGGTCGAGCACCAGGCTCACCACGATGCACAACGATTGCACGATGCTCCAAGCGCGCTGCTTACCCGCTGCCAGAATGCAAATTCCGAGCGGCATGGTGAAATAAACCAAAAAAATAAAGAGCGAAGAGATGCGCAGGTTGTCTTCCGCGGGTCCGAAGGATTTGCGACTGAAGATCGAGATCCCGATTTCGGGATAGAGCAAGCAGCCGAGCGCGACCGGCACGACTAAAAGCGCGACGCTGGCCAGCGATCCGCGCGTCGTGCGCACGAACGCGGGGAGATCGCTGGTGTAGAGGCGGCATAATGTTGGATAGAGCGCGCTGAGGAGTGCGGAGGCGGGGAATAGAAGTTGTCCGATCAAGCGCCGGCTCACGGCAAACCAGCCCATCACTTCCGGCGGCGCGAGCTTCGATAGATAGAGCGTATCGATGTTCGGCTGGAGCGCCATCGCTAGGCCGAAAAACACGAACGGGGTCCCTTCGCGCAAGAGCGGCCCGAGCGTTTTGCGATCGACCGCGAGCGTGCGCACGCCCACGAGCCGCAACGCGAGCCAAAGTAGCCAGAGCGTGAGCACGCCGGCGACGAGCTGAGCGAGCAGCGCCGCGCGCAGTCTCCCGCCCGCGATCAAAACCGCGGCCGTGAAAATCGCGATCAGCACCTGTTGTCCGACTTGAGAGTAGGCGGGCAAATCCGTGCGCTCGAAGCCGCGAATCGCATCCTTGAATGCGCTCGCGAACGAGGACGCGAGCGAGACCGCGAACATGATCCCGAGCGCCCACTCCAACTCCACGCCGTAACCGAAGATGTGACAGCCGAACGCGAGCGCGAGGTACACGAACACGCAGAGCACCGAACGCCACGCGAGGCTCGTTCCGAGCAAGCGTGGCGCTTTCTCGTGCTCGCGGGCGATCGCCGCCGGCAGCACGCCCGTTTGCCCCCATTCCACGGCCAAAAACCCGAACCCGCACAACGTGGTCGCGATGTAAATGTAGCCGAATTCGACCGGACCCAAGTAGCGCGCAGTGAGCGCGCTCACGCCAATCGAAATTGGAATCGTGATCACTTGAGCAGCCGTCAGAAACAACGTGTTGCGCACCACGAGTCGACCGACCGAAGCGTTCGAACTGTCGTCGACCGGGCGCTCCGAAGCTTGCATCGAGCGCGGAGAGTCACACGATGGCGGCAGGTCGTCTAGCGTGATGCCCGAGCAAACGGGCGAGCCAACGGGATGAATGATCGGGCCTTCCCTTGACGCGCGCGCGTGCTTGTGTTGCTGGTAGAAGTCATAATCGAACGATGAGCGGGACACTCCACATCGACGCCACTTTCGACGACGACGAGCGTCGCAAGCGGCTCTACTCGGGCGAAATCCTGAGCTACTCGGCGCGACCCGCCGCGGCCGCTTTTGCAGCCTTTGCGCGCTCCCTGATCGAGCAAGAATTTGCGGCGTTCAACCCGCAAACCGCGCAGCACGAAATGACAGTGGAACAGTTCGCTGAGCATTTGAATCGGCTGAAGCCCACATTCATTCATCACCCCGAGTCGAAGCGTCACGTCGCGGCTCTGCTGGTCGAACTCGGCTGCGATCCGGAAAAGACTTACTTCGACGTGCCGCGCCTGCGTAGCTCGACCAGCAACGGTTACCTGACGACGGGCATCGCCTACGCCTGGCACCCGCATCGCGACACGTGGTATTCCGCGCCCGCCTGCCAGATCAATTGGTGGCTGCCCGTCTACGCGATCAGCGCGGACAACGCGATGGCATTTCACCCGCGTTACTTCGAACAAGGCGTGAAAAACTCGTCCGCGGAGTACAACTACTACGAGTGGAACCGCGCGCATCGCGGCGCGCACGTTGCTTCGTACACGAAAAGCGATCCGCGACCACTTCCGCGCGCAACAGAGACGGTCGAGCTCGAGCCGCAGCTTCGCGTGATCTTGCCGGTCGGCGGGGTGATGGCCTTTTCAGGCGCGCAAATGCATTCGAGCGTGCCGAACACCTCCGGCGTCACTCGTTACAGTATCGATTTCCGCACCATCCATGTCGATGACGCGCGCGCCAGGCGCGGCGCGCCGAACGTCGATTCGGCCTGCACCGGCACGACGATGCGCGACTATCTGCGGGTCACGGATCTGTTGCACGTGCCGGAAGAAGTAATCGCGCTTCACGACGACAACACCGGCAACCGAGGCGTGCTTGCCTACTCGCCCGCGGGTTGATTGGAGAGCGCCGTTCGCGCAGGGCATCCGCACGCGGGAGGCTTGAGCTCGAATGCGATTCGACCAGACCGAGCTAGCCGGCGCCTACGTGATCGAGGTCGAACCGCACGAAGACGAGCGCGGTTTCTTCGCGCGAGCGTTCTGCGCCCGCGAATTTGCGGAGCACGGTTTGCCGAGCGTGTTTCCGCAGTCGAATCTGTCACGCAATCACAGTCGCGGCACGCTACGCGGCATGCATTTCGAGGCGCCGCCGAGTGCGGAGTCCAAGCTCGTTCGTTGTGTGACGGGCGCGATTTACGATGTAATCGTCGATCTCAGACCGAGCTCGGCTTCATTTTTGAGCTGGGTGGGCGCGGAGCTTTCGGCCGAAAACGCGCGCGCGCTGTTCGTCCCCGCGGGTTTCGCGCACGGCTTCATCACGCTGACGGACGACAGCGACGTGTTCTACCAAATGGGTGATTTTTTCCGACCGGGCGGGGCGCGCGGCGCGCGTTGGAACGATCCGCGTTTCGGCATTCGCTGGCCGCTCGAGCCGAAGGTCATTTCCGAGCGCGACGCAACTTATGCCGATTTCGACCCAGCCGCGCTCGGCATTCGGTGAGCTCATGACCGATGAAGCAACCGAGCTATACGCGCTGGTTCGCGAGCTCTACCCGATTTGCCGCAGCATCACCGGACAGGGTGTGCGCGACACGCTCGCGATTTTGGCTAGTAGATTGCCGCTTCAAATCCGCGAAGTGGCTTCGGGCACGAAGGTGCTCGACTGGACCGTTCCGCGCGAGTGGAACATCCGCGATGCGTTCATCAAAGACGCGAGCGGGAACCGCGTCGTCGATTTTCATGCGAACAACCTGCACGTCGTCAACTACAGCGCCCCGGTGAACGCGCGGCTTTCGCTCAGCGAGCTACGCCCGCATTTGTTCACGCTGCCCAAAGAACCCGAGCTGATTCCGTATCGTACTTCTTACTATGAGGAGAACTGGGGATTCTGTCTCAGCGAACGGCAATTGCAGAGCTTGCCTGAGGGCACCTACGAGGTTTGCGTCGATTCGACGCTCGAGCCCGGATCGCTGAGCTACGGTGAGCTCTTCTTGCCCGGCGAAAGCGAAGACGAAATCCTGATCTCCGCCCACGTGTGTCATCCCTCGCTCGCGGACGATAATCTGTCGGGCATCGCGGTCGCGACGTTCTTGGCCGCGGAAGTCGCGAGCTGGCCAAACAGGCGACACGGCTTTCGTTTCTTGTTCGCACCGGGGACGATCGGCGCGATCACCTGGCTTGCGCAAAATCGCGAGACTGCGCAACGAATCAAACACGGTCTTACGCTGACTTGTTTGGGTGATTCGAATCCATTCACGTACAAGCGAACCGTATTCGGGAAATCTGCGATCGATCGCTCCGCCGCGCACGTGCTGGCGCGCTCGGGTTTGGCGCAGCAAGTGATCGACTTTTTCCCATACGGCTACGACGAGCGGCAGTACAATTCGCCTGGATTTCGCTTGCCCGTCGGCTCGTTGATGCGCGGGCGGCACGGCCAATTTCGTGAATATCACACGTCCGCCGATAACCTGGACTTCGTCTCGGGCGAGCGCATGCGAGAATCCCTCGGTGTGTTGCGGCAGATCGTCAGCCTGCTCGATCAGAATGCGCGTTACCGCAATCTCGCTCCCTATGGTGAGCCGCAACTCGGGAGCCGCGGCTTATACCGAGCCATGGGCGGCACGAACATTCCAGATCTGCAATTTGCCATGTTGTGGGTGCTGAATCTCTCGGATGGACAGCACGAACTGCTCGCGATTGCAGAGCGCGCCGGCCTGAGCTTCGAAGCAATTGCCGCGGCGGCGCACATGCTAGAAGAGCACGGGTTGCTAGAAAAGGCGTCAGCTGGCCGAAGCTCATGACTGAGCAGGCACCGACGCAAACGAACACGGCGCAGGGCACTAGCCGGCTCGTCTTTCGGAACACGATGCTGCTTACGATGGCGCAGGTGCTCGGCGTCCCGTTATCGATTTTGCTCAACGGCGTGACGGCGCGCTACTTGGGCGCCGGAGCGCTCGGCTACATGTACCTGGGCACGACGTTCAACTCGTTCGCGTTTCTCGCAGTCGATTGGGGACAAGGCGGCGCGTTGCCGGCACTGGTCGCCACTGAGCGCGAGAATGCGGGCACGCTACTCGGAACGAGCCTCGTGTGGCGCGCGATCATGATGGTGATCGTGCTGTGCGGGCTGAACGTCGCGTGCCACATCTTGGGCTACGGTTTGGAATTGCGCTGGGCCGTTTCTTTGGTTTGGGTCGGCTACGCGCTCGGCTCGGTCATCGACGCTTGCCAGCACACGATCCTCGGCTTCGAACGCACGGACATCGCCGCCATTCGCCAAGTCTTCGGCAGCTTGGTGACCATCCTCGTCGTGATTCCGATTCTGATGCTCGGCGGCAGCTTGATTCAATCGCTCGTTGGACACGCTGCCGTGATGGTAATCGTCGCGGGATACACCTGGCTCGCCGTACGCACGACGCCAATCGGCGCTCTCTCCTTCGACCGCTCGACGCTGAAACGCCTACTGCAGCGTGGAACACCGTTCGTGTTCATCACGCTTGCTATGGTGCTGCAGCCAAACATCGACGCGATATTTTTGTCGAAGCTCTCGCCGCCAGAGGTCGTCGGCTGGCATGCGGCGAGCAGAAAGCTAATCGGAGCATTGCTCTTTCCCGTAAGCGCACTGATTGGCGCGCTCTACCCAACCCTGTGTCGTTTGCATGCGAGCGACGAGCTGGAGTTTCGCCGCGTGGCGAGCGGTGCCTTGCGCGCGACTGCGCTGCTCGTCTTGCCGATCGCGCTCTGCTGCGCATTCTACCCGGATGTCGGCATATCGATCTACAGCACCACCTCATTCAAGCCAGCAGAAGACAACCTGCGCGTCTTATCTCTGTTCCTCCTGATCGTTTACTTCACCATGCCGCTCGGCGTATGTCTGATCGCCTCGCAGCGACAGCGAATCTGGGCCGTCGTGCAGTCCCTGTGCTTGGTCGTGAGCGTGGTGCTCGATCCGCTGCTCGTGCCGTGGTTTCAACGGCGAACCGGCAACGGCGGACTCGGCATTTGTGTGGCCGCAGTCGTGAGCGAGCTCATCGTCTTGGGTTGTGGCGTCGCGCTCGCGCCACGCGGAGTATTCGATCGCGCACTCGCTCGTGTGCTGTTGCTCGCGCTCTTGGCGGGTGCCGCGATGGCCGGCATTGCCGTCGCGCTACGGGGTCTGTCATCGTTCGTTTCCGCCCCCATCGCGCTATCCGCCTACGTCGGAGTGCTCTGGTTCACGGGCGCGATCGAGCCGAGCTACGTTGCGGCAATGCGCCGCTTCGTGGAGCGCAAAATATTGCGCCGGCGCCAGACGAGCATCTAACGCGACCGCACGAGCGCGGATAGCAAACTGCCTCACCACGCTGCAACAAGCGCGTTTTGCCACGTGAGACATCGCGGAGAATGTGCGCGTGCGCGCGACAACAACTCACCTATTCGTCTGATCTCGAAACAGTGATTGTCGTGAGCGCGTTTGACGCGGCGTACATTCGGATAACCGCAAACAGCGCGGGGAGAGAGGCGCGACGAGGTTTCGTCACTGACTCGCCTCAATCGGTTTTGCCTGCGCATCGAACGGAGCGCGGCGAGCCCGCATTTCGAGATGCGAGAGGCACGCTTATTGCTGTACCCTTGTAGTCATTTTCTCTGAATCGAGGCCACGTCGATGAACGCACTCGTTGCTATCGTGCAGGTTCTTTTCGGATGTGCGCAACCAAATGGCGCGCTCGTCAATGGGCGAGCTCGCGGCGCTTTGGCGCTATCGATCGCTCTGTTCGCGACATTGCTCGCGTGTGGTTGCAGCTCAAGCAACGGCGCTCGGATTGGTGAGGCAGATCAAGAGGCGCTCGTGGCGCCGGTCTACCAAATCAATTGCGGCGGGCCAGCGGTAAGTCCGTTCGCGGCCGACCAATTCGCCAGCGGCGGCACCGCCTATGCGAGCAGCAATGCCGTGTCGGTCGCAGGGGTCGCGAATGCGGCGCCGGCAGCTGTGTATCAATCCGAACGCTATGGAAACCAATCCTACACGTTCCCGAACCTCACACCGAACGCGAGTTACACGGTCAGGCTGCACTTCGCTGAGATCTTCTTTACGTCGTCCGGGATGCGACAATTCAATGTGTCGATCAATGGCACTCAGGTGTTGACGAACCTGGACATCTTCGCGACGGTCGGCTCGAACAAAGCACTCGTGGACGACTTCACCACCACAGCCTCGGCGAGCGGTCAGATCACCGTGCAATACACCAGCGTGATCGAGAATGCGAAGGCGAGCGCGATCGAAGTCTTCTCCGCTGGCCAGAGCCAGGCGCCTGCGAACCAAGCTCCGACAGTCGCCTCCGCGGCCACAGCGAGCCCGAGCACCGTAACCGGCACCACGACCAACCTGAGCGTGCTCGGAGCGGACGACGGCGGCGAAGCACAACTCACCTATACCTGGGCTACCGCAGGCTCCCCCCCGGCTTCTGTGTCCTTTTCGGCAAACGGCACCAACGCCGCCAAGAACACGACCGCCACGTTCAGCCAACCTGGCAACTATTCCTTCGTCGTTACGATTCAAGATGCGCAGGGTGCTTCGACGACGAGTAGCGTCGCGGTCAGCGTCACACAAAGCGCGAGCACCAGTCCGAGCGCTGTCTACCAAGTCAACTGTGGCGGCGCCGCGGTGGGAACGTTTGCGGCCGACGAGTTCGCGAGCGGGGGCACGCCGTACTCATCGAGCAACTCGGTATCAACGGCGGGAGTTGCGAACGCGGCGCCAGCGGCCGTGTATCAGACTGAACGTTACGGCAATCACTCCTACGCGTTCGGCGGCTTGAGCGCCAGCGCGAGTTACACCGTGCGACTGCATTTCGCCGAGATTTACTTTACGTCGGCGGGCGCTCGCGAATTCAACGTGAGCATCAATGGCGTTCAGGTGCTGACAAACTTCGATATCTTCGCGACGGTCGGCGCGAATACCGCGCTCGTCCGGGACTTCACGAGCACGGCTTCAAGCAGCGGCCAAATCGTGGTTCAGTACACGAGTGTGGTGGACAACGCGAAATCGAGTGCCATCGAGATCATCCCGAACAGCGGGAGCGAGCCTCCACCTGCGCCGCCCCCGAGCTCAGGCTCGCCTGCACCGAGCGACGTGGCCGTGAACCTGAACGACATTCGGCAGCGCATCGACGGATTCGGCGCGAGCGATAAATATGCAACCTTGAGCGACGCCCAAGCCGATCTGCTGTTCAGTCAGAGCGCTGGCATCGGCCTCTCGATTTTGCGCGTCGCGATTAGCCCCGATGCGACCGACATTTCCACTTACGCGAACGCGCAAAAAGCCGCGGCGCGCGGGGCGATCGTCTGGGGCAGTCCGTGGTCACCGCCGGCGCAATGGAAAGACAATGGTTCGACCAGCAATGGCGGACATTTGCTCACCGCCGATTACGACGCGTGGGCGACGAGCCTCGCCAGCTTCGCAAGTACGATGGCGCAAAATGGCGTGACCTTGTATGGCATCTCGGCGCAGAACGAACCTGACTACAGCGCGGACTGGGATTCTTGCCTCTATTCGAGCGATCAAATGATCGCGTTCATCAAAGTCCTCGGGCCGAAGCTTTCGGCGCTCAACCCGCGCCCAAAGTTGATCGCCCCGGAAGCGTCGAACTGGGGCGCGCTATGGGGCTACGGGGACGCGATTCTAGCGGATAGTACCGCGAGCGCCTACACGGACATCATCGCAACGCACGACTACACGTACGCCACGCCGACGCACGACGCGATCTCGAAGCCGATCTGGGAAACCGAAGTATCTTCGTTCGACGGGCCGAGCACAGATATCGGCAACGGACTCACGGTCGCGAGCTGGATTCACCGGGCGTTGGTCACGGGCCAAGTCAGCGCATGGCACTATTGGTGGTTGATCGGTCAAGCCAACGACAACGAAGGCTTAATCAACGCCGGCAACGTGCCGACGAAACGACTGTACGTACTCGGCAACTACAGCAAATTCGTGCGGCCCGGCAGCAACATGGTCGGCATCACCGGTCCAGTTCCCTCTGGAGTCTCTGTGAGTGCTTATTTCAATGCGGCGACCGGCGGCATCGCGATCGTCGCGATCAATGCCAATGCAGCCGACACGGCGCTCCCCTTGTTCGTCCCTGGTTCACACTCCAGCGCGACGCCGTGGGTGACCTCTGCCAGTGACGATCTCGCCGCGAAATCGGCGATCGCGATCAGCGCTGGACGGTTTTCAGCGATGCTCGGCGCGGAGAGCGTCACCACGTTCGTGGTGCCCTGAGCTGATTGGTTGGCCGCAAGGCCGCAGCGACACAGATAGAAACTTGGCCGACCCGCGCGGTCCAAAGCCCGGAAGCAGCGAGCAAGCGCTGAACGCACAGCCGAACGAGCGAATCGCGACGGCGAATTCCGAATGCGCAACACGTCAGGGCGCGGTTGCAACGAGCTCGAGACCCCACCTAAACTGCCAGAAATGTCTCGCATTTCGGTGGTGGTGCCGACAAGAAATCGCGGGAGCCAAGCCGCGGATGCCGCGCGCGCGGTTCTAGCGGATGCTAGCGATTTCGAGCTGGTCGTCGTCGATCAAAGCACGGACGATTCGACTATGACCGCGCTCGAGTCGCTCGGTGCCGATCCGCGCTTGCGCGTAATTCGTTCGCCGTTACGTGGCGCGAGCAACGCGCGCAACGTCGGAGTCGCGGCTACGTCGTCGCCGCTGATTGCGTTCACCGACGACGATTGTCGGCCGGCTCCGAATTGGGTCTCGTCCGTGCTGCGCGTCTTCGATCAGGAACCGGACGCGGCACTAGTTTTCGGTCGCGTGCATTTACCACCCAAGGTACACGACGAAGACTACGCGGCCTCATTCGAACCGCAGCAGCGCTATCAGCGGCAGAATGTGCCGCTCCCAAACGGCGATCTCGGCATCGGAGCCAATTTTGCGATCCGGCGCGCGGTGCTGGCTAGCCTCGGCGGATTCGATCCGTTGCTCGGCCCGGGCGCGCCGATTTTCCGTGGCGCCGAAGAGACCGATTTGCTGATTCGTGCGCTCCACCACGGCTATCTCATCGTCAATGCTTCCGAATGTGAGGTGCTTCACCTCGGCATTCGCACTGGCGCGGACGTGCGCCCGCTACACCAGGCGTATCAACACGCAGTCGGCGCGGCTTTCGGAAAAAACGCGCGCTTGACCGGAAAGAATGGGCTCCGCGACATCGCGCGTTGGACCACTTTCTATTTGAAAAAGCTGCTCCGCGACAGTGTCGAGCTGCGCCGCCCGCGTCCCGGCGTGCTCTACTATTTTCTAACTGGCGCCGCCGAAACGTACCGCTACCGCGTCGATCAGGCGAAGAATCTGTTCGAGACGCGCTGACAGAGCGCAGGCTAGCGAGAGCGCGGCGGCACGTAGAGGCGCTCCGCCCTGTCGACGCGAAACTTCAGCGATTCGAACGTGCCGGACAAGAACGCCCAGGTGTATCTGAGACCGGTGGGACGATTGCCGGTGAGCAAATTCTTGGTGACCACTCGGCCCATGATTCCGAGGTGCTGCAGATAGAGGCGCACTGCATCCCGGTCACCCAAGCGAATGTGCTTGAACAGCGCCGCCGAGGTGCCGACTCCATAGGTGCTCCAGAGTTCCGCGGACTCAGCGCCGTGTCCGCGCACGCCGAGGTGCGCCACTTCCACCTCGCGAGCATTGATCACTTTCAGGCCCGCCTTGAGCACGCGAAACAGCAAATCTGGCTCTTCACCGCAACGTAGTGGTGCGCCTGGCCCGAGCAGCGGATCGAATTTCCCGAGCCGTTCGAATACCGAGCGTCGCGCTGAAAGGTTTGCGGTGATGCCCCAATCGCGATCGGGCGGTGGAAAGCGGTGCTGCCACTCCCTTACTTGTGGCTCGAAGCCAATCGCGAACCCATCCTTCTGCAACTCCTCCGGTACGTAGACGCGACCGCAGACGACGGCCGCGTCTGCATCAGCGGCGAAAACCTGCCCGATCTTTTCGACCCAATCGAGCGCGACGCGACAGTCGTCGTCGGTGAATGCGATCACGTCGCCCGAGCTGAGCTCGATGCCGACGTTGCGCCCGTTGGTTGCGCCGCGCAGTTCGCTCCGCACGCAGCGCACTCGAGCGTCTGCTAGTGCATCGATTGCCGTCGCGGTCGTGTCTGCATCGCTTTGATCAACGACGACGATCTCGCGAAACCCGGTGCACGATAAGAGCCGCTTGACGCAAGCCGCCGCGTGTTCTGCGCGGTTTCGCGTCGGAATGACTACCGAAACGCTCGGCCGAGCGAGTGGCTCCGCCATTAGCGCACCTTCATGATCGCACGTACATACGCCGGTCGCGATCGACGCGATAGCCGAGCGAAGCGAGCGAGCCGGAGACGAACGCGACCGTGTAGCCAATGCCGAGCGGCCGATGCAGATGCACGACGTTGGTGAAAATCAAGTGCGCACACCCGGCCAGGTGTTTCAAATACAGCCCCGTTCCGTCCAAATCTCCGAGCCGCACATATTTGAAGAACGCGGCACCGGTGCCTGAGGCGTAATTCTTGAGCAGCCGCGCGGTTTCTTCCCCGGGCGCGCGCACGCCGAGGTGCTCGACCAGCACCTCTTTCGCGTTGACGACCTTGTAACCTTGCTTCAGCGCGCGAAACAAAAAATCCGGTTCACCTCCGGAGCGAAGCGGGGCGCCCGCACCGAGAAAGGGATCGAACACGCCGATGTCGCCGAGCATGTTGCGGCGCACGCTCATGTTCGCCGTGATGCCCCAATCTCGATCCGTCGGCGGATATTGATGTTGCCAGTCCCGTTGCTGCGGTTCGAAGCCACAAGCAAAGCCCTGGCTCTCGATTTCTGGTGGCACGTGCACCCGGCCGCATACGACAGCCACCGCCGGATCCTCGGCAAAAATCTTGGCTGTGCTCGCGATCCAGTTCGGCGCGGCGCGGCAGTCATCGTCCGTGTATGCGATGATGTCACCCTTGCTGCGTTCGATGCCGACGTTGCGCCCGTTGGTCACACCACGCAGCTCGCTCCGCACGTAAGTCAAGCGCGGATCATCGATCGTGGCGAGCGCTTCCTCCGTCTTCCGATCATCGCTTTGATCGACGAAGAACAGCTCGAGTAGGTCAGGGTTTTGCAGGATCGACCGCGCGCACGGAACCGCATGTTGCGGGCGGTTCCGCGTGGGCACCACTGCACTGACCGAAGGCATTGCTGTGGCGGAAGCAGTGCTCATCATAGCCGAACCGCAATAACATCGGGCACTGTGGCACGCAAGCGCGCGAGCAGACGCAGAGCGCGCGCGATTCGCGCGCAATCACTTGCCGCGATTCGCGCGCAGCACGCGAAAGCCACCCTCTGCAGTCTGGAGCGGGTTCAAAGCCATCCGCGAGAACTGCTTCAGAGTCGGGACCAAGAGATCGCGCTTCGACAGCGAACGACCGATCGTGTTCAAGCCCCGACGGTGGTAGTTCCAGAACTCTGGTCCGCGTCCGGCCAACAGGCTCGCGCCGAGGAATCCCCAATACGCGCGCCATTCGGCACTGCTCTGCCGCTCGAACTCTTCGGCTGAGAGAACCTGGCGGCCGAATCGCTCGAGCAGGATCAAGTGATCGAGCGGCACCGGATTGAAACGGCGAGCGGCCGACATGATCGATTCGTTATCGGTGCGCAAAAAGCTGAGGATTTGTGGCACGTAGCCGAGATCGTGCTCGAGCAGGATCTGGCACGCCTTTTCCGTGTCTTCGTGATACCGACCGAGCTCGTAAAATGGCGTGCGCGAACGAACGATGTCGGCGCGGTACAGCACTGTCGTCGGTGAACCGAGCGGAAACGCATTCCCAATCATGATCGTGCGCAGCACGTCGCGGCCCGGAACGCGCCACACGCTGCGCGGCACGCCGGAGCCGGTCGGCACGTCACCCTTCAGATAGTAGGAGCTGACGATACCAATGCGTTCATCGCGCTGACCGACTTCGCTCATGGCTCGCAAGCAATCGGGAAGAATCGCGTCGTCCGCCTGCACGATCTTTACGAATCGCGTGTCGTTCGCGATGCGTGCAAGCGCGCCGTTGTAGTTCTCGACTTGACCGACGAACTTCTCGTTCTTGAATAGCCGAATGCGCGCATCCCGCGCCGCATACCTCTCGGCAATGGCGTACGACTCGTCCGTACTGTGATTGTCCACGAGCACGTACTCGAAATCGCCGAATGTCTGCCCGAGCACGCTTTCGATGCACTCTTCGAGATAGAGCGCAGTGTTGTAAAAGGGAGTGACGACGCTGACGAGTGCCACGAACCCGCCCTCACCTGCGATCGAATACAGTCCGCGACGGGCGACCGATCAAATACTTTTCCGCGCCGTCCGTTAGTGCTCGTGCGTATACGGCAAGCGTGCCGTCGATGGCGTCTATCGTGCGATCGATGTCGTCGTCCGTGTGTGAATAGCTCACGACGAGCGAAGGCATGAGCACACCTCGCTTGATCGTCTCTTGCAGAAACAACGAACGGAAGGCTTGTGACGGCTTCTTGTCTGGGCCTTTGGTGCCGAACAGCAAGTTGCAGGCGCGACCCATGACGTCCACGAAACCTTCGAGCTCGTGCCGCGCGATCGCTTGACGAAACCCGCGTGCCAAACGTTCACCTTGCCGATGCAGATGCTCGATCACGGGCTCAGTCTCGTAGATTTGCATCGTGCGAATCGCCGCGGCAAGCGCAGGTGTTTCCGCGCCGTGCGTCGTAGACAGCAAGAACACGCTGTCTTGCGGCCGTTCGCGACTTCCGAGTCGCATGATTTCGCGCCGCCCGCACAGCGCTGAGAGCGAGAACCCGTTGGCAATCGCTTTGCCGAACGTAGAAAGATCCGGCACGACGCCGTAGAGCGCCTGCGCGCCGCCCACGTGCCAGCGAAACCCGGTGATCATTTCATCGAACACGAGCACCGCGCCGTGGCGCGTGCACAGCTCGCGCAAGGCTTCGAGGAAGCCTGGCTCGGGCGGTTGCAGACGTTCGGCTTCGAGGAACACGGCGGCGATCTTGCCGGGGTGGGCAGCAAACAACGCGGCGAGGCTCTGCGCTTCGTTGTATTGAAAGCGCAGCGTCGGCTTCTTCTCGAACTCGGGGATACCGCCGTCCATCGTCGTCGTGCCGATGAACCAATCATCATAAGAGAAAAATGGTTGATCCGCGCAAATCGCGACCATCTCACGACCGGTGTAAGCGCGCGCGAGCTTCAGCGCGGCGGTGTCCGCGGTCGAGCCATCCTTGGTGAACTTGACCATCTCGGCGCCGGGGATCAGGCGCAGAAAGGTTTCGGCACATTCGAGCTCGAGCACATGGGGCCGCGTGAAATTCGTACCGAGCGAAAGCGAATCGCGCACGGCCTCGACGACCGGCGCATAAGCGTGCCCGAGCGTGACCGCACGCAGGCCCATGCCGTATTCGACGAACTCGTTCCCATCTACGTCCCAGACGTGACAGCCCGCTCCGCGTGCGATCACGCCTGGTGAGAACTCCGGGAACTGATCGACGCCCTTGGCATAGGTATGCGCCCCGCCCGGGATCGCCTTTCGAAATCGCTCTTCGAGCTCGCGCGAACGAGAAAAGTCCATGCCGATGCCAATGCTAACACAGCGTGCTGGGGCGGGTGCCGAGTTGCGGCATGTGTCCGCGCGACGCCCGGTGCAGCGCGAACTCATTCGTATCTCGCGTGGACGATCGAGTGGCGCTATCGTCGTGGCATGAAGGTGGTACTTTTTTGCGGCGGCTTCGGCATGCGCTTGCGGGACTACTCCGACCAGATCCCGAAACCCCTGGTGGAGGTCGGTTCGCGGCCGATCCTGTGGCACCTGATGAAGTACTACGCGCACTATGGGCACAAGGACTTCGTCTTGTGTCTCGGTCACGGCGCGACCGCGATCAAGAACTATTTCCTGAAATACGACGAGTGCACCAGCAACGATTTTACCTATTCGGACGGTGGCAAGAAGATCGAGCTTCTGAATCGAGACATCCACGATTGGCGCATCACGTTCGTCGACACGGGCCTCAAGGCGACGATTGGTGAGCGACTGCTGCAAGTTCGCCAATATTTGCAGGGCGAAGACATGTTCCTGGCAAACTATGCGGATGGTCTCTCGGATTTGGATCTTTCGTCCTACGTTCACGCGTTTCAGAAGCGAGACAAGATCGCGTGCTTCATCAGTGTGCCGGCGCCACACACATTTCATATCGTGCACGCGGACAGCGAAGAATACGTCACGAAGATCGAACACGTGACGCGCTCGCCGGTGCGAATCAACGGTGGCTTCTTCGCGCTACGTGCCCAGATCTTCGACTACATGAAGCCGGGCGAAGAGCTCGTAATCGAGGCGTTCTCCCGGCTGATCGAACAGCGCCAACTACTGTCCGTCTCGTACGACGGCTTCTGGCAAAATATGGATACCTTCAAAGACAAGATTCAACTCGACGAGATCTTGTCGCGCGGCGACGCGCCTTGGCAGGTCTGGCAGAAATGAACTGACGCACCTCGGCTCGGCTCACAGTAAACCAAGCCTGCGGCCGACTCTTCCAACAATGTGGCGCGCGCGACCGACGAGCTGCTGGCGACGGCTCGGCCCTTGCGGACGCCAGCCTGCGAACGCCGTTTGGTCGAGGTAGCGAAACCACTCTGCCGTCCACGGGTGGTCGCAATCCAAAATCCAAGGCTTTGGCCAGGTCGAGTAGTGCACGATCCAAGGATCTGCACGAACGGATTCCACGAGATCCCGATGATAGGGTAGCGCAACTGAATAGAGCTTCTTGTGCACCTCGCCCTGCTGATTCCAGTGCGGATCCAGGTGTCCGATGCGATTCCCGAGCACGGCGTTCAGCGCCTCTTGATCCAGGTTGCCGCCGTAACGATCGCTGCGCACGTAGTCGAGGAGCTGTTCTCTCAGCTTTTCGCGCCGCCAAGCGACGAGATCCATCAGCAGGACACCCGAGTTGAAGTTGGCATCCGCGGGATTGCGACCGAACTCGAACCAATGAGGCGTCCCCCACGGCGAGCACACGAACGGCGCGCCCATGTCGGGTACCGCAAGAGCGACGCGGTCTTTCATTGGGATCTCATAAAGTTCACCCACGCAGCGGCGCGCAATCAAGTCGCAATCTAGGTAGAGCGCGCGCTCCACCGATTCCGGCAGCAGCTCCGGGATCAGGAAGCGAGCGTAGGCGGCGGTGGAAAACCAAGCCCGCGTCGGCAAACCCGCGACGAGCTCGCGCGCCGAGTCCACCCAGTTGACTCGCACTCGTTTATGGCCAAACGAAGACATCAACTTCTGGCGATTCTCCGGCGAAAAGCCCATGTCCAAGACGCTCAGACACAAGCGCCGATCCGCGCCGAGGTTCGCGATCAGCGAACGCCCGGCCGTCGCGAGCGCGCGCGCATAGCCGTCGTCCGCGGCGAGCACAACGAATACTTCCGAGCTCATCGGTCGATCCAGCGCCGTCCGCAGCGCAAGCGAAGGCGCGCCACGACGAACACCCGGAGGCTCATCGCACATGAAAACATGCGGCACCGTAACATTCTCGCGCTTCCCGACCAAGAGCGGAACTGTCGCTCGATTCGCACGAGCGAGCTGTCCGTGACATCGCGTCGATGTTAGCCTCGCGGCAATTGCGATGACTCGCTTCGACCCTTTGTCGCTACTCGTCTGTCCCTTTTGCACCGGCAAACTGACGCGCGCAATCGTGCTGTCCGAGGCCGAAGGCGAGATCGACTGCGGGATCTTGAACTGCGGCCGTTGCGGATTCGAGTACCCGGTCGTCGCCGGTATCCCGATCATGATGGCTGCACATGAAGCCATCGATTCGCGTTTCGGCACGAGCCAAACTGCGCTACTCGATGGCCCGCGCGTCAGCGACCTGGTGTCGCTGCTGAAGAATGGCGAAAGCCTGACCGCGTTCGCCGCCCTGTTGAACCCATCGCAGCTCGGCGGAGACTGGTTCCCTTCCTTCGATTTCGCAATGAGCAGCGAGGCGCCAATGTCCGCGCTCCGAGAGCGCGTGTCACATGTTGCTGCGCGCGCAAGTCGAGCGGCAAAACGGGCCGAGCGCGTGGCCAGCCGTCGCTTGGGGAGGTTCGTCCTGCCGCGCGCGCGTTTGCGGCTAGCGCAATTCTTGCGTGAGCACCAAGGCGAGCTGTCGGCACTCGACGCGATCGATCTCTATTATCGTCGCTATTCGGGCAGCGAGGGCTTTAGCTATTTCGGTTACAGATTCGGTCAACCGCGATTTTTGGCTGCGCTGACCCTCCTCGCTCCGCTGCTCGACGCCACCGGGCCCTTGCTCGACTTGGCTTGCGGCACCGGTCACCTGACGCATTTTCTCGCGAGCGCGCAGGCACACCGACCGGTGGTCGGTGTCGATCATGACTTTTTTCGAGTTTGGTTGGCCAAGCGTTACATCGCGCCCAAGGCGATGTTCGTATGCGCGCCCGCGGATCATCCGCTACCGTTCGAAGCAGGTGGCTTCGGCGGGGTCGTTTGCTCCGACGCATTCCATTATTTCCTGAACCGCGCCGCGACGGTCCGCGACCTGAAGCGTCTCACCGAACGGAACGGGATCGTCGTGCTCGCGCGCATCGGGAACGCGCGCGTCGAACCGCGTGAAGGCTACGAGCTCGATCCGAGCGGCTACGCCCAACTGATGGGCGACTTCCCGCACGTCCTGCTGGCGGAGAGCGAGCTGGTCGAAGCATACAAGCGGCGCACCGGCCCGGACCTTTCGAAGCGCGCTGAGCCGACTCAGCTCGATGGCGAAAAGTGGCTCTCGATAGTAGCGAGCCACAATCCCGCGACGTTCGCGCCGCCCAAGCCCGCGAAGGAATGGCTGCACGCAGCCGGGCGACTCCAATTGAATCCCATTTACGAGATCGAGGCGCGTCACCCGAACGGAGATTTGGACCTGCGCTTCCACTTCCCGTCGAACTGGTACAAGTTCGAAAATCAGAGCTACCTGGAGTACGCGCCCGAGGCGTGCCGCATACCGGCAGACGTGCTCGCTGCGCTCGAGGCCGGCCGAGATCATCCTGCTCTCGAGTCATTTGTTTCGCAATTCGTCGTGATCGGGATGCCAGAAAACTATTCACGACCTCGGAGCGCCCAACGCAGCTGAGCTGACGCCGATGCCTAGCGATCGCGCGCTTGCTGCGGTGAGCTCCGCTCGGATATGCTTGGCGCCGACGATGAACGGGGCCAAAGCTCGGATTTTCGCGGCGGTTTGGCTTTGAAGTCGTGGGTTCCGTTCGTGCTTTTGGCAGCTGTCGCGCTGCTTTCAACCTACCCGTGTCTGCGCGCTGGTCTACCCCGAGGCGACGATTCGGATGTCCACTTAAGCTACCAACACGCTTTCGACCGTGAGCGCGAGCAAGGAGAAATGTATCCGCGTTGGCTCGGTGAATTGAACTTCGGCACCGGAAGCCCGATCTTCTTTTTTCAGTACCCGCTACCGTATTTTGCCTCGCACGAACTCGAGCGCATCGTGCCGGTCGCCGACGTCGCACACCGAGAGGCCCGCGCGATCGGCTTGTTCTTGACGCTGTTCTCGATTCTGTCTGGTGGCTTTGCGTTCCTGTGGTGCCGCCAGCTGGCCGGCGCCAAAGCCGGCCTGATCGCGGCGATCATCTACCTCACGCTGCCATACTCGCTCACCGTCGACCTCTATCATCGCGCCGCGATCGGGGAATATGCGGCGTTCGCTTGGTTGCCGCTCGCGCTCTATTTCGCGACGCAACTCGACGAACACCCGCGCCGAGCCACCGTCGGCGTGGCCGTAAGTTTCGCCCTGCTTTCGCTCACTCACTTGTTCAGCATGCTGCTGTTCGCGCCGATGCTGGCCGCTTATGCCGCGCTCGTCGGCAAGCCGCACACCTGGCGACCACGCGCACGCCATACTGCGCTTGCATTGGTGCTGGGCATCGGCATGGCCGCAACATTCCTAGTGCCATTTGCGGCGCACCACGCCAACTTCAACAGCGACAACATGATTCGCGTGAACGGCGCGAACTACTCACTCTTGAGCCAACTCTTCCCGATGCATCGGGGGCTGTTTCCCAGCTACTCGCGTAGGTGGTGGCTACTCGATCTGGCCTCGGTCGCGATTGGGGCTGCGGCACTGTGGTCGATGCTGGTGCGTCTTCGGGAAGACGCCGCGCGCACCCGGCTCGTGCTCGCCGTGCTGTCGAGCGCGTTCATCTTACTCACACTCGCAACACCGATTCTCGGCACCTATATCGGCCAAAACCACACGGCGCTTTTGAACGACTACGAAAGTCGCCAGCGCAGCATGCTGTTCATCGTCTCGTTTCTCACGTTGGGGCTCGCGCTGATGTCGTTTTGGTCGCTGCGGCAAGCCGACAATCGAATCGCGCAGTGTCTAGTCAGCGTCGCGCTTGGCGGTTACTTTCTAATGACGAGTTGGAGCTATCCACTGTGGAGTCTGCTCAAGCCGCTCTGGGGCTTACAATTCGCGTGGCGGATCAATCTCGTGCTTTCGCTTGCAGCCACCGGACTCGCGGCGCTCGCCCTTCGCGAGGTGTCGAAGGAGAGAATATCGGTGCTAATGGCGGCGCTCGCGCTCTGGCTTGGAATCGTCATCGAGAATGCGCGCGCCTGGGGTGTGCAGCAGAATTTTCGGCAGCCAGTCGCCCAAGTCGACTGGCAACCTGGGAGTGAATGCAACGTCGCGGGCTACACCCCGATCACACATCCACCAAAGGAAGAGGACTACCGAATACCGACCGGGCGCGACACGCTTGCCGCCGTCATATCCGGAGACGGCGAGGCCAACGGACGTTTGACTCGCTCACGCCAGCTCGAGCTGCAAGCAGATTGCAGAACACCTTGCACAGTTCTGATTCGTCAGCTCGGATATCCGGGCTGGCAAGCTCGGACGACGACCGGAAAAAGCCTAGCCATTGCGGTCGCACCCGAGAACGGACTGATGAAAGTCGAGTTGCCCGCGGGCAATACGTCGCTGAGCCTCTTCTTACCCAAGGGGATCGCGGAGGAACTGGCACCGTGGATCAGCGTGGGCTCCGCCCTCGTCGCATTGTTCTTACTTTTTCGACGCAAAGAGCGGGTGACTCATTCCGGTGCATGAATCATCGGCACAGAGCGCAAGCTCTGAGCCCGCGCCGAGCCTGATCAAAAAGCTCGCCCGCGACCCGCGGCTGCCCGCCATCGCGGCGATCGCTCTGTGGCTGGCCTGCGTGACGCTCTTCTCCGGTACCCACTGTCTGTTCGACGAAGATCAACATCAAGAGGTCGTCATCGAAATTGCGCGACGTGGCTTTTTCTTTCCGGACGATCTACCGATGATCCCGGGCTGGCATGCGCTGTGTTCGCTGTTGGTGCCGTGGTTTGGAACCGGTCTTCTACCGATGCGTGTGGTTTCGGCACTGAGTGGAATCATCGCCGTGTTCGCGCTGGACGATGCTGGCCGGAGCTTGCATCTGAACACGACGCACCGCGCGCTACTGATGTTTCAGCCGCTCCTTTTTCCCTTCTTCGGTCTCGCTTACACGGACGCGCTTGCTCTGGCCTACCTGGGGCTCGCGATCGCTATGAACCTCCGTGGCCGGCACTGGTTGTCCGCGCTCGCACTCGGTGGCGGCGTGCTCGTGCGGCAGACCACGCTCGTTTGGCTGATCGTGCTGCTGGCACGCACGCTTTGGACGGAGTCCATAACACCCTCGAGGCGGCTCGTACTTCGCTCGGATGCGCCGAAAAAGTGCGCGCCATATTTGGTCGTGCTCGCCGGCTTCGGGGCATTCGCGCTCCTACATGGCCGCTTGACTGCAGGCCGAGCTCCCGAGAACCAGCCGGGATTCAACGCAGCGCAAATATGGGTGTTCGGCCTGTTCGTGCTCGCATTCTGGGCTCCGATTTGGCTGCG
>DATATR010000352.1:0-32650 GCA_036268695.1 Polyangiaceae bacterium | reverse complement strand
CACGGCAATCGAGCTCGTGAGTCGGCCGCCGGAGGTATTCACTTCCGAGTACTCCGGCCCCTTCAGATCCATTTGCCACTGCAGCATGATCGTCTGCAGTCCGCCGGACATGACGGTCGCGGTTTGGTGAAAGCCGCCCGGTCCGTCGATCGTGATCTGCGCGTCTGCCATGCTGCCATTGGCGACGACGACCGCGGGTTGAAACTCGGGCCAAACCGGATTGGCCACGATCGTCGGCCAAAAATCACAACCGACGTAGCTCGCGTCGGTGGCGGCATCGGCGCAGGTTTGCGGATTGCTGCCGTCGCCGCCGTCCACGGCGCTGTTGGGGTCGCCATTGGTGTTGAGTGCGTTCCCCGTGCCCGCTGTGCCGCCCGGGTTGATGTTTGCGGCCGTGCCGCCCGTGCCCGTCGTCGTTTGGCCGGGGCCCGAATGGGTGTCGCTGCCTTTCGCGCCATTGGCGCTGCAGCCGCTGGCCGCGGCGAGCAAGGTGAACAGGCAAACGAGAAGCTGAGATCGCATGGTCGGCTCCGCTCGAAATGGCCGCGCCCAAAGTGAATAGCGCTTGGCGCAGCGCGAATTCCTGCATTCTGGGCCGAAAGAACGCGCTCGCCGTGACCGAATCCGCGCAATTTCGTGGACGATTTTTATGCGTGCAGCGCTCGGTCACGTAGTGCGATGTGCGCTCCGGCGCCGCGCGCGTGCCGTCGAGGGCGCAACGGAATGTAGGTCGTTCGGACACCAGCCAAGAGCACCTCGCCGTGCTTCGACGCGAACTTCCCGTGCTCCCGTCTGCCCGTGACCGCTCATTCCCTCGGCAAGAAGCCCAAAGTCGCAGCGGCAGATCTCGCTGTCGTCAAAAAGCTGCGCGAGGTGCGGCGACATCGCCAACCGTTTGCGAAGCTCGGCCGGCGTTTGCTCGCGGAGATGCTCGCGCGCTTCGTGCCGGATGGTCCTGAGCCAATCGCGGAAATAGGCGCTGGCGACGGCCAATTTCGCGATTGGTTGCCCGAGCGCGTGCTGCCGCGCATGACGCACACCGAGCCCTTGTCGATCGCCGCGCGTGAAGCGCGCAAGCGTCATCCGCAAGCGCGCATCGTGCGCGCGTCGGCCGAGCGTTTGCCGTTCGCGGACCGCGAGCTCGCCGCGGTGATCGGCTCGTGCGTGCTCGACGTGGTGAGCGATCCGCCGGCGGTAGCGCGCGAAGTCGCGCGCGTGCTCAAACCGGGCGGCGTTTTTCTTCACTGGCTCGACATGTCCACGCGGCTGAACGACGCCTTCGAGCTGCTCGGCAAAGCCGATCTAGTTCCGCTGCCGAACGTTTTTTCTGACCCGAGCAAAGCGCGCTGGCCCGAAGACATGTTCCTCACCGCGCGCGACGACTTGACGCTCGTGCTCGAGATCCTGGAGCGCAATCGGCACCCGTTCGCGAAGCCGCTGCGTCAGTACCTGGCTGTGTTTTCACACGTGCCGCACACGCTTCGACCGGCGCTCACCGAGTACGCGCAGCTGTCCGAGAGTGGCCCGCTGCGCAGCGCGCTACAGAACATGTTCCGCACCGCCGCTGAGCTGGCCGAGCCCCGTTTGCGCGATCGCTTGGCGAATTTTCAGGGTCGACCGGTGGCTTCGTCGCGCTTCTTCGAGAGTCGGCTGCAGGGGTTTTTCGCGCAAGCGAGCGGGTTCGAAGTAGTTTTTTCCGACATCGTCGCAGACGCCGAGCTCGTTCCCGCGACGGACCACGCGCTGCGTTATGCGAGCTCGTGTGTGGGCGAGCATCGCAAATTGCCCGAGCCGCCCACTGCGCGGCTCACCGATTCGGCCGAACCCGGACCCGATCAGCTGCTGCGCGAGCTCGGCGTATTCGTATTCGTAGCTAGCCGAAATGCTTAGCTAATATCGGCCATTGCCGCGGCCGATCCGACATCTCACGGAAACCAGAAGGGGTGGCGACTAACCCGGGACACATGGCTCCGCGTCGAGGTTTTTGGAGGATTCGAATGGTGAGCTCGAACGACACCCGACTGCTCGCGTTCGGGGTGAGCGCGGTTTGTTTGAGCGCGGTGATGGCCTGCACCGGCATGGTCACCGACCAAGGCGCAGGTTCGAGCTCGGCTGGCCCGGGCTCGACCGGTCCAGGCCCGACCGTACTCGATACCAAGGGCATCGATCCGGGCTCGTCTTTGATTCATCGCCTGAACACCGCCGAATACAACAACACCGTGCACGACGTGCTCGGCACTTCGCAGCAGCCCGGCAATGCGCAGTGGGCGGCCGAGGAAACCGCGAATTTCGACGACATCGCCGCGGTGATGGACGTCGATGACAAGCAGTTCCAGCGTTATTACGACGCCGCCGGTGTCGTCGCGGCCGACGTGTTCATGAACGCTTCGCTCAAATCGCAGCTCGTCACCTGTGAAACCGCCGACGACATGACCTGCGTGGCCAGTTTCATCAACGGCGTGGGGCTCAAGGTGTTCCGGCGCCCGCTCGGTACGGATGAAGTCGGCACCTACCAAAAGGTTTACACCGCCGCGCGCGGACAAGGCCTGGCTCACGATGATTCGCTGCAACAAGTACTGATTTCGCTGCTTTCGAGCGCCGAATTCCTGTACCGCATGGAGTTCGATCCGACGCCGAGCAGCACCACGCCGCATCCGCTCTCGGGTTACGAACTCGCTTCGCGTCTGTCGTACTTCTTATGGCAGTCCGCGCCGGACGACGCGCTGATGAAAGTCGCGGCCGACGGCAGCTTGACGAAGACGGACGTGCTCAGCGCGCAGGTGCAGCGCCTGACGAGTGACGCGAAATACGAGCGTTTCACGCAGAGCTTCGTCGGGCAATGGCTCGGCATTCGCAACGTGGCTACGCACGGCGTGACCGCAGCCGATTTCCCGGAGTGGACGCCTTCGCTCGGTGTCGCGATGGCAACCGAAGTCTATTCCTTCTTCGATGAGTTCGCGAAGGGCTCCGAGCCTTGGTCGAACTTCATCACCTCCGACGTGAACTACGTGGATGCCGAGCTCGCGCAACTCTACGGCATGCCCGCGCCGGCTTCGGGCACGCAGCGCGTGCAGTTCACGAGCGATCAGCGCTACGGCTTCCTCGGGATGGGCGCGTTCCTCGCGCTGAGCTCGTACGAGTACCGCACGGCGCCGACGCTGCGCGGCCGCTGGATTTTACTGAATCTCTTGTGCACTCCGCCCAAGGATCCGCCGCCGAACGTGCCGCCGCTGGATGCGGATGCCACTTCGGCGAGCGCGGCGCAGCAGAACGTGCGTGAGCGGCTGGAGGAGCATCGCAAGAATCCGATCTGCGCTTCGTGCCACGCGAGCCTCGACCCGTACGGGCTCGCACTCGAAAACTTCGACGCGATCGGCAAATATCGCGCGACTTATCCCGATGGCTCGGCAATCGACGCGAGCACGTCGCTGCCCGACGGCGCGACGTTCAGCGGACTCGATGGCCTCGCGAAGTACGTCGGTTCGCGACCCGAGCTGATGACTTGCGTCGAACAACAGCTCTTTACTTACGCGCAAGGCCGCGAAATCACCGATACGGATCAGCCGTACCTGAACGGCATCGCGCAGACCTGGACCAAGGGTTCGGGCAGCATTCCCGATTTGATCAAAGGCTTGGTCACTGCAGACACGTTCCGCCTCCGTCACGGCGGTTAATCGTCGGGGGCGCAGCCCCGGTTTCGGGGCCCCGACCCCGAAACAATTCTTCTTCTTCTGAGACACGGCAATTCAAGGAGCGATCGAAAGATGAATAGGTTCGTGAGTCGCAGAACGGTCTTGCGTGGCGCAGGCGTTGCTCTGACTTTGCCGTGGCTGGAGTCCTTGGCTCCGCGCGCGGCGAGAGCGCAAACCGTGACTTACCCGCAGCGTTTCCTGCCGATCTTCTTCCCCAACGGCTCGGCCGAATTCTGGGACCCGGCCGCGGTCGGTCAAGGAGACGCCTGGCAACTCTCGCCGATCCTCGAGCCGTTCCAGGCGTTGAAGCAGAAGATGATCGTGCTCTCCAACATGGAGAACTACTCGCCGTTCAAAGTGCTCGCTGGCGTCGCGACGTTGAACCCGAGCCATGGCCAATGCCCAGGCGCGTTCCTCGCGTGCGTGGACGCGAACGTCGTGCGACAGCAGCTGAACGTGCAACAAGCGAACGGCATTTCGGTCGACCAAGTGATCGCGCAGAGCGCGGCGTACGCGACGGCGACCGCGAAGCAGTCGATGCAAGTCGGATTGTCCACCGTGTTCAGTTACTGCGACGGCAAGGACTGCTCGGTCAGCCGCAGCATCAGCTGGAAGAGCGCCACCGAGCCGACCTACAAAGACGTCGATCCGGGCACGATTTTCGACGAAATCGTGGGCGCCACCAGTATGAACAATCCGGCCGTGCCCGACCCGCAAGCCGCGCAGCGCCGCGCGCTCGGCAAGAGCGTGCTCGACGCGGTGATCGAAAACGCGAACCGCACGCGCGGCAAGCTCGGCAAAGCCGATCAAATGAAGCTCGACGAGTTCTTGGACTCGGTGCGCACGGTCGAAACGAGCGTGACCAGCACGTCGACCGCCGTCACTTCGGCGAACTGCCAGATCGGCACCCGTCCGACCATGACCGCCGCGCCGCAGGGCATCCCGGACAACGTGCCCGGCGGCTACAGCAAAGAAACGCACGCGAACTTGATGAACGACCTGATCGTCATGGCGTTCCAATGCGACGTCACGCGCGTGATCAGCTACATGCTCGAAGACGAGCGCTCGGAGTTCATCTATTCGCACGTGCCGCAGCGCACGTTCACGACGACCGGCTCGACGCCTCCGACGGACATGACCGTAGTTTGTGGCAACTATCACGGCGCGCAGCACGTGAGCCCGACCTTCGACGGTTTTGCATCGATCAATTGGTGGCAATCGACGAAAGTCGCGGACCTGTGCTCGCGCCTCGACATGATTCAAGACGGCGAGGGCGTGACCGCGCTCGACAACACGGTGGTGATGTACGCGGCCGCGATGCACGGCGGCAATCACCAATCGAACCAATTGCCGATCGCATTGATCGGCGGCGGCGGCGGCTCACTCGCCACCAATCAACACATCAAATTCCCCGACACACCTGGCGATCGCCCCGTACGCGACCTCTACTACACGCTCTTGAACAAGACCTACGGGCTCAACGTCGCGAGCTTCGGCACACATGCGATGGGCGTACCGAACGCATACATCGACGGACTCACCAAAACCTAGTCGGAGCCGCCGAGCGCGCGGGTTTGAGCACACGCCCACCGGGAGCGCACTCTTCGAGTCGAAACTCAGTTGCAATTGCAACTGACTTCGCGCGCCGCCCAGGGCTGTATCTTCGAGTCGAAACTCAGTTGCAATTGCAACTAACCGTTCGCGCGTTGAGCAGGCGACGTTTCGCGCGCCGCCCGGACCTAAGTCTTCGGCACGAACCCTCAGTTGCAATTGCAACTGACTTCGCGCGCCGCCGGGCGCATTCTTCGAGGTGAACCCTCAGTTGCAATTGCAACTGACTTCGCGGTTCGAGTTCGGGCCTTCAGGCTCTTCAGCGTGAGCGGCTGAGCGCGAACCAAAGCGTGCCGGCGAAGAGCAGCGCGATTGCGAGCGGAACGAGTAACTTCTTCCACCAAGCTTCCGGCGCTGCGAGCGCGATCGATTTGGTTTTGGGGTTGCCTTCGGGGGCTCGGACCCGCGTGGTTTCGGCGCCCTCCGACCGTTCGCGTTTGGCTGGGCGCTGCTCGTCGCGCGCTCGCCGCTCGGAGTTGCGCGCGCGACGCTCGGCGTTTGCTCGTTGCTCGGCAGCGAGCTGCGCTTCGCGTTCGCGCCGTTCGTCCTCGCGGCGCGCCGCTTTGCGCTCCTGCTTACGCGCTGACTTTTGCTGCGCTTCGTGCGCGCGTCGCTTGCGCTCCGCTTCGCGCCGCTCGCGCTTGCTGACGCGAAACGGCTGCGCGCCGGGCTGCGCCGGCGGCGCAACGCGAGTCGGGCTCGGTCGCGCTTGGCTCGGCCGCGCCACGTTGGCGCGCGCTTGAGCCGCGCGCGGCTGCGCTGCGGGCTGCGCCATCGGCGCCGGTGGCGGCACGGAATCCCACTCGGCGTCCACCTCGGCCAGCGCCTCGGGCAAGGGCGCGGAGTGCGGCGAGAGCGAAGGCGCGGGCTCGTCGGCATCGTCCCAACCCGCGTCGAGGCCCTCCGCGAGCTCGTCCAGTTTGCTTTCCAACTCGAATTCCGGGGATTTCATCGGCAGTTCGTCGAGAGAGCGCCGAGCTTAGCGCGCAAACGTCGAGCTTGTCTCGAAACAGCCCGCGAAATTACGGCAAATCTCCGGAATTTTTCGAGCTCGCGCGATCTCGCCGATCCGAAATCGCGAGTCGCGCGTAGTCCCGGCGAGGGTATTTGCCGATGGCCGACACGATTCGCGTCACTGCCAGTCTTCGCATCCAGAGCGCGCCGAGCCGCGTGCGCGAGCAGTATCGCGATATCGATCATCACATCAGAAACAACGTCCACCCGAGCATCCATTATGAATGGGAGCCGAGCGCGAGCGGCGAACGCAAGATTCGCACGACCTTTCGCATCCTCGGTGTGCCGCAATTCGACGTTTCGTTGCTCGAAGATGCGCCCGACGGCTCATTCGTGATTCGCTATCTCGAGGGCACGAACGCGGGCATGGTGCTCGTGCATCGCTTCGTGGAAGTCGAACCTAACGTGACCGAGGTGCAACTCGCGGCGGACGCGCCGGCCACACTCGGGCGCAAAATCTTGGGTCCGCTATTCGTGATCGGCGCGCGCCAAGTGATGAAGAAAGCGCTCGCGGAGGACAAACGCGATCTCGAGCAGGGCGAGTTCGTGCCTGGCCTCGCCGCGGGCAACGTCGAAGCCGCGCTCGCGTCGCTCGCGCCGTACGAACAAGCCGAGCCGGCCGTGAAGCGCGCCATCCTCGAAGCCGCGTGTCTGATCTCGGCCTGCGACGGCACTGTCGATGACGCCGAGCGCGACGCGATTCGACGCGCGGCCGCCGTGCTCGGCGCGAGCGGCGCCGAGACGGAACCCACGAAGCTGCTCGAGCGCTGCGCGAAGCTCGCCGAAGGCGAACAAATCAAAGCCGAAATAGATCGCGTCGGTGCCGAGCTTCGCGCAGCCGACGTCGCGCATGCGGGAGTCACCGCCGCAGCGGTGATCGCACTAGTGAGCCAAGGCATGTCGCTCGGCGAACTCGCGGCATTGCGCCGCTTGGCGAACGCCGCAGGTTTGCCCGAAGAAAAGCTCGAGCCGCTGATCGCGAACGCCGACTCCGAGCTCGACGCATCCTGAAAACGAACTTGTTTTTGGGGTTCAACGCGGACGACGCGCCGCGCACTGGTAGCTCCGAGCGCATTTTCGTTGAACCCCTTTTGCCACGCAGCGCACACGTGCTCGCCGCCTTTCGCGCCGATCGCGAAGTGCGCCGTTGTACGCCGCACGCGAAACGAGCGCGTCGCGTGTGCGCGTTCGCACTACAAGCACCTTCTTCTCTCGCGCTGGTTGCTCCATTTTCCTTTCGCGATCGCATGTCCGGAGTTAGACCTGCACAAGTGACGTCGCGCGACGCTCGGGGCTTTCGCTGCTTGCTCGGGTGAGTGCGGCGGCGCGCTCAATTTTCGTGAACCCGCGGAGTGCCCATGATCGCATTTCAGCGTCGCACTGTTTCGTCAGAGCAAATCCAAAAATACCCCAATTTTCGGCTGATTCGTGGCTCCGCGCTGCTCGCCGCGCTGGTGTTCACGTTCGGCTGCGGCTCGAAGAACGGCACGAGCAAAGTCGACGACGGCTCGACTGCCGGCTCCGGCAGCGGCTCTGCCGGCACGAGCGGCAGCAACGCGGGCAACTCGGGCATCCTCGTGCCCGACGCCGGCAGCATCAACGCCGATGGCGGTGGCGCGGTGACCGATCTGAGCATCACGCCGGCAAATCCGGAAATCGACGTGACCATCGCCAACGGCATGATCACGAGCATCACTGGCGGCGCGGACGCCAAAGGCACGATCGCATTCCAAGCTCAGAGCGGCGGCATGATGGTGCCAGCCGTGTGGTCGATCGATCGCGGTGAGCTCGGCACGCTGGACGTGAACGGCGGCGGCTTCGTCCCGAACGGCAACTTTGGTGGCGTCGGGATCGTGTCCGCGCTGTACGGCAAGAGCGTCGCGACCACGAAAGTAACGATCAAACTCACGATCACGCAAAACGGCGGCTCCTGGGATCCGAGCACGACCACGCCCGGTGTCGGCGGCATCGGTGGCGTGGGCGGCGAAGCGCCCGGCGGCGCGGTCGACGACATGACCCAAAAGCTCTTGCTCGGAACGCCGCAAATGCCGGCAAATGCCGGCGAATTCGGCCTGCTTTACCCCTACGACGGCACGGTGTGGCCGCGCGGCGTGTTCGCTCCGCTCCTGCAATGGCAAACGACGCACATGTCGACTGGGATCTTCGTGCATTTGTCGCAAGCGAACTACGACTTTCAGGGCTTTTACACGAGCGCGAACGTCGCGCGCGAGCACATCGACCAAAAGGCTTGGCAAGTTGCGACCAACGCCAACGGCGGCGACAAACTGCACGTCGAAGTGCGCATCACCGACGGCACCAACGTGTACGGGCCCGTATCGGAGGATTGGATCGTCGCGTCGAGCCCGCTCACCGGCACCGTCTATTACAATTCCTATTCGACGACGCTCGCCGATCAAATCCCGAACGCGCCGGCTGCGGCCGCGATCCTCGCGATTAAACCGGGGCGCAGCGATCCGGAGCTTGCATTGCCCGGCGCCAAAGACAAATGCATCGTCTGCCACACCGTCTCGGACGACGGCTCGACGCTGTTCGCGCAGATCGCCAAAGAGCCCGGCGATGATTACTCCGAAGGCTCTTCCTACGATCTCACCAACGCGGGCGCGGTGATTTCGGACTACACGGGCAGCGCCAGCGACAGCACCACGAACAACCGCAAATTCCTGTGGTCGGGCTTGTGGAAAGACGGCACGTTCGCGCTCCAGAGCTCGGGCCACACGCAGGAAGCTTACAGCGGAAATTCCGAGATCTTCCGGCGCGACACCGCGGCCGGCGAAACCGCCGCGGGCTTCGACGGTCAGATCAAACAAGCCGTCACTCCGTCGTTTTCGCGAGACGGCAAGCATGTCGCGTTCAACTACTGGACGGGTTCGCTCGCGCCCGGTGGCGGCAACGGGCACACGCTCGACATGATGGATTTCGCCTGCGGCGACGCGACGGGCGCGGCCGCCGGCGCGCCGAGCTGCGCCTCGTATACGTTTTCGAATCTGCAGCGCCTGTTCACGAGTCCCGACGCGACCGGCATTCCCGGTTGGCCCGCGTGGCTCCCCGATTCGAGCGGCATCGTGTTCCAAAACAACTTTGCCGGCAGTTCGCCGTTCGCGACTTGGGAAGGCGCGAAAACGCAGCTTTGGTTCCTCGGTTTCCCCGCGGACGGCAGCGCGCCTCAGCCGGTCAAGCTCGACGCGCTCAACGGCGACGACGAAAACGGGACCATGATTTTGCCGCAAGCCACCGGCATCACCAACCACACCGACGACGACAAGATGAACTACGAGCCCACGGTGAATCCGATCGTGTCCGGCGGTTATGCTTGGGTCGTGTTCACCTCGCGCCGCATGTACGGCAATCTCGCGCAAGGCGATCCCTACGAGAGCTCGAGCGGCCAACACCCGATCCCGAAAAAGCTCTGGGTCGCGGCCGTCGACTTGAAGTGGACGCCGGGCAAAGATCCCAGCCACCCGGCCTTCTATTTGCCGGGGCAGGAGCTCGCAGCCGGCAACATGCGCGGCTTCTGGGTGGTGGATGCGTGCCAGAAAGACGGCAGCACCTGCGAAACCGGCGACGAATGCTGCAGCGGCTATTGTCGACCGGATGGCAGCGGCATGCTCGTGTGCGGCGGCAAACCCGCCGGCTGCGCGATGGAGTTCGAGAAATGCACCACGGCCGCGGACTGTTGCCCGGTTGCGGGTGCAGAAGTCGATTGCATCAACGGCTTCTGCGCAACGAGCACGCCGGTCAAGTGACGTCTACGTGAGCCCGCAGCGCGAACACGCGGGACGTTCGCGCCGGCGCTCGTCACCACACGGTGGCGATCAGCGCCGTTTGCACGCCGATCTCAGTCGTTGAAAAATCTTCCGACACGGTCGCGCCGTTGATGTTGCCGACGTCGACCGAGCCGCCGAGCCCGAGATCTAGCGTCGGCCCGGCCGTGAACACGACGTGTGGAATCAGCATGAACGTGAACGGCGCTTCGAGCGTCAGTGCGAAGACATGGCCGCCGGTGTTGTCGTTTCCGCTGAACGAGCGATAGGTGAAGCCGCCGCGTGGCCAGAACCCGACGATGTCGCTGAAGAGCAGCGAATAACCGACGCGTGGCGCAAATAGCCAAGAATCTCCGCTTGGGCCTTGCTGAAGAACGTTGCCAGTCGTGGGCACGGTGACCGACATGTTCGAGTAGCCGAGCGCAGCCCCGACCGAAAGATTATCGATCACGAAGTAATCCCCGGCGATGCGCGGCGGGTTGTAGATGAGCTCGTTTGGGCCGGTCGCGATCGGAGAGCTGAGTAAAGCGAAGGACTCGTACTTGTACGTGACATCGCCGCCGGCCGCGCTCGTGGTTTGGCTGCTGTGCGCATAGCCGAACAGCCGCTCCGCGCTGATCGCGAGTTGCCCTTTTTCGCCGAAGGTTTGCGCGAACGCGCCCGAGCTGACGAGCAGAGTCGCGGCTCCGAGCGCGCAGCCGAGAGCATGCTGAAGAGAGCGAGAGCAGATCATGCGAAGATCCTCCTTTTAGCCTGCACAGCTACCATTCTCGCTCGGCCGAGCCAAGTTGCTCTCGCACAGCGCAACGACTGATGACCGACAAAAAAGGGCAAATGTGGAACCAAGCCGGAAGTCAAAAAAACGCGCGTAACCCGCGCGTGAGAACGGGCATACTCCCTCTGCTTTGGCGTTCGCTGCCATCGCGATCTGGATTTCGTGACGGAGGAACGGAGATGAGTCTGTCGATCAAACGTCTGGGACCTGGTGACGAGGCCAGCCTCGAAATTCTCGCGCGTGAAGACGCGGACTTCGATCTCGAAGGTCGCGGTCAGCCGCTCGAGCCGCTGAAGCCGGTGATGGCGCAACGTTACCTCGCGAACCCGGCCGTCCTGCACTGGGTCGCGCTCGACGGCGAAGCCATCGTGGGCTTCCTCTATTGCATCCACCTGCCGCTGCGTTCGGGCATCGGTCACGAAGTGTTGCTCTACGAGATCGGCGTGCGCCAAGCATATCGCCGCCAAGGCATCGGCCGCACGCTCCTCACGCACATGGAAAATTGGATGCAAACCATGGGCGCGACCGAAGTCTGGGTGGCCGCGGACAATCGCGTCGCGGTCGACTTTTATCGCGGCTCGGGCTTCAGCGCGCCGAGCGATCAGCCCGTGTACATGAGCCGAGAAGTCGAGCGCATCCCGAAAAAAATGGTCTCGACCCTGCTCTCACCGACTTGAAACGCCGCGAAATCGGCTGATTCAAGATTTGGTCTTCGGCGTGCCGAAATCCTTGATCACCGCGAACGTCGCGGTCACCGTTTCGGAGAACGCTGGCACCGACAACCGCGCGCCGTCGAAATGCGCGACGACGACGGTGAGATTGTCGAGCCCGCCGCGATCGTTCGCCAATTGAATCATGCGCGTGCAGGCCGGCGTGGGTCCGTTGGTCGAGAGAATGTCGAGCAATTCGTCGGCGCTGACGGCGTTCGAAACGCCGTCCGAACACAATAGGAGCTTGTCCCCGCGGCGCAAGCTGACCTGCGCGATCGCCGCGTGCACTTCGTGATCGGTGCCCATTGCTTGTAGCAAAATGTTTTTCTGTGGCGAATCCTCGGCTTCGTCCGTCGACATCACGCCCGCATCCACCAACATTTGCACCAAGCTCTGATCGCGCGTGAGTTGTTTCAGCCGGCCGGAGCGCGACAAATACGCTCGCGAATCCCCGACTTCAGCGACGTACGCGTTGGCGCCGTCGATCAGCACGGCGGTGAGCGTCGCGCCCATGCCGTGTTGACCCTTGGTCTGCGCGGCCGCGATCACGTCCGCGTTGGCGTGGCGCACTGCCGCTTCCAAACGCTGCTCCGCGGCGCCGCTGCGATTCGCCTCGAGCGTCTTGCGCACCGAGGCGAGCACGAGCGCGCTCGCGACTTCGCCAGCGGCGTGCCCGCCCATGCCGTCCGACAGCGCGAGCAGCGCGCCGCCTGGGCCCGCGTCGATCTTTCCCTCTGTCGGGTTCGCGTCGAAGGTTTGAGCCGTCGACAGATCGGTTAACTGAAATGCATCTTCGTTGACGCTGCGCGTGTGGCCAACGTCGGAAGCCGCTGCAAAGGTAATCGTCAGGTCACTCATGGCACCTCTGCGGAGGTTCGTCCGTCGCACTCTCCCCGCGCTGGGGCGCGAGTGTCCAGCGACTCGGCCCGCGTAGCAAGCTGCCTCGCTGAGCTAGTGTGGTTCATGCCGAAGTTCGGGATTTGCAAGCCCCGCGCCAGCGTAGCCGCGCTCGCCGGCATGTATTTTCTGGCCTTGTCCGAGGGCGCCAAGCGCCGCGGCGTGAGCGTGCCCGGTTTTCGTGACCGTTATTTGCCGTTCGGTTTTTATCCGGTGACGGAATTCGCACCGTTGCTCGTGTTCGCTGCCGAGCGCTTTTATCCCGATCGGTCGCTGCGTCAGGGGCTGCGCGCGATTGGCAAAATGGGACCGACCGTGTTCCTCGCGTCGACGCTGGGCAAAGTCACGCTCGGCTCGACCGAAGGCGCGCTCGCCGCAATCGCAGCGATCGCGAAGACGTATTCGATCAACTCGCGTCCGGCTCAATGCACCGTGCGCGACGTGAACGACAAGTCGTGCGTCGTGTGCATGACTCAGGTCGAGTATTTTTTGGACTCGCATCACGTCGGGGTATTCGAAGGCACGCTCGAATACGCGTACGTCGAAGGCCGCATGCGCATCGCTTCGCGCGACGCGAAGTCCGCCGACTTGCTGCTCGAGTGGAGTTGAATTGAGTTCGCGAACGCAGCGCGCCCCGCCCTGCCTAAATGGGCAGCGCGCCCGTTTACGCCCACTCGCCACCATGGAATCGCCAGCCGGTCCGATCCGTTTGGGCTCGAGCCGCCATTAGCGGATGAAGTGGCCCGCAAATCCCAGCGAATCGAGAGTCCGGATGACCCGCGCGGCGCGCTGGGGCTATCGTGATTCAAGCGATGCGTTCGATCGACGCTGGCACGCTGCGCGACGGCCAGAACGTCACGCCGCTCCCAAAAACGCAGCCAGGGCCGCACGTGCGCGATGATGCGCGAATCACGGCGATCGTGCGCGAGCACCACGCTTTCGTGTGGCGGCTGCTGGTTCGGCTCGGGGTGCCCTCGCGCAGCGCGGACGACGCGACGCAACAGGTGTTTCTAGTCGCGATGCGGCGCGTGTCGGAGATCGCGATCGGCAGCGAGAAGAGCTTCTTGTTCGGCACCGCGCTGCGTATTGCTTCCGATGAGCGGCGCAGTGCCAAGAATCGCGAGCTCGCGGGCGAGCTGCCGGACGGCGCGGATCAGGCGCCGAGCCCCGAGGAAAATTTAGAAGCTCGCCGACGTCGCGATCTGTTGCAGCAGGCGCTGCTCAGTATGCCGCTCGAGCTACGCACGGTGTTCGTGCTGTTCGAGCTCGAACAAATGACGAAGACGGAAGTGGCGGCGCTGTTGGAGCTGCCGGTCGGCACCGCGGTTTCGCGCTTGCGGCGAGCGCGCGAACTATTTCGCGAGTCGCTGCGCCGGCGCGGTTTCAGCGAGGGGGAAGGCTGAACATGGAGCACGAAGAAGAGATCGATTCGGATTGGACGGCCAAGGAGCTTTCGGTGCTGCGTTCCGCGGAGCAAGACGTGCCGCCACGCGGTTCGCTCGAGCGCACGCTGACGGCGATCGGCATCGGCGCGGCGATTGGCGCCAGCGTCGGTACGGTCGCGACCGTCGGCAGTGCTGCGAAGCTCGGCGGAGTGGCGCGCTGGTCCGTCGGTTTCAAGTGGCTCACCGCGTCGCTCGCCGGCGTGGGCCTCGCGAGCGCGCTGTATTTGAGCCGGCATCATTCCCCGCCTCGAGCGGCCAACGCGACGCCCGAAAAATCGGTGCTAGCGTCTGCAGCCGTGGACAGTGCGAGCGTGCCTGCGGCGACGGAAGCTCCAGCAGCGGTCGCAGTTGCGGAGAGCGCCGCGGCTCCGAGCAGCGCGCCGGCCGCGCGAGGCGTAGCGTCCGCGCGCTCGAGCGATAAGGACGCGCTCGCCGCCGAGATTCGCATCATCGACGAAGCGCGTGCGCGGTTGCGTCGCGGTGATGCACAGGGTTCGCTCGCCGCGCTCGCGCAATACGACCAATTGGTCGGCCGTGGCGGCAGCATGCGTGCCGAAGCCACCGTCGTGCGCATCGAAGCGTTGCAAGCCAGCGGCGATAGCGCGCGTGCGACTGCGCTCGGCGAGCGCTTCATCGCCAAGAATCCGAGTAGTCCTTACGTCGACTACGTGAAGCGCGTTTTGGCGCGCTCGAACTGAGCAATGACTGTCGCCGTTCGCTTTGCCGCGCGGCTCGGGCTGCTCTCTTCGCTCGGGCTCTGCGCTTGTTCCGGCAAGCTGGACTTGGGCCATGATTTGATGAGCCCGATCACTTTGCCGGACGCGTCGAGCTCGGCACCCCAAAAAATAAATACGCCCACCGTGCCGGATACGCCGACTTCGAGCACCTGCGTCGGCATTCCGTGTTTCCAGGGCGCGGTGATCGACGTAGCCACGTCCGCTGGCGCCGCCAAAGGCTTGGTGATGGACGCGGACAATGTGTTTTGGGCCGCGTCCGTGGGCCAAGAGATGATGATCACGCCGCGCGACGGCGGCGCGACCATGGCGGCACCGACGCCGTCGGGTGGGCCGTACGCGGTCGCTGCGGACGACACGAACGTGTATTTCACGAGCGCGGATGGCGGCTACATCGCGATGATGCCGAAGACCACGCGCGCGCGTTTGGCGCCGAAAACCCCGCCGCCGATCACGATTTTGGTCTCGGGGCAGAGCGATCCCGAGAGCATTTTGGTCGCGAGTGAAGGCATTTATTTCGGCGATGAAATGGCTGGAACCGTGAAGCTCGCGTCATTCGACGGCACGAGCGTGCGCACGCTCGTCAGCGGACTTCGGTCCGGCGCCGAGCTCGCGCTCGACGATCAATCGCTCTATTACGTCGACAGCGCGGGCGGTGAAATTCACAGCATCGATCGCACGAGCGGCGTGGACACGTTGCTGCTCGCCGGCCTCGAACATCCAGTCGCGCCGGTCGTGCGCGATGACGACTTGTATTTTTTGGAGCTCGGGACGCAAGACAGCGGCTACAGCGACGGTCGCTTGGCGCGCATGCCGAAGAGCGGCGGCGACGCGACCATCCTGCTCCAAGATCTCGACGCGCCGAGCGGCATCGCCGCCGACACCGCCGCAATCTACTTGTGCACGCGCGGAACGACGGAGAACGGTTTGCTCGGCAAAATCGTGCGCCTCGGCGATGACGGCCAAGTCAGCACCTTAGCCGTCAATCAACCCCAGCCGTTTGCCATCGCGGTCGACGGCGAAGCCTTATTTTGGACGACTGACGCGAACAACACGCTGCGTTCGATCGCGCGCTGACGCCGAGCTAGCGAGCACTGAGCGTCAGCGAAAAAAATCATAGCCGAGCTCGAACCCGAGCGAGCCGAGCACGCGCGGCGTCGTCCACACCGTCGTGCCGTCGAGATCGAGCTCGGTTCGAATCAGTCTTGCCGAAGCATTCAGCTCCGGCGTGAGCGAGAAACGACCGACGAAGAACGAATAGCCGAGGCTCGCGCCCGCGCTGAGGTGCAATTCGGCGCCCGTGCTCGGCACGTCCACGCCTTGACCGCGCGCGAGCAAGGCGCCCGCGTCGAGCAACGCGCACACGCGCAGCGCGTCGAGCTGCGCGCAGGGTGAGAGCTCTGCGGCGAGCAACGCGACCGACACTGCGCGGCGCGTGCCCGCCACATTTTCGTCCTGTGGCAGCACGAAAATGCCGTCGAGCGCTAGCGATGCGAACCCGCTCTGGTAGCCAACGCCGACGTTCGGTCCCGCGCTGACGCCGGGCACCGCGTTGACCCAGACGCGCCCGCCCGCGCGCACGAATCCGCGCTGTTCGGCGAATTCGTGCTGCTTCTGCGCATTCGGCGTCGGCGTGAGGTTCGTATTTTTGGGCGGTGCGGGTTTGGCAGGAGCAGGCTTCGGCTTTGCTTCCGGCGCGGGTGGCTTCGCGCTGCTCTCGGCTGGCTTGGCTTCGGGCTCGCTGTCAGCGGGCGGGCCGAGCGCGGCAAGCGGATCGATCGCGATGCTGACGGCGAGCGCCGCCCCTGAAGCGAGCTCGTCGCAGCCGGAGCGCGTGTCGATGCGTCGTTCGCCGCGCACGCTGCCCGCCTCTTCGACGCGAACGATCGCGCTCAGCGTCGCGCCGCTCTGCGCGAGTCGCACGCGGATCTTGCGCGCCGCTCCGGCGACGAACGGATCACGACCAAGCCGCGCGATCACAGCGCGACGAAACGCGTCTTCCGAGGGACAAGCATCGAGCTCGGCCGGGCGCTCGTAGGTCAGCTCGGCGACTTCGGGTTCGGCGCGGGCGCCCCGCGTTGCAAGCGTGGCGGCGAGCGTGAGCAGCGCGACCGTCGTAAATGCGCGCGTTGGGCCGTAGACTGTCCCGTAAACGGGTCCGCCCATCGCGGAACCAGGCCCAACTCGACGCATCGAGCGACGAGGGTAGAGCCTGGGCCTCCAATTGCGACGCGTTTTCCCGGCTTTCGGTGGTTCGAACTCGGCCAAACGCAGGTAAATGTGGCGGTTTTTCTGGTGATACTGCACCCGCCCGCTGGCCAGGCTTTTTCGTGATCCGTCTGCTCGTGGCGCCCCATCATTAGCGAACCTCTCCTTTGGACCAAGTCGCAACAGGTGCGGCTCGCCGAGGGTCGTAGAAAGGCGCTGTGACGACGCTCGACGAAACACGGTTGGTCGGCTTCATCGAGGCCGTTTTCTCACTCGAAATCGACGATCGCGGGTGGCTCGCCCAGTTGCTCTCCGCGTTCGAAGCTTTGTGCGGCTCCGAGCATCACTATCGGGGTTTTTTCTACGATGCTTCGGACGTGAACCATTTGAAGCTGTGGAACGTCGCGGCGCCGCAATCGACGCCGGAACTCGACGCAACCTTCGAGCCGCTCGCGCGTTCGGTCGATCCCGAATTCGTGACCAGCACGTTTCGCAGCTTGCCCGTCAGCAGCGCGCGCAAGAGCGGCATGCCGCAGCTCGCGCCCGTGCTCGCGCAACTGGAGCAAAACGGCTGGGGCGATTTCTTTCACCTCAATGGGCTGGATGCTTCGGGCATTGGGTGTTTGCTTTTGTGCGTGTGTCGCGAGCGCGAGTTTTCGCCGTCCCCGGCCGAGCTGCGCCTGTTCCGCCGGCTCGCGGCGAACCTCTCGACCGCGTTTCGTTGCCGCCGCAAATTGAGCTCGATCCCGACGCTAGAAGCGAGCGCGAGCGAAAAGCCGAGCGAAGACGTGAACGCGCGGCTAGCGCAAGTGGTGAGCGCGGCCGAAGAGCAACTCCGTGCGGTCGCCGCAGCGGAGCCGGACGACGCGCCGCCAATCAAGAGCAAGCGCGCGCGCCGGAATTCGCTCGACTTCATGCATCCGTCGTCGACGGCGCATCTGACGCTGGTGCACACGTTCGAAGAGAACGGCAGCCGCTACATCGTGGCACGCGAGAGCGAGGCGCACGCTGGCATCGGTGCGTTGACCGAGCGCGAACGTCAAATCGTGCGCCACGCTTCGGACGGCTTCACCAACAAACAAATCGCGTACGACCTCGGCATCTCGGACGCGACGGTGCGCGTGCTCATGGCGCGCGCCGCGAATCGCATTGGGGTGCGCACGCGCCGGGAGCTCCTCGCGCATCCCGCGCTTCGCGAGCTGCGCAGCCAAGCCGCGCCAGAGAACGCCGCGCCGCCGAGCGCGCGCGCCGGCTGAACGCGCCGCCGAAGGCTCTGACGCCATGCGTCCGCTTCGCGACCATCAAAAAATAAAGATCTCCGATTGGTTTTGATGGTCGCGCATGACGGCATTTCGCGGCGCAGCCTTCGGCGTCGCGCTGCGGCTGCCGAGAGCCGCGCTTGGTTTCGGCGATCAAGCCTGGTAGTGCTCGGGCGTATGAAAGCGATCTTCTGCGTTTTGCCCGTTTGTGCTGCGCTCGCGCTCACGCTCGGTTGTGAAGACGACAAACCCGCACCGAGCGCGGCTTCTGCCAGCGCGAGCGCCGCGCCCGCGCCCACGCCGACACCCGAAGCGCCGAAGCCGGAACCGAAGCCGGAATCCGCGCGCCCGGAGAAGATCGATCTCGCGCTGACGCCCGAGCGTCGCACCGCGATCGAAGCCAAGTATCCAGCCGCGAAAGGCTTCGTCGAAGAAAAAGAGCTCGAGAAGACGCTGCAAAAAAACAAAACCTTGAAGGACGAAAAAACGGCCGTGCCCGCGTTCGACAAGCTGGCCAAAGGCAAATGGCTCTTGTTCGCGGGCAACGCGGCGAACCTGACCGCGACCGGCTTCGACATGGGCGTGGTGTACACGCCGCAAGTCGCGGGCGACTCGATCGGCATGAGCAAGCAATGGTTTCCGGTGCACATGAGCGAGATCGAAGGCTACAAGCAAGACGCGCTGAAGACGGGCGACCTGGTCGTCGTGCTCGTGAAGTATGACGGCGCGAGCAAGGCCACGCCGGGGCAAGAGTTGGTCGCGACCGGCGTTTGGAAGTGATGCGCGCGTGGCGAGCCGCGATTCGCGCTGCACGCGCCGCGCCGCGCTGATCGGCCTCGGCGCGGCGGCGATGGCGTGTCGCTCGGGCAGCGCGGGGACGTCGCAGGCCGGCGTGAACGCCAGTGCCGCGACCGAGCGCGACTCGTGGGGCGGACTTGCGATCACCCAAGTCACGAATCAGCGCGAGGACGAACGCGGCGGCATCGTGCTCGTCTTGCTTCACGGCTACGGCGCGTCGGGGGATGATTTGGCGTCACTCGCGCGCACGCTGTTGCGCCCGGGTTTGCGCTGCATTTTGCCGGCTGCGCCGCTCAGCGCGGGCGACGGGCGCGCGTGGTGGCAAATCGAGGCGCGCGATCGGCCGCGCTACGTCGTCGATCAGCCGGCTCCGGCGCAGCCGAGCACTTTGCCGAACCCCGAGCTCGAAGCCGCGCGCAGCGGCGTGAGCGGCGTGCTCCGCACTGCGCGCGCGCGTTACGCGCCGAGCGCGCTTTTCCTCGGCGGATTTTCCCAAGGCGCGATGCTCTCGCTCGATCTGTTGCTGGCGGGTTCCGATGAGCTCGATCGCGTGGCGGTGCTTTCCGGCGCGTTGCTCGTCGATTCAGCGGCGCACTTCGACGCGAAACGCGCCGAGCATCCGCCGGTGTTCGTCTCGCATGGCCTGCGCGATCAGCGGCTCCCATTCGCGGGCGGCGAGCGGATCAAGACCGAGCTCGAAGCGCACGGTTTCCCCGTGACGTTCCGCTCGTTCGACGGCGGCCACGCGATCCCGCGTGAAATCGTGAGTGAGCTCGGGAGATTTTTGTTCGGGAGTTAGCTGATTTGGCGCTGGGCGTACTGAAATGCGTGGCCGGCTGCGCGACGGGCGAAGGGAAGTGGGCGCAGCGCCCGGTCAGTTCTAACGTGGCCGCCTCTCTGTCGAAAACCCTGTTCAGCCCGCCGAATCAGTCGCGTTGTTCTATTTCCGGGCACGCGGCCCCGAACTTTTTCTGTGCTGCCTGGCTGCTCACTTCACGACGGGTGGCACCACGGGAGGCACGTCTTCCTTTTGTACGCACGAAGAAAGATCGAACAGCATGAACTCGAGCGCCTTTTCTTGCGGCGTGATGTCGGTGGAGACGCAGCCGCCGGGGAACGGCGTGTCGTCGTGCGAGGAGTCTGCGACCGCGCCGCTCACGTGCAGATCCGTGAACACGACGCGCCCGCAAGCATCGAGCGGCATGCCCGATTTGCCGACCGGCGTGTTGATCGTCACGTAGTAGTTACCGACCGGGCTGCTCGTCGTGATCCAGCTTTGCGCGAGCGTCGGGTCGACTTTGGAGCAGGAATTCTGCGCCGCGACGATGTCGAGCGTGCCGGCGGTCGGCGTCGCGCCGACGGCCGAGAGCCACTCGGAGAGCGCTTGGCCTTTCGGGAAGCTGGTGTTGATCTGCGTCGGCAGCGGGCTCACCGGGTCGTCGCCGGAGCTGAACTCGGCCGCGTCTTGGATGTTGCTGTCGGAGTGATTGATCCAATTGTAGTGCACGTGATCGAGGAACACGCGGCCGCCCATATTTTCATAGGCTTCGAGCGTGGCGATGTTCTCGGTCGTTTGCAGATCGGTGCACTTGTGACCTTCGCAGGAGAACACGAGCATGTCGTAGTCGTTGATGTGGCCCGCGCTGAATAGCTCTGCGGTCGACGGGAACGTCGCGCCATTGTCGAGGTTCGCCGCGAACTTGCTGGCCGGATACGCGTCGCCGTTGCTGTCGATGCAGCCGCGGAACATGTTCACGCGTCCGCTCTCGGCGTCAGTCGTGAACTCGCTGTCGGCGATGCCGATCTTGCGCAGCAAGCACTCGAGCGCGTCCGAATGCCCGGTAGAAAGGCCGATCCGTGGCAGATGCCCTTCGGCTTGCGTGCGCGGCAGGCGCGTCTGATTGGGGTCGGTCAGCGGATTGTCTTGGCAAGCCGTCACGTGCGGAATCGTCGTCAAGCGCTGCCACTTGCCGATTTGAATCACGAGCGGGATGTTGTCGCCTGCGGGCACGTCTTCGAGCGTGAACTTGCCGGACGAGTCCGTCAGCGCGTCGGTGACGGCCGGAATCGGCGTCGTGCACGAATCGCAAGATGCGCCGGACGCGATGGGGTCGAGCGTCGTGCTGGTCGGCACGTACACGACCACGTTGTACAAAGGTACGCGACCGGCCGGATCGTACGCGACGCCGCTCACGGTCGTTTTTTGTCCGTTCGGGCAATCGGCGAGACCTGGGATCGAACTGCCGTTGCCGCCGACATTGAGCACCGGGCCGTCACCGCCGCCGGGATTCACCGAGCTCGCGCCCGCGCTGGAACTATTTCCAGTGCCGCGCAGCGGTCCGTTGTTCGAACTGCTTCCGCTCGAACACGCCGCGAACGCGCCGAACGCGCTCAACGTCAGAACCGTCATTAGCAAGCGTCGCGCTTTCATTGTCGTCTCCCGATCGGCGCCCGCGGCGCCGCGGTCTAATGCGGGAGCGGCGCGTTTCGATCGCGCAGAGGCACGTTCCGTCCACGCGAAGGCGTGAAAATGGCTCTCGGCGCCGTTCGGATTGAATCAACCAAGTTGCTGAATTGCTTGTTTTATTTGGGTTTGCCCTAAACGGCGCGCGCCGTTTCTTTCGGAATCGCTATGGGTCTCGTTACGGTGCCGCAGAGCTGCGCGGCGCGGCAGTATCAACATTGAAATGGCAGCCAACGAACGACGACGATTGCTCCGCGTAGCGAGCGCCCGCGCGTCGCAGCCCGAGCCGCCGGACGCGCTCGCCTCGTTGGCGGATGCCGCCGCGCGCGGCGAACGCGCCGCCACGCGCAAGTTCCTGATCGCGATTGGCCCGCACGTGCTGCGCGTGGTGCGGCGCGTGCTCGGCGCAAATCACCCCGATCTCGACGACGTGGCAGAGGAATGCGCGTTCGCCGTGATGGAAGCGTTACCGAGTGGTCGCGGTGAATCGACCGTGCTCTACTTTGCTTGCCGCGTGGCCGCGCTCACTGCGCTGAACGCACGCCGCCGCGAAGCCACGCGCCAACGTCACTCGCAGCGCGAAGACGGCTTGGAACTCGAAGTGCCGTCGGAGCCCGCGCCGGACGCCGAGCTTTCCGCGCCAGACAGCGCACAGATCGTGCGCGAGCTGATCGACTCGAGTTGCGCCTCCGACCCTGAATCGCCCGCGCCGGCCGGCGATGAGCAGCGCATCGAGCGCATTGCGCGTCGCGTTCAGCAAGGGATGCGCGTGTTTCGGATCTCACCGCGCGTCGCGCAGACGCTGCAGTCGGTCGGGCTGAGCGCGCTGATTGCGGGCGTCGCGGTGACGGCAATCGAATTGTCGCGTTGGGAGCCGCACCCGAGTAAGCAAACAGCGAGCGCGCGCGCGCACGTGCCGGACCTGTCGCACGATCAGCGGCTCGTGCCCGTGGCGCCCGAGCCCGCTTCGAGCGAGGCCCCCCAACAAAAAATTCCTGCGCCGGACACTTCGGCAGCCAGCGCGGCGAGCTCGCCGCCGATCGCGACCAAATACGAATCGGCGAGCGCGCTCTTCGCGGACGCGAACCAAGCGCGCGTTGCGGGCGACACCCAAAAAGCGATCGCGATCTCCGAACTACTCGAAGCGACGTTCCCGAACTCGACCGAAGGCATCACGACGCACCTTTCGCTCGGTGTATTGTACTTGCAAGCTGGGCAGACCGAGCGAGCGCTCAGCGAGTTCAAGACCTATCGGCACATCGGCTCGAGCTCGCTCATGGCCGAGGCGCTCTGGGGCGAGGAGCAAGCGCTGCAACGACTCGGTCGAGTCGCCGAAGAGCGCGCGGTGCTCGAAGAGCTGCTCGCGAATTATCCGCAGTCAGTTTACGTGGGCGCCGCGGAGCAACGGCTCGGCGCGCTGAACCATTGATCCGAAAGTGAGCGCCGAGCATGGACGTTTTTCTCTACGCGCCGGAGCAATTCGAGAATCTGTGTGTGCTCGCGCGCACGCTCGAAGTGTTCGGTTTTCGGCGTTGTTATCTGTTCGACCCGCGCCGCCTCGTGCGCGAACGTTACGGCAAATCGTACGCGCAGCGCTTGCGCACGGTGTCCGCCGGTGCGTTCGAGAAAATCGAATGGCTGCGCGTGCCGGATCCGGGGAGTTTTTTAGGGGGTCACCTGGGCCGGCGCGTCGCGACAGTGCCGAGGCGCGAGGCGCGGAGCTTGTTCGAGTTTCGCTTTCGACACTCGGATTTGCTGCTGATCGGCGCGGAGCGCGCGGGGCTTGCGCCGGAAATTCTGGCGCGCTGCGAAGAGCAAATCACGATCCCGCAATTCGGCGTGACCGAGAGCTTGAACGTCGCGGTCGCCTCCGGCATCGCAATCGCGGAGTACAAGCGCCAAGAAGCGCTCGCTTTGCTCGAAGCCGATTGATCAGGCTCTCAGAATTCACTGCGCGAAAACACGTGCTCGGCGATTTTGCGCACCAAAGCTTCGCTCGCGGGTTCTTGGTCGTTCGCTAAAATGGCGATGCCCGTGCCTCGTTCCAAGTGCACCGTGACGAGCAAGGCAGACACCATAAAATCCCAAAACACCATGTCCGCGCCCGAGACGCGATCGCGCGCTTCCGCGCCGAAATCGTCTTGCACGAAGTCCGCGCATTTTCTGAGCCGAATGCGATCCCAGTGCTCGGAAACCCAAGCGCGCAGGTTCCCACCCGGGCCGCGGTCGTAGCGTACTTCGTTCATTCTCTTCGCTCGCGCTTCGCTTCATATCACTCGAGCGTGGCGATGTGCGCCGTGGGTTTTTGCCTCAGTCTTCGGGCTTCGTTTCAAATGCTTTTAACACGCGCGGTTCGCGTGGCATTCATGGACGCTTGTGCTTTGATTTGTGGGTCCGATGAATGACTGTGATGCGAGTCACGTCCATTGAATCGTAGACTTCGTACTGGAGGCTTATTCGCCATGCGAACGCAAAGCATTTTGGCTGGGCTGCTCGTCACCGTATTAACGATTGCGCCGTTCGGCGCTGTAAAAACTGCTGCCGCGCAGACCACTCCGCCGCCGGGGGAAACACCGCCGAACTACACGCCTCCGCCCCCGCCGTCCGGCACTGGCACTGGCACACAAGAGAACTACGCGGAACCGACTGCGCCGCCGCCGGGCTACGGCGCGCCGCCGCGTCCCAGTGCGACGGGCGGGGCGGACGTGCAATTCGCGCCGAACGAACCGGATCTTCAGCTCTACAGCATGAGCGGCGAAGCGCCGTTCGAAGCCGTGCACTATCACCGTGGCTGGTGGGGCGGTCATTACTCGGTCGGTTACGGCTGGGCCCCGCAATACTCGCCGGTTTGCGACCAAGCCTGCCGCACGCGCTTCGTGCCTGGCGCGTATCGCCTCGCGCTGTCGAAGAACGGTGGCCGCGTCGTTCCCGTCTGGAGTCCGACGATGATCAACGGGCCGTCGCTGCTCAACGCTTCCTACACCGATCGCGGCGGCTTGCGCGCCGCGGGCTGGGTGATTGGAATTGCCGGTGCGGTCGGCGGCATCGTGATGATCGCCGCTTCTCTCCACGAGCACGACGAATGCGATCCAGACGGCTTCTGCCAAGAGCACGATACGGCGGACGGCGGTCTACTCTTCGGCGGCATCGGCGTGCTGGTCGCATCCGGCATCGTCGGCAGTATCCTCATCGCGCAGCACGACGAAGCGCACATCACCGTCGAGCCGCTGCGGCTTTCGTCATACGGTTCGATGCGCGAATCGATCGCCGCGATGGGCGGCGAAGCGCGCCCGCAAGGCGCCGCGTTGGCGCTGCATTTTTGATTTAGTGATGTAGTACGGCTCAGAGCGTGCATGAGTTCGGGCCCTACGCGTATCAAAGCGTTTGGCCGCCCGCGCTTCTAGGTGTGCGTCCCCAAAGTACAATCGTTTTGGGGTTGGGGGCCCCAAAACCTGAGGGTGGGGCCCCGCACGATTCACTCGAGCGGGGCGGGAGCTGCGCTCCCGATGACAAGATACTAGTGCTCTCGCCGCGAAGCGGCGCCCGGCGGAAGCCGGAGGTCCCAGAAGTAACGATTGTTACTTCTGGGACAGAGCACTAGTTACGGGACGGGCGCCTGTGCGGTCAGTTCTCGTTACTCGCCTTTCTTTCAAAAACCGCGATCAGCCGCGCGAGCTTGGAGCGTTATTTTATTTCCGGGCGGGCGGGCCCCATGCGTTGTCGCGCGACCGTGCGCGAGAGGTGAAGGCAGCAACTAGCGTCCGGCGCTTTTCGCGTTCTCCAACACTTGAAGCAACGCGGCGTTCGGCGTGTACGGCGGGTGGCGGGAAATGTCTCCGCCGGTCTCCCACAAGACGGGCACCATTTTTCGCGACAGCGAGGCCTGGATTACCGCGGACATCCAGCGCACGCGCGACTCGCTCTCCTTTTTCGTGGTCACGCCGAACTCGCCGATGAATGCGGGCATGTCATTGTGCGTGCAAAACTCGCTCATCATGTCGAACAGGCGGCTGAGCTCGGCTCGATCGCTCTCGCTGCCCCAAGTCGGCGCCATCTTGCCCCAACTCGCGTCTTCGGTCATGCCGACGAACGGCCACGGTGTGTAATAGTGCACGGAGATGAACAATCGATGCGGGATTGAATCGTGCGGCAGCACGTAGTCGCTGCTCGTCGTCTTGGTGATGTCGGTCGAATAGCCCGCGATGATCAACAGTCGCTCGGCATTGTTGCCGCCGCTGGCGCGCACCGTGTCGATGAAGAGCTGATTCACGCGCGCCAGCGTGGCGTAGGCTTTTTGTGCTGAACCCTCGCCGTCGAACTTCGTCTCTTCGTTCAGCGCCTCGAATACGAGCTGTTGGTTTTTCGCGGCGAAGTAGCTGGCAATTTGCGTCCAATAAGCACGATATTTCTGCTGCGCCGCGGGGCTGAACGTGGCGAACGTACTGGCGAAGCGCGCCTTGTCGCTCGAATCGATCCAGCCGCCGTCCCAATGAATGTTCACGACGCAAAACATGCCGGCGCGCGTGATCCAATCGACGATCTCGCCGACGCGCGCGAGCTTGTCTGGTTGAATTTGGCCGTTCAGCGCGTACGTGTCCCAGGCCACCGGCACGCGGATGGTCTTGAAGCCCAGCGCCGCGAGCGCGCGGATGTACTCCTCCGTGATCGGCGGATTGCCCCAACCCGTTTCCCAAGTGGTGGTGTTGTCGAGCGTGTTGCCGATGTTGACGCCGATGCCCATTTGCGCGGCTGCGGTCCAAGCGTCGAGCTCGGCCATGGCTTCGGGCGCCGCAACCGGCGGCTTGATTGGCGGTGGTGTAGCGGACGGCGATGCGGGCGGCGTGATGCAGGAGACAGCCAAGGCGAGCGCGAGCAACGTGCCCAGCGCATGAGAGTTCGATGCCGAAGCCATCCGCGCATCTTCACGCGTTTCGCGCCGGCTTTGCCGCACTCGATCGCGAGACCGACCAGCGACGGCTGCGGCAGACCACCGCTCGGCCGTCTCAGTCGGCCGAGTAGGCCTGCGCGGGGCCGCCCGTGCCGTTGATGATGTTGTCGATCAGGCCAGTGCCTGAGCCGTAGGTCATCATATGATGCATCACGATACCGCTCGCGGTCGGCGTTTCGATCGCGTTCGCGGCGTGCACCGGGCTGTGGAAGAAGCTGTACACGCCGAGCCCTTGGGCTTGGTGCGTCGTCACCGAATCAGCGACCTTGTACGAAGCGTAACCGTTTTGATTCGGTGCTTCCATCCACGCGGCTTGATTCGGCGGATCGTACGGCAACTCCGATTGGTAGAAGAAGACCGAGCCGCCATTGCCGTTCCACAAGGTTTGGTATTTTTGAAAATGTTCCGCGAATAGCCCGTAAATCGTGACGTTGTTGCCGTTCACGACGATGCCGCTGTCGCTCTTGTTGGTGTTCCAATCGGCGCCCGCGCCGTGATCGGCGCGCCAAAGCCAAGTGTTGTCGATGAGCACGTTGTTGCTGTTGATCGTGAAGCAAATCGAGGCCGTGCCGGCGATGTGCCCGCCGATGCGACAATGCACGTCGAACAAAGCACTGGGATTTTGCGAGTGATCGGCAGTCGAGCCCATGTCCCCCGCTTGCAAGAGCGTCGCCGAGCTGGTCTTCGCGGCTTCGATCAAAATGCCCGCAACCGAAATGCCATCGACGTCTGCGAGCGAGATCAGGGTGTTGCCTTGTGTCGGCGTGAGCGTCGGAAATCCGATGCCGAGCACGACGGTAGTCGGTTTCGTGATTTGCAGCGCTGAATCGAGCTTGTAATCCCCAGGGGTGAGCAAGAGATGTTTGCCCGAAGCGAGCGCCGCGTTGAGCGAGCTCGCGCTGTCCGTATCTGGCTTGGCGATGTAAAAATTGTCGATCGAAATCGGGCTGCCGGGCGGCATGTTGTCGGTCCAACTCGGGCCACTGCTGTTCATTTTCAGCTGCGGCACCATCACCAAATAGTTGCCGCTCGCGTCCACGTACAAGAATGGCTTTTCACGCAGCACCGGCGTGGTGTCGCTCACCGTGCGTGGTGGCTGCGGCCAACTCGATTTCGGCGCTTCCGTGTCGCCGGCAAACACCATGTTCCAGCCGCCGCCCGTCCAATTGTGCAGATCGCTGTTGCGCGTGAAGAATTGCTGCTGCGGCCCTGAGTCGATCGTCTGATCGATCTTGGAGTCGACGACGAAGCCGCCGCTGGCCCAGCCGTTGTCATGCAATTGAATCGAACCTTTGACGTGCGCGCGGCGAATCGCAGTGCCTTGCGACACCGCCCAAACGTCGATGCCCCCGTCGATGTTGCTGCCGGGCACGACCGCGAAGTTTTCGGCAGTGCGCCAGAAGTTGCATGTCGCGTTGCCGCCGCCGAGAAATGCTTTCGAGCGCACCGCGCCGGTGATCGTGACATCGTCCGGAGACTCTCCGAGGCCGATCACGTGCGTGTAGAAGCCGACGCGCACGTCCAGATTGTCGTCGGCTGTGCCGTAGTTTCCGGGCTTGAACAAATAGGCGTAGCCATTGTCGTCGAACTGGTCGCCGTCCATTTGTTGATTGGCCTGCGAGAGCTTCGACTGCACGTCTGCTGTCGACATGCTCGGATCGAAGATCAAAACTCGTGGCCCGAAGTCCGGCGCGGGCCCCGCTGGATTCGAACCTGCGCCGCAGCCGGGTGATGTCGTCCAGCTCGGCGGGCAAGCGTCGCTACTCGGAGTTGCGCCGGATGCCCCTGCGCTGCCCGCGTTCGTGCCGCCGGTGCCGCCATTTTGCGAAACAGTCGAACCGCTGCCGCCGCTGGTGCCGGCGGAGCCCGAAACATTACTGGCGCCCGCGCCGCCCACGTTCGATACCGCGCCCGAATTCGGAGGCGCCATCGAAGAACAACCCACGAGAGTTGTGACAAACGCAGCGGTTCCGAACGCGGTCAGGGCGAAGTGACGCATGGCTTGCTCATTAGTGAGCAAGCGGCGGGCCACGGGTCACGCGAGCTCTGATTTGTGCCTCCGCGTCTACTCCCGATGTTCAATTACAGCCCGAGTCTCGACTCGAGTGCTGGAATCGAGCTCATCGCGGCTTCGGCGCAGCGCGAGCGCGCAAAAATCGTGACTGTGTGCGAGCAAGAAGCGTACGGCGAAAGCCTCTCAAAGAGGCTTTGCGCACTCACCACCACATCGTCGCTGCGAGCGAGATCATGTCCTTGTCGGGGCGCAAACTGAGGTCGGGCAGGGCGGGATAACCGTCGCGGACTTGGACGTGATCGCCGTCGAACCAGTGCGAGTACTGCAAGACGACTTGATCGTGCGCTTGCCACTTGCTGCGGAAGATGATGCGCGGCGAAACCACGGTGAAAGTTTGTTTCGAGTCGTGGTTGTCGTTGATCACGTGATCGGCGCGCGTGGAGACTGCGAGCCACGGCAGCAAACTGTACGCAACTTCGCTGCCGAATTTGCGCATCGTGGTGCCGTCGTACTGGCGCTGAGTGACGAGGTTGTATGCCTTCTCGTTGCTCGTGACGCTGGTTTGCATACCGAACAAGCTGATCACGATGTCCGCGTAGTCGCCTTTGAATTGGCGCGGATAAGCGATCAAGCGCGCGAGCGAGAGATCGTATTGCGCGGCGATCGTGAGCAATTTGCCGGTGCCGCCGCTGTTCGGGCCGAGATAATTGAGCATCAAGCCCGGGCCGCCTTCGGCGTTGTTGACGTCGATCGAGTTGCCGACCGTGCGCGAGTTCTTCGCAATCACGTCCGCGACGCCGCCGTAGAAGTAGCCGAAGCGGCCGCTCGAGAAGCGCAGATCGCCGCCGATCACGTCGATGCTGCCGTCTGGCTCGCTACCGGTGGTCGCGCGATCGTCTTGGCTCCAGGCCGAGACGTAGTGCGCGCCGACCGTGACGCCGTGGTAGCCGAAGCCCAAGTGCTCGTGATGCACGAAGCTCGTGCCGAGTTGCGGGTCGGCGAAATTGTTCCAGCCCTCGGGCACGAGCCCATTCGGCGCTTTGTCGAGCTGACCTTGGAAGCCTTGTTCGACGTCGAGCACGAAGTCACCGAGCGCGAATTTGCCGACGATGTTCTCACCGACACCGTTGGTGCGCGCGATGATCGGCGTGCCGTAACGGCCTTCGTCGTACTCGCCCATTACGCCGTAGCGGTTGCTGAACGCGCCGACATTGACGTCGAAATGGCTGTTTTTGGCTAGATCCGGCAGCGTGAAGGTGAGGAACGCGTCGTAGATGCCTTCTTGCGTCGGCGGATCGAAGAAGCTCGTCGCGTTCGAGGCGTTGCGCGCCAAGATGAACACGTTACCCGTGACGATCGAGTTGCCGTAAGAGAAGTTGAGTTGCACGTACGGCTCTGGCACGACGCCGGTGAACGAGAACGAGTCGCGATCGTCGGGCACGACCGGCGGCGCGTGCAGCACCGTCTTCTCTTGCTCGGTGGTGACCGCGCCTTCGCGCTTGTTGATGCCCATACGGATTGGCATCGACAAGATGCCGTGGAAGTCGAAGCGCCAGTCCTTGTCGTCGGCGGAGGTTTGGCCGTACGCGGGAGTCACGCCGCCGGGCAGGGTGCCGATTTGCGGCGAGCCTGGCGCGAGACCGAGTTGAATCGGCGGCGTGCTCGAGTTGCTGTCGTCGCCGAACGCGGGCGCGCTGACGTAAGTGGCGAGCAGCAATGTCGACAATTGCAGGCCGCGTTTCATGAAAACCCTACTTTCCGAGGCATTGAGTGATCTCACGATAAAACTCCAACCGGCCTGACTCGTGGCGCGCGCGCTCGAACCGTTTTTCGCTTTGGCCATGGTCACCACCACATCCCGAAATGAATCGCGAACATCTGGTCATCCAATCGGTCTTGACCGGTCCGCGTGAAATCGTTGGGAAACTGCGAGTGCGTGTCTCTGCCGTAGAGCCAGCGCGTGTAGCTGAGCGTCACGAGCTCGTGGCTGTTCCAATCGGACTTGAGCAAAATCTTCGGACTGATGACGTCGAAGTCTTGCGCGGTGTCGCGCGAGTTCGGCGAGACGTGATCGTAGCGACCCGAGATGCCGACCCAGGGACAGAAGCGGTACGTCACTTCCGTACCGAACTTGTACATCTTCACGTTGTCGAAATCGGGGTCTTCGCTTTGCACGGACGCGATGTCGGTGAACACGCTCGTGATGAGGTCTGGACCTTCACCCCAAAACTCTTCGGGCCAGCGAATGAGCTTGCCCCAGCTCAAGTTGTATTCGGCGCCGAAGACTTCCATCTTGCCGGTGCCGCTGCCGTTGATCGGCGTGCCGTTCACGCGCGGATTCGGGCCGAAATAGCGCTGCGTCATCTGATCGCCGGTGAATGCGCCGAAGAACACCATGCCGGTCAAGAGCTCGGCGTCTTTCGCGTTCGCGTACGAAGCCGCAACACCGAAATTGCCGAGGTGATTGTCGATCATGCGGACGCTGGCGCCGAGCACGGTGAGGTGCGCGTCCGGGCGATGCGACTCGTCGAGCCAGTAGGTTTGCGGGTCGTCTTTTTGATCGCGTTCGTCGGCGCTGAAGTTGTTGAGGTAGTGCAGGCCCATCACGAGTGGCACCGAGCCTTTGATCGCGAGCCCGATGTGCGCGTGATTGACCCAGCTCGAAGGCAACGCCGAGCTCGAAGCGCTGTATTCGTTCGCGGGCTGCGCGCCGATCGGCGTCTTGCCGAGGCGTCCCATGAAGCCGTGCTCGAGCTGCAGGCTGTAGGTCTCGTTCAAATCATACGAAGCGGTCAGCGTTTCGCCGACGCCGAACGGCTCGCCGATGATCGCCGCGTTGTACTGCCCGACGCCGTACTGCCCGAGTCCGCCGTAAGCATTCCTGAACGCGCCGACGGTCCAATTCAAATTCAAGGCGCCGAGCGGCGGCACTTTGAACGTCAAATAGGCTTCATTGACGAAGTTTTGGCTGTTGCTCTCGGTGAAGCCAGTGGCGCTCGAAGGCTTCCAAGTCGTGAGCTTCACGTGCGAGGTCACGACTGGATTGCCGTACTCGAAGTTGAGCTCGACCCAGCTGCCCGGCGTCACGTTGGTGCCGCCGAACATGCCGTACGCGTCCGGAATGCGAGGCGGCGCGTGCAGTGTGTCGAGCGTCTGCCCGCCGGCCACCAAGAGCTCGCGCGTGTTTTCCGTCGCCCGGAAGGACGCGCTCATGTAGCCCTTGAAATTGAATTGCCAGTCCGATTCCTCGTCGGGCGCGCTGAACGGTATCGTCGTGAGGCCGGGCATGCCGGGGCCGATCGGCGCGGACGGTGCGAGCCCGAGCCCGATCGCGCGGCGATAGCCAGGGATGTAACCCGCGGTCGGATTTTCGTCCGGGGGCAGCTTCGGCGCGGGCGCCGCTGCCGGCGCGGCCGCGGGAGCCGCACCCGCGGCGGGCTCTTCGGCGAGCGCCGGGCGCGCCATCAACGCAAGACCTGCGCCGATGATGTACGCCGATACGTGCCGGCGGCGGTTCATTCAGACCTGCTTTCTGATGCCATGAAGCCGTGAGCCTTTTGCGCGGGCAGAGCTCGAAGTGCGAAGAGCTCGTTCATTGCTGCGGTTGCTGCGTGCGGTAGAACGAGATGTCGTCGAAGAAGAAGTCGACGTTGCCGGGACCCCATTGGAGCGTGATCGAGTAGGCGGAGGTCAGGTCGCGTTCTGCGGCGACCTTGCCGTAGCCGCCTTGGCGCATCTCGGTGAACGGGATGGTGTAAAATTGCCAGTCTTCGCTCAGCTGGATGTTGTCCGTGAAGCCGTCACCGCAGCGTTCGAAGCGACTCGGCGGCGGTGGGTCGTCCGCGTTGAAGCAGTACTCGTTCGATTCGCCGCTCGTGAACGTGTAGGGGCGGCAGTCTTTGCCTTCGAAATCCGCGTCGGGATAAGTCGTGCGGAAGGTGCACGCGCTCTGCCCGCAGCGCGGGTAGACGGCGTCGAGTTCCGCATCCAGGCTGCCACCGACGGGAACGTCGTCCGGAAAGCCCTGAGCCGGATCGACGCAGCGAAGGACCGGATCCCCTGCAAGGGTTACGTCCATGTTGACCGTGCTCGGCAGGCACTGTTGATAGTTTTGACAAGTCTTGTGGCAGGCGAAGATGCGGCGGCAGTACGTCTCGTTCTGCCGGTTCATGTCGTCGCTCGTGTGCTTCTCGGCGAGCGTGATCCCGAGCGTGCCCATGCTGTCGCGGCCACGGCGCGCCCAGAACGAGATGCCTTCGTACTTCGAGACGTCCCAGTACGTGTGCAGGGCGGGCAGCT
>DATATR010000351.1:0-12918 GCA_036268695.1 Polyangiaceae bacterium | reverse complement strand
CGGCGTTCGTGTGGTGCACGAACATGCCGGCGACTTTGCCGCACGGCGGGCTCGCGCGGCTCGCCAGCGCGCGCCGATATTCACGCGCCAAAAATCCCTCTTCGAGTCCAACGTCGAAGTGATCCCAAGGCAAGCGTGCGCTCACCGGGATCGTGCCGAGATAAGCCTGAATTCGAACGCCGTAAAACGCGAGCGCCTCTTTCCAGGCTTCGAGTTTCAGCTGATCGTCCCAGGAATCGAAGCGCGCGCCATGCAAGAACGCGCGCTCGATCACGAGCCCGAGCTTGCGATCGCCGCGCGCGAGAATGCCTTCGAGCACGCTCGCCGTCGATTCGTGCACGCGCAATTTGAGCCCCTTCACTCGGCTCGCGGCGTCGCGTAAGAGTTCTTGTTTGCGGAGCACCTCGTCGAAGCTGTCTTGCGCGCACCATTGAAACGGCGTGTGCGGTTTCGGCACGTGCGTCGACACGCTGACCGTCACCGTCGGGCGTTTGCCGACGCGTTTGCCGACCGCGAGCGCATTCTTGCCGACCTCGACGATGCCGCGCACGTCTTCGTCTTCCTCGGTCGGTAAACCGATGATGAAGTAGAGCTTCATCTTGTCGAAGCCGCGCGAAAAAACGCGTTCGGCGGTTTCCATCAGCTGCGCTTCGGTCACGTTCTTGTTGATCACGTCGCGCATGCGCTGAGTGCCGGCTTCAGGCGCGAAAGTGAGCCCGCTCGCGCGCACCTTGCGCATGTCGTCCAGCAAATCCTCGGCCAAGCCGTACGCGCGCAGCGACGCGACGCCGAGACTGACGCGCTCCGGCGCGGTTTTCTCGACCAGCTTTTTGATCAAGGGCGAGATGCAGGAAACGTCGGCGGTGGAAAGCGCGGTCAAGCTCACTTCGTCTTGCCCCGACTTCGACAGCGCGCGCACGACGGTGTCGATCACTTCGTTCGGATCGCGCTCGCGCACCGGGCGATAGATCATGCCGGCTTGGCAAAAGCGGCAGCCCTCGGTGCAGCCGCGCGCAACCTCGATGCTCATGCGATCGAAAATCGCTTCGGGTCCGCCAACGGGTCCGTCGTCGGGAAAGGGGAATTTCGAAATGTCCGGCAAGAGCCGGCGTTCGACTGGAAAGGGCACGCCGTCGCGCGCCGTGCCAGTGACGACTTCGAAGCTCGTGTCGGGATCGGTTTCGGTGAGGTAGAGCGACGGCACGTAAACGCCGCGGATCTTCGAGAGCTCGAAGAGCCGCTCTGCGCGCGACAGTCCGCGCTTTTTGCCGCCGACCCAACTGAGCGCGATTTCGCTCGTGGCTTCTTCGCCATCGCCGATCAGGACGCAATCCAAAAAAATCGCCATCGGTTCCATGTGCGTGGCAACCGGGCCGCCGGCGACGATCAGCGGATCCTCTTCACTGCGCTGTGCGCTGCGCAGCGGAATGCCCGAGAGCTCGAGCATGCTCAAGATGTTGGTGTACGTGAGCTCGTACTGCAGTGAAAAGCCGACCACGTCGAAGTCGCAGAGCGGGCGCGCGCTTTCGAGCGACAAGAGCAGCTTGCCGTGCGCCTTGAGCTCGCGCTGCATGTCGATCCACGGCGTGTACGCGCGTTCGGCGAGCGTGCGCGGATCGTCGTTCAAGATCTTGTAGAGCATGCGAAAGCCGAGATGGCTCATGCCGATGTCGTAGATGTCGGGGAACGCGAGGCAGACGCGCGCCTCCACCGAGCTCCAGTCTTTGCGGCGCGTGCCGTGCTCGGCGCCGGTGTAGCGGGTCGGCTTTTCGACGCGCTGCAAGAAATTGGCGTAGGGATGCTCGAAGAGGTCCATGACGAGGATGCGCGCCGGCGTGCGGCGAGCGCGCACATATAGCGCGGCGCGGGCGCGGAAGGTACATTGGCGCCCAATTTCCGGCGCTATTCGTGTTACGAAAGAGCGTGGTGCGGTGGCAACTGCTTCTGGGGCTGTGCTTCTGTGCGGTGCTCGGCTGCTCGTCGTCGAGCGCGCTGAAGTCGGAGCCGACGGTCGACGCCGGCGCGGATCCGCGTGCCGCGGTGCTGGCTTCGTGCGTGAGCTTCGCGATGCGCTCGTGCGAAGCGTCTCGCGATTGTTGCACGAACACCTACGGCAGCTACGACGCGGACGGCTGCGTCGCGACGTTCGAAACGCAAGTTTGCGAGCCCGCGGCGGACGCCGTCGAAGCCGGCGTCGCGACTTACGACGAGAGTGCCGTCGAAGCGTGCCTCGCCGCTCATACGCAGGCGGATGCGATTTGCACGCCGGACTGGGATCAAAACCTAGAAATTCGCAAAGCGATTTGGTCTGCCTGCAAAGTGGTGCGCGGCACGACTCCGCCGGGAAAGAGCTGCACCACGTCCGTGACCTGCGCCGAGCCGGACGGCGCGAAGACCGCGAATTGCATCGCGGGCAGCTGCCGCGTGCTCGAGGTGCTCGTGGAGGGCGCAGCGTGTCCGTTTCAAAGCGGTGCGGTCTCGACTTGCGACAGCGGGCTCTATTGCACGGCAGAAGAGGACAGCACCGGCGTGTGCATGCCCGCGCTCGCGGAAGGCGCCGCATGCAGTGGCATCTTGGGCGACCCGGCCTGCGGCCTCGGCAACTACTGCGATGTCGACGAGAAGGTCTGCAAACGCGCCGTCAATGTCGGCGGACCGAGCTGCAAACAAGGCTTCGAGTGCGTCTCGTTCGACTGCGATCGCGTGACTTCGACGTGCGAGCCCGCGCTAGCAGTCGTGACCGAAGAGCAATGTCTCGGCGCGAGTGGCATGTAGCGAGGCGCGGTTTCTTTCGCTAGAACACGCGGAATGTTCCCAAAGGCCCCGCTCGCCATCCCGAAGCTTTCGCGCGCGCCCGAGTTGACCTGGGCCGTGCCGGGATCGAAGAGCATCACGAACCGCGCCTTGGTGTTGGCGGCGCTGGCCGAAGGCGAGAGCGTGCTCGAAGGTGTGCTGCACAGCGACGACACGCGCCACATGCGCGCCGCGCTGTCCGCACTCGGCATTCCAATCGAAGACGCCGGTCCGACGACGCTGGTCGTGCAAGGCGGTCGCGCGCGGCTCCGGGCTCCGAAAGGGCCGCTCTTCGTCGGTAACAGTGGCACGACTGTGCGCTTCCTGGCCGCGCTCGCCTGCCTGGTGCCGGGTGCCGTCACTCTCGTGGGTGATGAAGCGATGGCGCGCCGCCCGATTCAAGATCTGGTCGACGGTTTGCGTCAGCTTGGCGCGCGCGTGGACTCGGAGACGGGCTGCCCGCCGCTCACCATTTACGGCGGCAAGCTTGCCGGCGGCGCGCTCAGCATGCGGGGCGATCGCTCGAGCCAGTATTTTTCGGCTCTGCTCATGGCGGCCGGGCTCGCGGACGGCGCGGTCGACGTCGAAATCGCGGGCACGCTCGTGAGCCGACCGTACGTCGAAATCACGCGCCGCATGATCGCGGATTTCGGCGGCCAGGTCGAAACCACCGCGCGCGGTTTCCGTGTGCTGCCGAAGAATTATTCCGGGCGTGCATATCGCGTCGAGCCGGACGCTTCATCGGCGAGCTATCCGTTCGCGCTCGCGGCCGTCAGCGGCGGCAAGATCACCGTGCCCGGGCTCGGCGTCCACGCACTGCAAGGCGACTACGCGTTCCTCGACGTACTCGCGCGGCTCGGCGCCAAGGTGGAAAAAGGTGAAACGAGCAGCACCGTTTTCGGCAGCGGCGACCTGGCCGGCATTTCCGTCGACATGCACGACATCTCGGACACGGTGATGACGCTCGCGGCCATCGCCCCGGGATGTCGCGGCAAAACCCGAATCGAAAATGTCGCCAACATTCGGATCAAGGAAACCGACCGCTTGCTCGCCACGGTGACCGAGCTCGAGCGACTCGGCCAGCACGTGAAGCACGGCGAAGATTGGCTCGAGATCGAACCACGCGAGCTCGCGCCGGCGGTCGTTCACTCGTACGCCGACCACCGCATGGCGATGAGCTTCGCGGTGCTCGGCGCGGTCAGCGGTCAGTTGCAAATCGAAGATCCGGCGTGTGTCGCCAAAACCTATCCGGGCTTTTGGCAGGACCTCGCGCGCTGTTACACGGTTCAGCCCTGGTGATCCGCGCCGGCGAGTGCGGCTGAAATGTGGGGTGCTGTGTCGCGCCACGTCGCAACAAATGTCGCAATTTCTCGCGGCGGGTGACGAAGCGAGCTAGTTGGTTTAATAGCTCCTGCCCGCACGCGGGCGCGCCAGAAAAAGCACATGTCGGGTCTCAGCATCATCGGCACCGGCCATTACGTCCCCGGGCGCCCGTACACGAATCACGATCTTGCGCGTGTCTTCGACACGAACGACGAATGGATTCGCCAGCGCACCGGCATCGTCCAGCGCTACTTCTGCCCGGAAGGTCAAGGCGCGTCGGACTTGGCCGTGCACGCTTCGCGGCGCGCGCTCGAAGCTGCCGGCAAGCGCCCTGAAGACGTCGATTACATCTTATTCTCGACGATGACGCCGGATCACGTGTTTCCCGGCTCCGGCACGCTGCTCGCCACGAAGCTCGGCTGCCCCGCGATTCCGGCGCCCGATTTGCGCACGCAGTGCGCGGCGATGCTCTACGGTTTTCAATTCGCCGAAGCGCTGCTCAAGGCGGAAGCGGCGAACTGCATCTTGATCGTCGGTGCGGAAGCGCACGCCGCGATCATGCCTTGGCGGGATTGGGACATCCTCGAGGGCACGAGCGATCGCAAACCCAGCGCCGAAGATTGGGAACGCGCGACGCGCAACCGCGGCTGGGCGATCATCTTCGGTGACGGCGCGGGCGCGATCCTCGTCGAACGCAGCAAACAACCCGGCAAAGGCATCAAGAGCGTCGATCTGCACTCGGATGGCCGCTTCGCGTCGCAGCTGTGCGTGCCCGCGGGTTTCCGCACGCGCCCGTATTTGTCCCCCGCCACGCTCGACGGCGACGCCACGCTGATTCATATGGACGGTCGCGACGTCTTCAAACACGCCGTGACCAAACTACCGAAATCGATCCTCGCTGCCTGCGAACGCGGCGGCGTTTCGCTCGATCAAGTCGATTGGTTCATCGCGCACCAAGCCAACGCGCGCATCAACGAAGCCGTCGCCTCGCGCCTCGGCGTGTCGCTCGATCGAATGCCGAGCAACATCGATCGCTTCGGCAACACCTCCGCCGCCACCATCCCGATCCTGATGGACGAAATGTGGCGCGACGGCCGGCTCAAGCCGGGCCAATTGATCTGCGTCGCCGCGCTCGGCGCGGGCTTTCATTGGGGCAGCCTACTGATTCAAACTTGAGTTTTTTTGGTTGGGGGTGCTCCTTCGCGAAGCTCTGCGGCGCAGGATCGAAGTCGCGCGCCGATTGACGAACACCCGCACTGGATGCGACGCTCTTCGAAACCGATGCGCCGCTCACTCGAAAACTCAATCGTCCGCCGCGCGCGTGGTTGGCGTCGCGCGAGTTTTCCGGCGCTCGCTCACTGAATTCAAAAGCAAGGAGAGGCGCCGCGCGTGGCGCCTCATTCTCGTAATTTTCAGGCGTTTTCGCGTGTCGCCGAGCACGCATGAAAAAAAACGAACACTACACTTTCGGCGACACCGAGCTCGCAGCACGCCGCCTCGCGCTACTCGCCCGAGTTTTCGAGCCGAGCTCGACGCAACTCTTCGGGTCGCTCGCCCCGGTCGAAGGTAAACTCGGCCTCGATTTCGGCTCGGGCCCCGGCCACACCACGCGTCTCGTCGCAGACAGCACGTCACTCGAACACGTGATCGGGCTCGATCAGTCCGCAAAGCTGCTCGAAGTCGCGGCGTGCCGCCACGCGGATGCGCGGCTCTCGTTCGTCCAATGCGACGTCACTCGACTGCCGCTGCCGACGCCACGCGCTTTGCTACTGTACTCGCGCTTCCTGCTCACTCACTTGCGCGATCCGGCTCGCGTCGTGAGCGCTTGGGCGTACGCCGCGCTGCCCGGCGCGCGGCTCGTGCTCGAAGAAACCGCGTCGATGCGCGGCGAGCATCCGGCATTTTCCCGTTACTATGCGTTGGTAGAGCAGATGCAAGCGCACTACGGCCAGCGTATGTACGTTGGTAAAGAGCTCGCGGCGATCGCGCGCGAAGCCGCGCCGCTGTGGACGATTGAGCGCGCTGAAATCGCCGTTTCCGAGCTGCCAGCGACGAACATGGCCGAGCTACACGCCATGAATCTCCGAACATGGTCGAACGATGCGTTCGCCCGCGCTAACTACGACCCCGAAGAGCTCGCGGAGCTCGAGCGCACGCTCGCGCGCATCGCTATCGGAGAAATTAGCACCGGGCCGGTCGTGCTCGGCATGGGGCAAGTCGTGCTTCGTCGCGGCTAGGCCGTTTCAATCGTGACGATGCTCAGCGCCAAGCGCCGCAGTGCTTCGAGGCTGCGGCGCTGCCAGTGCAAATTCGGATCGGTCAAAAACACGATCTTGTACGGCGCCGCCGCGTTCTTCACCGCATCGATCCAAACCACGAACGATTTGAAGCAACTCGAGTTCATGAACGCGAGCCGGTGAAAATCGCAGCGCACCACGGAAACGGCGTGCGCGACTGCGGCTTCGTGCACACGTTTCAAGTAGTCGGCCAAGAGCTCGATCGCGTTCATGTCTCCGCTACCCGCAAAGACGATCGAGAGTGTGGCGTCTTTCAGCGTTGCGCTCGCCTGAAAACCTTCGCCGCCGGTTTCGAGCGCGAAATCGCTCACGGCCGCCCGCGCCCGGAGATCAGCGCCTCGGCGATGATCGTCAGCACTTCGCTTTCGATTTGGTAGCGCAGCGTCATCTCACTCTCGGCGAGGATGCGTGCGAGACCGAGCCCGGAGCCGTCGCGTCTGCCTGCGCTCTCGCGGATCATTTCGTCGTAGTGCGCCACGGGATCGGCTGCGGCGGCGAGCGCGTCGAGTCGTTGTTTGGTGTCGCGCAGGCGCTCGGGCAGCGCACGGTTCTTCGTGCGCAAGCGAATCAAGAGCCCGTGATCCGCGCGTTCGAGCGCGAGTTGAAACTCCGCCGCACCGCCCGCGGAATACTTCACGATGTTTTCGAGCATCTCGTGGCTGGCCAAGAGCAAGCGCGAAAGCTCGTCCGCGGCGGCGATGTGCGGCGCGCACAAATCAGAAATCGCGCTGCGCAGGCTAGCGATTTGCTCGGCGAGCGGCTCGAAGCTGAGCGTCAGCGAAACGCAAGCTCCCTCGTCGCTCGTGCCGCTCATTGAATGCTGATTGTTTTGGTGACCGAGCCAGGTAAGCCGCTGAACGGCGGAACGGTCGCGCGTTTCAGCGCGTCGGCGATGCACGCGCCGCTCGAAGTGCCAGCGAATGGCGGATTGCTCACCGTCGCACTGGCGACCTTGCCGCTCGGGTCGAAAGTCACGACGACCGTCGCCTTGCCCGACGGTCCGCCGCGCTCGCGGCAGCTACCCGCGCCCGCGGCAGCCGCATTCACCGCGGACTTTGCGGCAGTCGCGTCGAAGCGCTGCGTCGGGCCATTCGCGCCGTTCTTCTCGTCCGCGCGCCGCGCGCCGCTCGCGAATAGCTCGGCGAAGCCGGCATTGGGCGTCGTCAGCGGGCCGGAACTCGGAGCTTCGAGCGCGCCGTGCGCTGCGGTCGCCGGCGCGGCCGTGGACGTGTCACCGGGCGCCGAATTGGTTTGCGCAGTCGACGCGCTGTCAGAGCTTGGGTGAGTTGCGGTTGGCGCAGTTGGCGGCAACGCGCTGATCGGCGCAGCGGGTGGCGGCGTATCCTTCGCGTTCGCGAAATAAAAAATCGCGCCGCCGATCACCACGATCGCGATCAGAACGCCGATGATCAACGGCGCTTTGCTCTTCTTCGGCCATTCGTCGCTCGCCGGGCCCGGCGCCACGGCCGCGATTGGCGACGAAGCTTGCCGCGAGAACGCGGGCGGCACGCCGATCGGTGCCGGCGGCGCTCCGGGCGGCGCGGCCGGAAATGCCGACGGTCCAAAGAGCGGCTGGGACGCTGGCACCGCGGGCTTCGGCGCTTCGAACGGCGTGTCGAATGGAGAGAAGGCAGGAGGCGCTTTCGCGTCCGGCGTCGGCGCCGGAGTCGCTTCGGGCAAGCCCGGACTCGACGGCGCTCTGGGTCGCATCGGCGGCGGCTCCGCAATGGCAGGAGCTGACGGCGCTCTGGGTCGCATCGGCGGCGGTTCCGCGATCGCCGGCGAAGACGGTGCTCGCGGTCGCATCGGTTCCGCGATTGCCGGCGAGGAGGGTGCCCTCGGTCGCATCGGCGGAGGTTCCGCGATTGCCGGCGAGGACGGCGCGATAGCTCGCGCGGGCGAAGGCTCCGCCAAATTCGGCGCGGATGGAGCGTGCGGTCGCGCTTCGCTCAAGTCCGGCGCCGAGGCAGCGCGCGGTCGCGCTTCGAACATCGGTGCCGACGGCGCCTTGGCCCGCGGCTTCGGCGGCTCCGGCACGAGCAACTCGGGAACGTGCGAGAGCTCCTTCCATTCGTCCATGCCCTCGCGCCAGACCAGGGTCGTCTCGTTGATCGTGCCCGCGGCGAGCTCCTTCCGAATCTGCTCGGCGGTGAGCTCGCGATCTTGCCCATCCGGAAAATCGACTGCCCAAAGCGCGCCCACTACGGGCCCGGCGACTTCGAGTGCCGCGGGCGCGGCGACTTTTGCCGGCTCAGTTTTGGGGCTCGCTCCGGCGAGTGGCGTTGCCGTCGCGGAGCCGAGCCTGGCCGCGGCCGCGGGAGCTTTCGGCGTGCTGCCGCTTGGCTGTGCACGCGGTACACCGGTCTGTTTCGAAAGCGCGCCGCTCGCGGCGAGCGCGACTTGATCGGCTCGCGGCGCGTTGATGCCGAGTAGCGTCGGCTGACGCGGCGCCAGCGGGGGCGTCTTTGCCGCGCTCGCACCAGCTGTCGTCGCTTGAGCCTTGGTCGCGGCCGCTGGCTGAGCCTTCGCTGCGTTCGGCGCAGCCGCCGGTTGAACTTTGGGAGCGGCTGCGGTCGCGGGTTGCGCCTTCGCCGCGCTGGCTGGCAGAGCTTGGGCTTTGGGAGCCGCGGCGGCGCCGGCTCCCGCTTGCGCAGTCGGCGCGGCGGCGCCGGCGCTCGGCTGAGCCTTCGCTGTTCCAACCCCTGAGGGTTGTGCTTTTGTCGGAGTTGCCGCCGCGGGCTCCGCCTTGGCGGCCGCGGTTGCTGGCGTCTTCGCAGCAGCCGTTATCGGCTGCGCCTTGGCTGGCTCCGCCCTTTGTTCGGCAGCCAACGGCGCAGCTTTCGGCTCTGCCTTGGGTGCAGCGGCTGGGGCTGGCGTCGCCGTTGCCGGAGTGGGCTGAGCTGCAACCGTCGGAGCTGGCGCCGAAACCTGAGCCGGCGCAGCGGCGACTTGCTCTGGCTTTGCCGGCTCTGTTTTTTGGGGTTCTGCCTTGGGCGTCGCGGCCGGCACTGGCTCGGGATTCACGACGCTGACCGGCTCCGCGTCTTCGCCCGGAGCACCCGCGTGCGCATCGTCGATACGAATTCCCGCCTGACACTGCTTGCACTTGATCGTGACGACGCGCCCTTTGACTTTGCGCTCGTAGACATCGTCCGCGATCGAGAAGGTCTTGCCGCAAGCCGTGCACGTAATGGGAAACGGCATCTGAACATTTAGGGTACACGGTTCGGCTCGCCGTGCCCTAAATTTGCGGCTCCCGGTCGCACGAGCCGGGCCAGCCGGGTACAAACTTTCAGCAGCTCTCGAGCCTCAGCCTGCGCGGCGCGCGCTTTCGGCTACGCTCCGCGCTCGGTATGACAGGATTTGCAGAAGGCCGCGTCGTAGCGCGTCGCGACTGGGCGCCGGGCCTAACGACGCTCACCGTCGAAGCCGCGATTCAGCCTCATTCGCCCGGGCAATTCGTCAATCTGGGGCTCGAACGGGGCAGCGAGCTCGTGCGCCGATCGTACTCGCTTGCCTCGGCCCCCGGCGCGCCGCTCGAATTCTATTTGAAGGAAGTGCCTGCCGGCGCGCTGACGCCGGAGCTCGCGCGCTTGCCCGTCGGTGCGCGCGTGCTCGTCGAGCAAAAGCCGCAGGGGTTTTTCACGCTCGACTACGTGCCGCCCGCGCGCGACATGTGGTTCGTCGCGACCGGCACGGGCCTCGGCCCGTTCATCGCCATGTTGCGCTCGCCGGCAGTGTGGCAGCGCTTCGAGCGCATCGTCGTTGTGCACGGCGTACGTGAACCCGAGCAGCTCGCCTACGCGGCCGAGTTCGACGCGCTGGCCAGCGCGCACGCTGGTCGCTTCAGTCGCGTGCCCGTGGTCAGCGGCGCTTTGCCGGGCTCGGCGCTGGCCGGCCGCGTCACGACCGCGTTCGCCGCGGGCAGTTTGGAAGAACGCGCCGGGTTTGCACTCGATCCCGAACGCTCGCACCTGATGCTGTGCGGCAACCCGGACATGATTCTCGAGCTCACCGCACTCCTCGCCAACCGCGGGTTGCGCAAACATCGCGTGCGCACGCCGGGTCACATCACAACCGAAAAGTATTGGTGAGCCCTGGGCGAAGCGTCGCGCGCGGCGAAGTCAAACGCCGTCTTTGCCGTAGACCGGAATCGCCGCGCCGGAGATATCACGCGCAGCGTCGGAGAGCAGAAACGCGATCACGCCGCTGATCGACTCCACGCTCACCCAAGTCGAAGGATCGTGCTGCGGCATTGCCGCGCGATTCGCCGGCGTATCGATCGTGCTCGGCAAGAGCGCGTTGACGCGCACGCCGTCCGCGAGCACTTCGGCCGCGGCGGCTTGCACGAACGCCACGAGTGCCGCCTTGGACGCAGCATACGCCGCCGAACGCGCGCCTTCCCACGGCCTGACCGCCGTGCGCGACCCAATCGCGACGATGCTGCCCGCTTTCGCACTCACGAGTCGCGGCAAAATCGCCTGCAAGCTGACACGTGCCGTTTCGAGGTTTGCGCTCATCAGCGCCCGAAAGTCCGCGTCTGCGCCGGCCTCGAACAGGCGCTTACCGCCTTTCCAAGTGCCCGCGACGAGCACGGCTCCGTCGATCGTCGCGTCGCCGAGCGAGCGCGTCCAGGCTTCGAAATCAGTGACATCGAAGCCGAGCACGCGACAATTGCCTACGCCGGCAAAGGCGCGCTCGGCGCGTTCTACGTCGCGCTCGATCGCAAGCACGCGTTGGCCGCTCGCGCAGAGTGCTCGCACGATCCCCGAACCAAGCGCGCCGCCAGCGCCGGTCACTACGACTTCACCGTTCGCCATTTCAAAACACCACGCCGAGCGAGAAGCGAACCAGGAGATCGAACGGATAGAGGAAGCCGTTCAGGTCGGCGTAGTTTCCGGCGTTGTCGGTTTTGATCAACAGCTCGTCTTTGGGGCAACTGCTGGTGACAGCTCCGACGTCGGTGAAACAGCGATTCTCTCGGTTCAATTCATAGCCGAGCCCGATGCCGCCGCCGATCGTGAATGCACCCCAGCGGCTCGCGTCCGCGAGCATCACGAAGAACTCACGATCGGTGTGGCTGACCGAGTCGATCGCAATGCCGGAGTCGCTCGTGTTGTAGGTGTAGCCGTAGTTCGTGAACCCGGTGCGGAGCGCGTAGCCGCGGAAGGGTTTGCCGTCGAACCAGAACGCCGCATCGATCCCGATCCCGGAAATCGCGCCGACGCCGTTGGACGACTGGGTGATCACGCTCGAGTACGAGTCGTAGTTCAAGACCGGCGGCGAGTGCGTCGTCACGAACACCGGCACGAGCTCCACGCTCACGAACTTATAAACCTGCGTTTCGAGCTCGAGCCCGAGTCGACCCTCGAGCAGCCAATTGAACGGATCGATCCGAATCGAAAACTCGGGCACCTTGAAGCCTTCGTCCGGATTGCGTGGCGGCGGCGGTGGGTAACCATATCCATATCCGGGCGGCGCATTCGGATCTTGCGCGTAGCCCGGCGGCGGCGGCGGTGGTGGATCGCCGATTTGATTCTGCTGCGGATACGCCGGCGGCGGCGGCTGAGTCACGGGCGCTGGTTGCGCCGGCGGTGCGGACGGCGGAGTTGGCGCCGCGGGCGGCGGTTGGTCGCTCGGTGGCGGCGGAAAGGCTGCGCTCGCCGGCGCCTGCGCCCGAGCAACACCCATAAGGATGAACGTCGCGCTCGCGAAGCTCACGAGCGCGGTAAGAGGTCGCGCGATCGATGCCATGCGCGAAGCATAGGGCAGCTCAACGGCTCGCGCGAGCACGCGCGCCTTGGAGGAACCAGCAATAAACGCCCAGAATTCGGTGCCATTGCAGTTTGTGGCGCCATTGCGAGCGGAAAGCAGGCGCGCTAGGGTCCCGAGCCTCTCGGGAAGTCTTTTCGGCCAAAACCGCGTCGGCTGACAATTCCCCGTACAAGAACCCGCGGAGACTCGCTCAGTATGGCTCTACAGATTCAATTGGCTGCCGGTGATGCGACGAGCGCAGCGACGGACGTGCTCATCATCGGTGTTTGCCAGACTGCGGTCGCCCAGCATCCGGCGCTGGTCGCCGCCGACGAAGCATTCGACGGCTCGCTCGTCGAACACGCAAAGGCCCTCGAGTTCGAAGGCAAACCCGATCAAGTGCTCGAGCTACCGACGCTCGGCAAATTGAAAGCCAAGAAGCTCGTCCTCCTTGGCCTCGGCAAAAAAGAAGATCTAGACGGCGCGCGCCTCCGCGCGTCGCTCGCGGCGATCGTGCGAAATAACTCCGGAGCGACCACGCGCACGCTTCATTTGGTCCTGCCGGAGGCCAAAGTCGATTTGCGCACCGTGGGTGAAGCCGTTGCGCTCGGCGCCTACCGCTTCACGAAATACCTTACCGGCGAGCGGCGGCCCAAGGCAGAGCTCGGCAAAATAGTGGTTCACTTGGCGCGTGGAAGTGCGAGCGCTGCAGACAAAAAAGCCCTCGAATTGGGCGTCGCGATCGCCGACG
>DATATR010000350.1:0-18986 GCA_036268695.1 Polyangiaceae bacterium | reverse complement strand
CCGCCGATCGCCGAATCATCAGTGCGGCGATAGGTCCTGCGGGCGGAACCGAGGTCGCGAACCCGACGAAAAACGCCGCCGCCAAAGCGAACAGAGTTCCGATCAGACCCATCGTTCAACCGAGCTCAGGTTGCGCTGCATGAGTGGGTGGAGCATTCAGCCGCTGGGATTGTCGAGCAGTGATCGCAAGCGTTCGGCGATTTCGCGTCGCTGATGATATTCGGCTTGGCCGCGCGCGGTGTCGCTGAAGTAGCTGCGCACGCGCCCGAGATCGCCGAGCACGGCTGCGAACACCAGATTGTCGACGCGCGCTTTTTCGCCGAACGAATTCATGCTCGCATTCAAATCAAGCTGGCAAGCTTCGTCAAACGCCGATCTCGAAACGAGGCCATGCGCCCTTGCACGAAGCGCCTCGCAGACTCGTGCAGCGGAGCACGAGCCCCCGGGTTTCACGCGCTTCTTTAGCCAAGCTTTAGCCGCAAAACGCGCGCGGCACACGCGATGCATTCGGCGGTTCCGAATCCGCACAACGGGAATTGAAGCATGACAACCGAACTCGTCATCGTTGGCATCACCGTCGCTTTTTACGGGCTGTGCACGCTGTTCGTGCGTGTTTGCGATCGGATCTGAATATGTCTTTCGACCTAACACTGGGAGTTGCGACCGCCGTCGCGCTCACCTTCTACCTGTTCTACGTCCTGGCGCGACCGGAGCGATTCTAAAATGTCCGCTCGATTTTTTCTGGTTTTGTTCGTGTACTTCGCGCTCGTAGCCGTGATCGCCTGGCCGCTCGGGCGGTTCATCACTCGCGTGTTTGCGGGCACGAACGCGCTGAGCCGCAAAGTGGGTGCGCCGCTCGAGCATTTGCTCTATCGCTGGGCCGGCGTCGATCCGAACCGCGAGCAGACTTGGAAAAGCTACGCGCTCGCCGTGCTCGGCTTTTCGCTGTTCACGCAGCTCATCACGTACATGATCTTGCGCTTGCAAGCTTCGCTGCCACTGAATCCGGCGAAGTTCGGCGCGGTCGCGCCGTGGCTTGCGTTCAATACTGCCACCAGCTTTACGACCAACACCAATTGGCAATCGTACGGCGGCGAAACCACGATGAGCTACCTGTCGCAAGCGGTAGCGCTCACTTCGCACAACTTCTTCTCCGCTGGCGTGGGCATCGTCGTTGCGATTGCGTTGATCCGCGGCATTGCGCGCCACGAAACCGACAAAATCGGCAATTTCTGGGTCGATCTCGTGCGCGTGCACTTGTACGTGCTGTTGCCGATCTGCGTGCTCTTTGCGCTGTTTTTGGTGTCGCAGGGCGTGATCCAAAATTTCATGCACCCGACCACTTGGTCGACGCTCGATGGCAGCACGCAGACGCTGATGCAAGGCCCGGTCGCTTCACAGGAAGCGATCAAGATGCTCGGTACGAACGGTGGCGGCTACTTCAATGCCAACAGCGCGCACCCGTTCGAGAACCCGACTCCGCTCTCGGACTTCGTGCAGATCCTTTCGATTTTTTCGATCGGCGGCGCGCTGTGCATCACGCTGGGCGAGATGGTGGGAAATCGCCGGCACGGCTGGGCGGTGTTCATCACCATGGCGCTGCTCTCGATCGCGGCCGTATTCGTGGTGCAGCACTTCGAGGCCCAAGGCAACCCGCTCATTTCGCAGCTCGGCGTCGATCAAACGATGAGCGCGCTTCAGCCCGGCGGAAACATGGAAGGCAAAGAGCTGCGCTTCGGCATCCCCGATTCGTCGCTTTTCACCGTGGTCACGACCGACGCTTCGTGTGGCGCCGTCAACACCATGCACGACAGCTTGATGCCGCTCGCCGGCTTGATCCCGCTACTCAACATTCAGCTCGGCGAGATCGTGTTCGGTGGCGTGGGCTCGGGCATGTACGGCATGCTCGTGTTCGTGATTTTGGCGATCTTTTTGTCTGGTTTGATGATCGGACGCACGCCGGAATACGTCGGCAAAAAGATCGATAGCCGCGACGTGCGCTTTGCGAGTTTTTACATTTTGGTCATGGCCGTGCTGATCCTGGGCATGACCTCGATCGGGCTGATGACGGACGCGGGGCGCAGCGGCATTCTGAACGCCGCGGCCACGGAAATCGCGGGCGCTCCCTGGAAGCCGCATCCGCACGGCTTCTCGGAAGTGCTGTACGCGTTCAGTTCGGGCGCGGGCAACAATGGCAGCGCGTTCGCCGGCCTCACCGCGTACTCCAACGATCATCCGATTTTCTATTCGCTCACGCTCGCGATCAACATGCTGTTCGGGCGCTTCCTGCCGATCGTGGCGGTGCTCGCGATAGCGGGCAATATGGCCAAAAAGAAGCGCGTTCCGCCTGGTCCGTCGAGCTTCCCGGTCGGCGGTGGCCTGTTCGTCGCGTTGCTCAGCGGCACGATCCTCTTGGTCGGCGCGCTCACCTTTTTCCCGATGTTGTCCTTTGGTCCGATCGTCGAGCACCTTCAACTGACGAGCGCGACCGCAACTCATTGAGCCTAGTCATGTCCAAATCCAAATCCAATCAAGACTCGCGTTCGCTGTTCGACCCCGCGATCATCAAGCCCGCAATCGGAGACGCATTCAAGAAACTGAACCCGCGCGACATGATGAAGAACCCGGTCATGTTCGTGGTCGAAGTCGGCACCGCGCTCGTGACGTTGCTCTACGTGCTCGACATTTTTCGCGGCCACGCGGTCGATTCGAAGCTCACGCTGCAGCTGATCGTGTGGCTCTGGTTCACGGTGCTGTTCGCGAACTTCGCGGAAGCCGTGGCCGAAGGGCGCGGCAAGGCGCAAGCCGCGACGCTGCGCAAAATGCGCACGACCACGACGGCCTTGCGCACTCGCCTGAACGGCGGCGCGGTTCCGGTCACCGCCAGCGGCGATGGTCGTGCGCGCGGCGCCATCGTGCCCGCCACCGATCTACGCAAAGGCGATCGGATCTACGTCAAAGCCGGCGAATTGATCCCGGCGGACGGCGAAATCCTCGAAGGCGTAGCCTCGGTCGACGAGAGCGCGATCACGGGCGAGAGCGCGCCGGTCGTGCGCGAAGCGGGCGGCGATCGCAGCGCGGTCACCGGCGGCACGCGCGTGCTCTCGGATTGGCTCGTGATCGAAGTGCGACAAGATCCAGGCGGCGGTTTCATCGATCGCATGATCGCCCTGGTCGAAGGCGCGCAGCGCCAGAAAACGCCGAACGAAATCGCGCTCACGATTTTGCTGGCGGGCCTCACCATCATCTTCCTGGCAGCGACGATGGGGCTCGTGCCGAGCGCGCGTTTTTTCGCGGGGGACATCGGCATCCTGCTCTTGGTCTCGTTGCTCGTGTGTTTGATCCCGACCACGATCGGCGCGCTGCTTTCGGCGATCGGCATCGCGGGCATGGATCGGCTCGTGCAGTACAACGTGATCGCCACCTCGGGTCGCGCAGTCGAAGCCGCGGGTGACATCGACGTCTTGATGCTCGATAAAACCGGAACCATCACTTACGGCGCGCGCCAAGCATTCGAGATCGTGCCGGCCAAAGGAGTGGAGCCGAAGCTCTTGGCTGAAGTCGCGATGCTGTCGTCGCTCGCCGACGAAACGCCGGAGGGGAAAAGTATCGTTGTTTTGGCCGAAAAATCGCTCGGAAAGCGCGTGAGCTCGGAGGACGGCGAGCCCGTGCCGTTCACCGCGCAGACGCGTATGAGCGGACTCGATCTCGGCACGCGCGTGCTGCGCAAAGGCGCGACTGACGCCGTGCAGAAGCACGTGGCGGCGCTCGGCGGCAGCGTGCCCGAAGATTTGCTCGGCGAAGTGAAGCGGATCGCGAACGAAGGCGGCACGCCGCTCGTGGTCTCGGACGGTCCGCGCGTGCTCGGCGTGATTTACCTGAAAGACACGGTGAAGCCGGGCATGAAGGAGCGCTTCGAGCGCCTGCGCGCGATGGGCATCAAGACCGTGATGATCACCGGCGACAACCCGCTCACCGCCAAGAAGATCGCCGAAGAAGCCGGCGTGGACGACTTCCTCGCCGAAGCCACGCCCGAAACCAAGATGGCCTACATCGAACGCATGCAAGAAGGCGGGCGGCTCGTGGCGATGACTGGCGACGGCACGAACGACGCGCCCGCGCTGGCGCGCGCCGACGTCGGCGTGGCTATGAACACGGGCACGCAAGCCGCAAAAGAAGCCGGAAACATGGTCGATTTGGACTCCGACCCGACGAAACTGATCGAGATCGTCGAGATCGGCAAACAACTCTTGATGACGCGCGGCGCGCTCACGACCTTCTCCGTCGCCAACGATCTGGCCAAGTACTTCACGATCCTACCCGCGATGCTGACCGGCATCGCCGCGTTTCAAGTGATCCGCGGGAACTCGCACTCGTCCGCGTTTTGGTCACTCAACATCATGCAGCTCGGCACGCCGTCGAGCGCGATCTTGAGCGCGGTGATCTTCAATGCGTTGATCATCATTGCGCTGATTCCGCTCGCGCTGCGCGGTGTGAAATATCGCCCGATGGGCGTCGAGCGCATTTTGCGCCGCAACCTCCTCGTCTACGGCGGTGGCGGCGTGGCCTTGCCGTTCGTCGGCATCAAGCTGATCGACATCGTCGTCAACGTGCTCCATCTCGCCTGAGGTTCCCATGTCCCAACTTCGACCGTGTTTAGTCGTCACCGCCGCGCTGCTCTTCATCTGTTGCCTGGTTTACCCGGGCGTGGTCACCGCGGGCGCGCAGCTGCTGTTCAAGGAGCAAGCGAACGGCAGCCTGCTGCTGAAAGACGGCAAAGTCGTGGGCTCCGCCAACATCGGGCAAACGGTCGCGGACTGGGCGGCGCATCCCGAGTATTTGTGGGGTCGCCCATCCGGCGCGAGCAACGACCAAGCGACGAACATCACGTATTCGTCCGGCAGCAACTACGGCCCGATGAACGGCGCCTACCTCGATGAAGTGAAAGCGCGCGTCGCCGTGTTGCGCAAATCCGGCGTGACCGGCGCGATTCCGGCCGATCTCGTGACCAAGAGCGCGAGCGGGCTCGATCCGCACATTTCGCCTGCCGCGGCGGAGCTTCAGGTGCCGCGCATTGCGCGCACGCGCGGCCTTGCCGAAAATAAGGTAGCGGAGCTGATCGCCAATCACACCGAAGGCAGCACGCTCGGCTTCCTCGGCGAGCCGCGCGTGAATGCACTGCTCGTGAACCTCGATCTCGACGCACGAGCGCCGTATGCTGCACCGAAAGCGGCGTCGAGCGGCGCGCCGCCGGAGAGCACACCGGTCTCGCAGAAGTGAGCGAGTGACTTTTGCCAGATGATTTTCTCGCAGTTCTAAAGGCCCATCGCCGAGCACCGCTCAAGATTTATCTCGGCATGGCCGCGGGCGTGGGCAAAACCTTCGCCATGCTCCGAGAGGGCAAGCGCTTGGTCGCCGAGGGTGTGGACGTCGCGGTGGCGATCGTCGAGACGCATGGCCGCGCCGCGACGCTCGCCGAAACTCTCGACCTCGAGATCGTGCCGCGGCAGACTCTGATCTATCGCGGAGTGCCGCTCGAGGAGCTGGATTTGGCCGCGGTTTTGGCGCGAAAACCGGCGGTCGCACTGGTCGACGAGCTGGCGCACACCAACGTCGGTGGGGCAAAAAACGAAAAGCGCTGGCAAGACGTCGAAGAGTTGCTCGACGCTGGCATCAGCGTGATGGCGACGCTCAACGTGCAACACCTCGAAAGCTTGCACGACATCGTGCTGCGCGAAACCGGAGTGGACGTGCGCGAGCGAATTCCGGATCGCATCGTCGCGAGTGCGGATGAAGTGGTGGTGATCGATTTGCCGCCCGGCGAGCTCCAAGAGCGCTTGCGCGAGGGCAAGGTGTACCCCCCAGAAAAAGTGGAACACGCCTTACGCCGCTTTTTCAGCTCGAAGAATCTCGCGGCATTGCGCCAGCTCGCGCTGCGTGAAGTCGCGAACGCCGTCGAACGGCGCGGTCGGCGCGATCCGATCGTGCACAACGACGAGCAGAGTTCGGCCGAGCTCCGCGCGCATCCGGTCGACGCCGAGCGCGTGATGGTCTCGATGTCTTCCAGGCCGAGCGCGACGCGACACCTGCTCCGCCACGGCACGCGTCTCGCGGGTGGCCTGAATTCACGCTGGTTCGTGGTCTACGTGCGCACGTCGAGCGAAGCGCCGGAACGCATCGACTCGAGTAGTTTGCGTTCGCTCACGGAAAATATCCGGCTGGCCAAAGAGCTCGGCGCGGAAGTGGTGCGGCTCGAAGGCTCGGACGTCGTGGGCGCGCTCGCCGACTTCGCGCGCCAAAAAGGCATCACGCATGCCGTGTTCGGGCGCACCGGACAGAGTCGCTTGCAAGAGCGCATTCGCGGCTCGATTCTGAGCGAATTCATGCGCGCGGTGCCGGAAGTGGACGTGCTCGTGGTCGGCGAGCGCTCGGACGATGAGCCCGAAGGGAGCGCCGAACCGTGAGCCGTCGTGTGCTCGTGATCGAACCGGACCAAGTCATCCGGCAGATGCTGGAGTACGCGCTTTCGTCGGGCGGATTCGCGCCGGTCAGCACGCCCACGGTCGAATCCGCGCGCCCGTTGCTCGACGGCAAACCGATCGAAGCCGCGGTGGTCGAAATGCGCGCGACCAACGCGGAGGGCACGGACGGCGTGCGCGCTCTGCGCGCGGATTACCCCGAATTGCCACTCGTCGTCACCGGCACATTGCTCACGCCGCGCGTGATGCAAGAGCTGATTCGCGCGCGCGTGGACGACGTGGTGCCGAAGCCGTTCACGCCGCGGGAAATCGTGTCCGCGGTCGAGCGGGTGCTCAGGAGCGCGCGGACACGTCACAACGGCGCGCTCGAATATGCTTCGGCGATCAGCAATGCGCGCCGCGCGATCGCGGAGGGGCGCGCCAAAGACGCCGAAGCGCCGCTCGCGCGAGCCCGCGCGGTCTCGCCGCTCGATGGCGAAGCGATGGCTCTGTATGGACTTTTTTGCGAGCTCGAGGGCCACGATCGCGACGCCGATCGCGCCTATCGCGCGGCGCTCGCCTTGCAGGAAGAGCGCGTGAGCGAAGACATCTCACCGCTCGACGGCCTGAGTCGCTTGCGCGCGTACGGCGGAGCGCGCGCGGTGCCGGCGTTCGAGCATCACGGGCGGCACACGCTGTGGTTCGTATCGGAGCCGGAGAGCGAGCTTCAACTCGGACCGCCCGGCGAAAAAAAACCGGACGTGATCGTATTTACTTTGGGCCTCGTGCCGAGCGAAACCGGCGCGATGTACGCGCGACTCGCCGCGGACAAACAGGCCTTTTTGATCGCAACCAGCGCCGCGAGCGAGCGGCTCGTGCGGCGCGTCGTGAACTCGTTCGAGCAGCCGATTAGGATGAGCCGATGAGCAAGCCCCAGATCCTGGTGATCGACGATGACGAAGCCATCCGGCGCACGCTCAAGCTGTGTTTGGAGTCCGCCGACTACGCGGTTACGCTCGCTTCCAGCGGCGAAGCCGGCACCGCGCTCGCCAAGAAACAACCGCCGGATCTCGCGCTCGTCGATCTCAGGCTCGGCGGGATGGATGGCCTTGGCGTCACGCGTGCGCTCGCGCAAGAAGCTCCTGGCGCGCTCGTGATCATCATGACCGCGTACGCCACGATCGACAACGCGGTCGAAGCGATGCGCGCGGGCGCCGCGGATTACCTCGCGAAGCCGTTTACGCCGGCCGCGGTGAAGCACGTCGTCGCGCGCGTGCTCGAAGCCGGGCGCATGCGCCAAGAGCTCGCCGAAGTCGAACGCCAGAGCAAGCGCTCGGCAGTGAAGAGCGCGAGCCCCGCGGTGCTCGAAGCGTACACGCTCGCCGAACGCGTCGCCGTGAGCGACGCGACCGTGCTCTTGCTCGGCGAAACCGGCACCGGCAAGAGCCTGCTCGCGCGCCACATCCACCAACGTTCACAGCGCGCGGCGCGGCCGTTCGTGACCGTGAATTGCGCCACGATCAGCGCGAACCTGATCGAAAATGAGCTCTTCGGTCACGCCAAAGGCGCGTTCACCGGCGCGGATCAACCGCGCGCCGGCTATGTCGAAGCGGCCAAGAACGGCAGCTTGTTCGTCGATGAAGTCGGCGATCTGGGCAAAGAAACGCAAGGCAAATTCCTGCGCCTGCTCGAAGAGCGCGAATACGTGCGCGTGGGTGACACCGAGCCGCGCCGCTCGGATGCGCGGATCATCGCCGCGACTCATCGCGATCTGAAAGGCGCGGTGCAGACTGGCTCTTTCCGCGATGATTTGTTCTATCGGCTCAACGTCGTCACGATTCAATTGCCGCCACTTCGCAAGCGCCGCGAAGACATCCCGGCGCTGGTGCAATCGTTCCTGAAGCCGGCCGCGCAGACGGCGCGCGCACTCAGCGTTTCGGCCGAAGCGCTGGCCGCGCTCACGGCCTACGATTGGCCGGGTAACATTCGCGAGCTCTCGAACGTGCTCGAGCGCGCCGCGCTGCTGGCAAACGGCGAAGTATTGACGCCCGACTTGTTGCCCGAAGAAGTGCGCGTCAGCGCGCGCGCCGTCGCTCCGCTCGCGGACGGCGATGAATCGCTCGAAGCGGCCGAGCGCCGTCACATCGCCGCGGTCGTCGCGCGCCACCCGACGCTCGACACGGCCGCCAAAGCGCTGGGCATCGATCCCTCCACCTTGTATCGCAAACGCGAGCGCTACGGGCTCAGATGACATCGCCTGCGCCTTCTCCGCTCGGGCGCCGCTCGCTGCGCGGCAGTCTCTTGCGCGCGGTCGCGGTGATCGGCGCCACGTTGGTCCTGCTCTGCATTTTGTCGACCGTCGCCGTCACGCGACTCGGCGGCGCGATTGGCCTGATTTTGCGCGAAAACTACGTCTCGGTCGTGGCTTGCCAAGAAATGAACGAGGCGCTCGAACGGCAAGATTCGGCCGCGCTGTTCGCGGCGAGCGGCCGCACGGACATCGCCACGCCGATGCTCCTCGAACATCGCGCGGGTTTCAAAAAAGCCTTCGAGCGCGAGGCCCACAACATCACCCTCCCGGGTGAAGGTCCGCTCGTGCGCGAGCTCGGTCGGCTGTACCAGGACTACCTACGCGAGGTCGATCGCGTGCTCGAAGGTCCTCGCGGCGAGCGCATCGACGGCTATTTCAAGGAGCTTTTGCCGCGTTTTTCCGGCGTGCGCGCCAAAGTCACCGCGATCCGCCAAATGAACCAGGAGAATATGGAGTGGGCCGATCAGCGCGCGCGCCACACCGCCGAGCGCACGCTCGAAATCGCCATCTTCGTTACGGCGCTGGCCTTGATTGTTGCGGGCTGGTTCGCCTGGCAAATTCCGAAGACGGTGCTCGAGCCAATCGTCTCGTTCACGAAGCACGCGCGCGCGATCGGCGAGGGCAAGCTCGACGCGACGGTGCCCGATGCCGAAGTCAGCGAGCTTCGCACGCTCGGCGAGGCGTTTCATCGCATGCAAGAGAAGCTGCGCGCGTATCGCGAGAGCTCGCTCGGTGAGCTGCTCGCGGCCAAGGATCTTTCGCGCGCGACGATCACGTCGATGGTCGACCCGGTGATCGTGTTCAGCTCGAGCGGGGACGTGCTGCTCACGAACGACGCCGCGGAGTCGACCTTCGGACTCACTTCCGGCGATCGGGATTTGTTGCGTCGCGGTGGCGTGGAGATTCCCGAGCCGCTCACGCTCGCGCGCGACGCGGTGCTGGCGCAAGGTGAGCCGCTCTTGCCGCAAAGCCTCTCGGACGCGATGCGCTGGATCACGGCGGACGGCGAAAAATATTTTTTGGTCCGCGCTTCGCCGCTCCAGAGTGAAGACGCGAGCCCGGCCGGCGTGATTGTGGTCGCGCAAGACGTGACGCGCTTCCGCCGCATCGACGCGCTGAAGAGCGACGTGGTCGCGACGGTGAGCCACGAGCTCAAGACGCCGCTGACTTCGCTGCGCCTGGCGACACACATGCTGCTCGAAGCATCGACGGGCGAGCTCGAGCCGATGCAGCGCGAGCTCGCCGTCACCGCGCGCGACGAAACCGAACGTTTGCAAAGCACCGTCAACGAGCTGCTCGATCTCGTACGCATCGAACGCGAAGCCGGCGCGCTCAACCGGGCGCCGGTGAACGCCGCCGCGCTGCTCCAAGAAGTCGCCTCCGCGCACCAAAAAGTGGCTGAAATGAAGCATATTCGGCTCACGCTCGAGAACCGCGACGCGCGCGCTCTGGTCGAGCTCGATGCCGAACAAATCGCAATCGTGCTCGGCAATTTGCTCTCGAACGCGATCCGTCACTGTCGCGACGGCGGCCACGTCTGGCTCGGCTCATACGTCGAAGCCGGCGATCACGTCTTCTCCGTCAAAGACGACGGCGACGGCATCGCCGCCGAAAATCTCTCGCGCATCTTCGAACGCCACTGGAGCGGCGCAGAACCTTCCACACTCAAAGGCCGGCACGGCCTCGGCCTCGCCATCGCTCAAGAAATCGCTACCCGCCACGGCGGCAAACTCGAAGTCGAAAGCGAGCTCGGCAAAGGCAGTACCTTCCGCCTGCGCCTCCCACTCACGCGCGCCGCCGAATCATCGCGCGCCGAAGCCGCGCCGAACTAACAGCTTGCTCGACCGCAAATTTCGGGGCTGCCCCCACCCCGTCCGTGCTCGCGCTCCGCGCTGCGCGCGGGCGGCCTCCCCCAAATCGCGCGCTCCGCGCGCTCAGGGGGAGGCAGACCGCGCGAGCGACCTCCCGCGCGAGGGCACGCGCGATCGTCTCGACGCGCCTGGACCACGGGCGATCGCCGTTTCGCGAACTCAAAATCTAGTTGCAAATGCAACTGAGAATCGGCCGAAGAACACCGTTGCGCTGCGCGCTCGATCGCCGCGGAAGCACGCCAATCATCCCCGCTGAATCACGCGCTCCCAACCACACGATCATCAGACCGAGTACGAGCCCAGGATCACGAAACCGAGCGCGATCGGCGCCAATGCGGTCTTTACGTCTTCTTGATCTGGGGCGTGCAAATTTCGGCGCTGAGTCACGATGCCGACCTCGCAGAGTCCCGAAATGCGTGCGCATGCTCGTTACGGGCCCGGCGAGCTCCTCGCGATCATCGACGAAGAGCCGAGTTCGTCGCGTTGGCTCCGCGGAGTCCTCGAAACCGCGGGCTACCGCTGTCTGCAATTCGACGGCTACTTCAAGAGTCGCTTCGACGCCGCGGCGGTCGGGCTCAGCGCAATCGTGCTCGATTTGGCGCCGCCCGCGCTGGATCGTCTGGGCACGATCCGCAGCATTCGCGGCGAAAGCGAGGTGCCGATTCTGGTCGTGACGGAGCGGGCCGACGAGCAAGACAAAATCGCAGCGCTCGATACCGGCGCCGACGACTACGTGATCAAGCCGCTCGGCCCTGGTGAATTTTTGGCACGCGTGCGCGTCGCGCTACGCCACGGCAGCGCGCGCCGCGGAACGCCTGGCGGGCGCGTGCAGCTCGGCGAGCTCGCGATCGACTTATTGAGTCGCGAAGTCACGCTGTTCGGGGAACGGCTCGCATTCACCCCGACGGATTACAAATTGCTCGCCTTGCTCGCACGCAATGTCGGGCGCGTCGTGCCGCACGAGCAATTGTTGCACGAAGCTTGGGGCCCGAACGCGCGCGACCCGCACTACCTGCGGGTGTACATGGCGCGGCTCCGGCGAAAGCTCGATCCGGACCGCGCGGGAACGCGTTACATCGTAACGGAAGCCGGTGTCGGCTATCGCTTGCTCGCGACACCGAAACCCTGACAAAAAGCTTAGTTTCAAGGACGTTCGGACTCGCTCGAAAGAGCTGGTCCGGCGGATGACGGCCTAGAAGACTCATGTTACCGTGCCGCGCGATGTCTTACTCACTGGAAGTCAGGGGCGCCGTCCGCACGATTGCGGCGACTCTGGTGCTGAGCCTGGGCTCACTCGTCGTGCAGCCGAGCGCCTTCGCGCAATCGGACGACGATCGCGCTGGGGCGCGCGTCGCCGCCACCGAGGGCGTCAAAGCCATCAACGAAAAGCGTTGGGCTGACGCGGCCGACTTGTTCACGCGCGCCGAATCGCTGGTCCATTCGCCGGTGCATCTGCTCTACCTGGCACGCGCCCAAGTTCAACTCGGCAAGCTGGTCAAAGCGCGCGAGAACTACAATCGCATCATCCGCGAGCACTACGCGGCGGACGCACCGGACGCATTCCGGCAAGCGCAAACTTCCGCTCAGCAAGAGGTCGGGCCGCTCGAAGGTCGGCTCGCCGCAATCACCGTCAAGCTCGACGGCGAAAAGGGTAACGTCACGGTCACGGACAACGGCGAAAAGGTGCCTGCCGCGTTGATCGGACTACCCTTGCCCGTCGATCCTGGGACGCACACGTTCGCCGCGCAAGGCACGGACTTGAAGAGCGATCCGGTGACGGTCACCGTGGCCGAAGGTGGCAAAAATTCGATCACGCTGACCGTCAAGTCCGTGCCGGGAACTCTCGCGCTCGACGCGACGCCGCCCGCGCCCGCAGCCACGGCAGCAGCAGCAGCGACGCCCGGCGCGCCCGCAGCCACGGCGGCAACCACCCCTCCGCCCGGCACGACCTCGGATCAAGGCGCTTCGAACGGCGGTAGTGGCCTCAAAATCGGCGGCTATGTTGCGCTGGGCGTCGGTGTCGTCGGAGTGGGGTTGGGCACGGTGTTCTTGCTGCAATCGAAGAGCAAGAAGTCGGATGCAGACGACTTGTGCAACCTGCCGAACGGCGGCTGCCCGCTCAGTAAGAAGAGCCAAATCGATTCACTCGACAACGACTACAAGAGCGCTGGCACGCTCGCGGTCGTGGGTTACACGGTCGGCGGCGCGGCGCTGGTCACCGGCGCAATCCTGCTCGCCGTGAGCGGCAAACATACCGAGAGCACGGCTGGGATCACGCCGTGGGTGGGTTACCAATCAGCCGGCGTGTTCGGAAGGTTTTAAGGGCTTCATGGCTTTGCAAGAAGATCGAGTGAAAGCTTCCATGGCTTCGAAAAAGATGCGCGGCACGTATCTGTTCGCGACGCTCGGCGCGTCGCTGCTTGGATTCATCGCCTACAGCTCGGGCTGCAGCTTGCCCGATCGCACTTACGTGGACGACACGGCCGGCAATGCCAATGGCGGCGGCGGCAACAGCACGAGCGGCGGCTCGACCAGCGCCGGCAACACGAGCACGGGCGGCAACTCCAGCGCAGGCACTTCGCCAACCGGCGAAGGGGGTGAAGCTGGCGCCACGGGCGGACAGCCCGGCTTGGTTCGGCCGGTGCCGACCAAGGGCTTGATCGTGATCGGTGGCACCGAGCTCGACGAAACCAAGGGCGTGATTTCGGCGATTTCTCCGCTCACCGGCAAGGAGCTGCTCACGCGCGAGTCGCTGCCCGCGGGCACGCAGGTCGCCGAGATCGGTTACGATGGCGCAGACAAGAAAGACGTCTGGTACATCTTCATCGGGACGACGTTCCCCGCCGGCGCGGACAAAGTCGTCGATCTGCAAGTGCGCTACTTCGCGGACGACTTGAACGAGTGGATCACCTTGTCGAAGGTGACCACACTGCCTGCGCCCGTGCCCGGCACGATGACCGTGCTGAACGACCGGCTGGCGTATCTTTCGCACGTGGTCGTCAACAACGTGGCAACGCCCGCGCTCACCATTTTGGACACGACCGACGTGCTGAACGTCAAGACGATCGCAGCCTCTTACACGCCCATGTCGCCGTTCACTGGGGACATGGTCACGCTGATCGGCACGCGTGGCACCGCGGCGGATGCGACGGGCACGGGCGGCACCCTCGATTTGGGCCTGAAGCAGCCTGCAGGCTGCACCACGGGTTGCAATCTGTTCGTGCAGCCAATCCCGGTGGGTGACACGATCGGAAGCACCAGCGGGCACGTGCTCGGCGCGTTCCAAGGCACGCCAGTGGCCTACGCGAGTCGCACGCAACAGCTCAACTATTTTGCGCTCTCGCCCGAGACCGGCAACGTGCAAGTTTATTACTCGACGCCAGACGCGCCCGAGTCCGCGATCAGCTTCGACGCACCGCAAAAGGCGAACGACCTCGTCGACCTCACCGTGGCGGAGTGCCAGAACACGGCAGCCGCGACCGCGAACTCCGAAAATGCACTCTACGCAGTGACGCTCGGCGCGGGCGCTGGCGTGAACCATGATCTCGGTCGTCCCGGCCAGATCGTCGCGTATGAGCCGTTTCAAAAGGAAGTCATCACCACGTACAACCCGCCGACCGATGATTTCATGACCGCGGCCCCGGATGGCGGAATTCCTGGCCCCGACATCAAAGCCCTCGACATCGTGTCGACTGGCGGCGCCACGCTCAAAGTCACCGAGCGCACTGTGGCCTGGGCGCCGCCGACCGATCTGCGCGCAAATGTGCTCGAAACGCGCTTTCCCGTCCCGTTCACGTGCAAATGATTTCGGCGCGCCGAATTAGGCCGTTCAAACTCCTAGTTCAACTCGGTCTGTGCGCGTCGCTGCTCGTCGCTTGTTCGAAGCCGAAAGCGAAAGCCAAGGCAAAGGCGAGCGACGACACGGCGGCTGTCCCCGCTGGAGCCCTGAGCGCGGTGAGCGTTGGCGGACCGATGGGCGTGCCTGCGGCGAACGCGAGCGCGCTTCCGTTTCATCACGTCCCGGTCACGCCCGAAAGCATTCCACCGCCACCGCTGGTCCCACCGGCTGATGCGATCCAGGGGCCCGGTGGCGTGCGCTACCAAGTGCTCAAAGACGGCACGGGCGACAGCCCCGGACCGATGGACGCGATCGTCATCGACTACAACATGTGGAAGGGAACGGGCGAGCTCGCGCTGTCGTCCTACACGCAAGACGGACCGACCATCTACAACGTCTCGAACCTGGCGCCGCAATTTCGCAGCTTGCTCACCTCGTTCAAGAAGGGCAGCAAGGTTCGTTACTGGATTCCGCGCGCGGCGCTCAGCGGCTGGAGGCCGGAAAATTGGCCGGATTCTGATTTGATCATCGAGTTCGAGATGCTCGACGTTTCGCACCAGACGTATCACGACTCGCGCGGGAACGTCGTGAGCGACCTCAACCCGACGCTGCCGCCGGACGCAGCGGGGCCGCCCGCAACCGCAACCACGACTGCGAGCGGCTTGAAGTACATTTTCACCGCGCACGGCGCGGGCGACAAGCATCCCGGACCAGACGATCGCTTGGCGCTCCTAGTCGACGCGTACGCGATCGAGGGGATCGCGCCGACACCGCTCGAGCAGGGCTTGCGCACCGCGACCACACTTCAGCGCGCGCCCGGTCACTTGAACGAGATCCTGCCGCTCTTGGTTTCGGGTGACAGAGTCCGCGTCTGGGTCCCCGCTGGTCCGGCGCGTGAAATCATTCCGAAGGCCGGCGCACGCAACATCGTGCTCGACCTGATGCTGAGCTTCTGAGGCCCGCGCGAGCGCGAAACGCGTGGAGAGATTCGCTTGGGCTCGTGAGCGCGGACGGAGCTTCCGCGATACAGCGCTCGCAGCGCTCGCAGGCGTGATTGCCGCCTACGGAGAGCCCGGGCTCGAGCTCGCGCCGCTCTTTTTGCTCGGTTTCGTGGCGCTGGCTTTTTTGAGCGCGCGCGCGCGTTCTTACTGGAGCTCGCTCACGATCGGGCTCGCGTTCGGCGCGGGCCTGGTCGGCACGGTCGGGCTCGGCTCGATCGATTGGGGCACGCTCGTTCCGATCGGGCTCACGGCGATCGGAACTGGACTTCACGTATTGCCATTCACGCTCCTGTCGCGCTGGGTCTCGCGCAAGCAGGACGGCATTCGAGCGTTCGTATTTTCGATCGCCGTTTGGGCCTTGTGCATGGAATTCGCGAAGTGGCTCGGGTTCCCCGTCGAATTCGAAACGCTCAGCCTGATCGCGAGCGCGCCTTTCTTACTCGCTGGCGCGCGTATCTTCGGCTCGAGCACGATCTGCGGGTTCATCGGTGCGGGCGTCATCGGTGCCGGAGCGCGCCTGGCTCGCCTCCGAGCGCCATCGGCGCGAGAGCTGCTCGTCGCACTTCGACCGCTCGGGGCTGCACTCGTTTTGCTGCTCGCATCGAGCGGAATCGCGCACGTGACGGCACCGCGCACGAGCGGCTCGCTCGAGGTGGGCGTGCCGCAAATGAACGTCCCGAGCGAATTCTTCCGGCTCAGACAAGCTCTGCCAGTAAATCGCGACGCATTCGAAGCGCTCTTCGCAAATCAAATGCGCGAGCTCCAAGACGTCGATCTGCTCGCGTTGACCGAAACCTACGACGGCGGCTTCCCACTGTTGGTCCCGCGCCTGCGACGCAGCTTTCAGAGCTACGCGAAGCTCCAACATCAAGCCGTTCTGCTCACTTCGTATCTGGTGGCCGACGACGGCGGTGGCTACAACGCGGTCGGCGCGATCGACCAAGAGGGCAAGCTCGTCGGAGTTCATCGCAAGGTGAACCTCGCGCCGTTCGGCGAAATGGAGCTCGAGCGCGGCCCAGGCTTTCGACCTGCAGAGGTGCTGCCGAACGTGCGCGTCGGCGTGTTGATTTGCCAAGAGGCGCTGCTCGCCGATGGCCCGCGCGCTTTGACCTTGGCCGGCGCCAACTTGCTCGTGACGCCGACGAGCGACGTCTCGTTCAAGAGTGGAATCATCGCGTTCGTTCACCTCGCTGGCGCGCGCTTACGCGCGCTCGAAGTCGGGCGCGCGATGATCTGGGCCAGCGCGGCGGGCCCGTCCGGCGTGATTGACCGCTGGGGCGATTTTCGCGAAATCGGCCCGTTTCGCAGCGTGGTCGCTGCGCGCATGAAGGTCGAAACATCCGGCGACATCACGCCTTTTTTGCGACTGCATTGGCTGTGGTTACTGTGCGACGCAATCGTCGTGCTCGGGGTCATGTTGCGCGATTGGCGGCGCCCCACCATCGAGACGAAAACCGCGCCAACCGTCGGTACGTTGCGAGGCTTGCTCGAACTCGCGCTCGCGGGCTCTATCACTGCGACCGGCGCGTTGCTCTCGCCGGCCGTCGACGAGTTCAGACATGGCGAACCGACGCGCGCAAAACAAGCGGTGCTCGAGATCTTGGGGCGCGCACCCGAGGCGCTCGGACCGGCCTCACTCGCTCGCTTCGCCACCGACCCTGAAAACAGTGCGGCCGGCGCGCTCGCGTACTACTTGGATTGCTACGGCGTGCGCACGCTACCCTCGGGCGCCGGCATCGACCGCACTCGGCCGACGCTCGACGATCTGCAGCAAGTCCTCGACGACTCGTTCGAGTTCCCCGCGCGCCGCATCACGCTGAACTTCAAAGCGCTGCCAGAAACGGCGACCCTAGTCGTGACTCGCTCGGGTCAATTCGGCGTGCTCACGTCGAATCGTTACGGGCTCGTCTTGCTCTTCTTGCCCGGGCAGGGCGGCATGTCGCGCATGACGACCGAACAAGCGAGTCACGTACTGATGGAGAGCGCGCTGATTCCGGCACCCGACCCGGAACTCGCACGCTTTGGGCGCTGAGCGACGCCCCTAAAAATGCAAACGAGGCGCGCGGTTCACACCACGCGCCTCGTGCTCGCTCCACGAAAGTTACGTTACTTGGCGCACATGACGGACGATGTGAGGGCGCAGTTGCCGCTGCAACTGCAGCTAAAGCCACCCTTGCCCGCGCTAAAGCCCGTTATGTAGGTGTTGGCAGTGCCACTGACGCAGCCACCGGCGATGATTGTGCCGAAGCCGGTCGGACAAGCAACGGCGCCTCCGCCCGCCGACGCACTCATGAAATTCCCGGCGATCGAGGTCACCGTGTTCGCGTTCGTGGCGCTCGTCGCCGTCGTCGCCGTGGTGGCGCTGTCGGCCTTGGTCGCGTGCGTTGCGTTCGTCGCGTTGTCCGCGTTGGCAGCGTGCGTTGCGTTCAGTGCGTTCAGCGAAAGCAACGCGAACGGCACGCTGGTGATTTCTTGGCGCGGCGCCATCTCGGCATCCGAGCCAATCTTGATACCGAGAAACAGCGAGGGCTTGCTGCCGTCGAAGATCGTGCTCGGAAACGCCGTCACGTCCCCGACCTTCGCGGAGAAGTAGCCCTTGTCCGGCGTGATCGATTGATTCTCGGTCCAAACCGCGGTGCCGCCAGCCGCCGCCGTGTAGAGCGAGAACGTGAAGGTGAGCTGGACGCCGTCGACGGGTGCGCCGGTGCTGTCCAACAATCGGCCTTGCTGCGTGAGCGTGAGGGGCACGGTTTGCGCCGTGGCGCTCGGGGCGTACATGACGCCGGCGCATGCGAGAGCCGTAACGACCGCTGCAACACTCTTCGTGAATTTCGACATGCTGACTTCTCCCAACTAATTCTTAAAAAAGATCTCGAACGCGTCGTGACTGCGCCGCCCGTTCAGGGCGTCGTGCCGGCAATCACGCCGGGAATGTAGGTGTATTTGAGCGACTTCGATTGCTTCGAGCCGACGGTGCCGCCGAGCGGCTCACCGAGCGTGCCGAGCAAAATGAAGTTCTTGCTCGTCGACATCGTGCCCGCGGAAACGAACGCGGTTGCAGATGTGTTCTGAGGCGGGGGCAAGGTCGGCGCACCCGCCTCTCCGCCCTCGCCGAGTGCTCCGGCTTCGCCGGCCGTAGACGAACCGCCCGTGCTGTTCGAGCCGCCGCTCGTCGTTCCGCCGGTGGTCGTGCCAGCGGTAGAGGTGTCGCCGCCGGTAGCGGTGCTGCCGGATGAGCCGCCAGTCCCGCCATTCGACGAGCCACCGCCGCCCGAGCTGCCGCCACATCCGACCGCGACTAGCGCGGCTGCCCCTGAAAGCACGACTGCGTTGAGCAGCAGGCGTGCAGAGAATCGCCCAAAGGTAATTCGCATAGCCTACGCACGTTATGCTGAACTCGCGAACGTCACAATCTCTATTTCGCGATCGCGTATCGAACATCTCGCGAAGCATCCGCCGGACACGCTGCCGTTCACGTTTAGTTTACGGCTCGCTATCCGGCTCGAC
>DATATR010000349.1:0-7497 GCA_036268695.1 Polyangiaceae bacterium | reverse complement strand
AACAACAAGCGACCCGTGAGCAGCCAGTATCCGATGCAACCGAGCGCGTACAAATCCGCGCGGCCGTCCGCTTCGTAACCGAGTGCTTGTTCGGGCGCCATGAACGCGGGTGTGCCCATGGCTTGACCCATTTGCGTGAGTCGCACGTCCTTCGCTTGCAGAGCGGTGGGTTGCGACGCGGCTCCGGGAGGCACGGTGTTCGCGCCACGCGCGGCTTCGAGTTGCTGGTTCTCTTTGCTCAGCGCCGCGCGTACCAACCCAAAATCCAAAACCTTGATCACGTCCACTTCATCGGCGACGCGGCATACGTAGAGGTTTGCCGGTTTGATGTCGCGGTGCACGAGGCCCGCGTCGTGAGCTTCGGCGAGCGAGTTGCAGGCTTGGATCAAGAAGTGGATCACGCGCGCGGCGGGCTGCGGGCCGTATTTTTCGACCAAGCTCTCGAGGTCCATGCCATCGAGCAGTTCCATCACGTAGAAGCAGGTGCCGTCGGCGGTGACGCCGTAGTCGAACAGCTCGATCGTGTTGCGCGAACGCAGCGTAGCGAGGCTCTGCGCTTCGCGGCGAAAGCGCTCTTGCACTTCTTTTTCGTCGAGCGCGGAGCCCGCTTCGATGTTGATCAGTTTGATCGCGGCTTCGCGCACGAGCAGCCGATGTTCGGCGCGCCAGACTTCGCCCATGCCGCCTTTGCCGAGCCGTTCGACCAAGCGATAGCTGCCGAGCTCTTGGGCTTCGGCCACGGCTTTGGCGACTTCTGCGCGCGCTTCGGCGATTTCGTGGCGCGTGCGCAAGATGTGGCGCGCGAAGAGCCAAGCGATGCCGGTCGCGAGCAAGGTCGCGAGTGCGGCGGCGAGCAAACTGCGCAATTGATAGCGATGCAGCGCGCCGAGCACTTCGTTTTCGGGCATCAATGCCGCGACGGACCAAGGCAGATCGGCTGCGCTGGCGATTGGTTTTTTTGCTACCAAGAGCGCCGAGCCATTCACTTCCAAACGGCCGAGGTTCGCGCTCGGCGCCGCGCGTTGGGCGACGAACTCGCCGAAGAATGCCTTCAAGATCGGATCGTCGAGATCGCTGTACGAGAGCGCGCGATCGGCGCGCAGGGGCAAGCGTTCGATTGCGTCGCTGCCGCGCGGATAGGCGAGCAGCGTGCCGTCGTCCGCGTAAAGTAACGTGGTCGCGCCGCCGAGCGAAACGCGGCTCAAAATGGCGGACAGCGCTTGCACGTCGAAATCGACCGTGATTACGGCGTGCAATTCGGCCTTGCCGTCAGTCTGGGTTCGAATGGCTTCGGTGCGCGTGATGCCGGTGAAGTGCGTCTTGAAGAACGGGTAGGGTTTGGTCCAAACCCGGCCCGGGTTGGCGAGCGCGAGCGCATAGAACGGGCGTTTGCGTGGATCGTAATCGGTGTGGTCTTCGCGATAGGGCGTGAGCGCGTCGTGGCCCACGAACGAATAGCGTTTGACGACCGTGCCCGTGGGCGTGATGCGGCTGTCTTGAAAGTGAAGCTGTCCGTCTTGATCGTCGCGGTAGGCGCCTTGAAATGTGCCGTCGGGGAAGCTGATGCTGACGTACGAGACGCCAGCGCGGCCCTGCATCAAATCGCGCAGCGAGTGCGCGACGGCGATGTACGGCTTCGCCGCGTCGTGCTCGCGCGCGATCGCGCCCAGGCGATCCAAAATTGGATCCGATTGCTCGAGCGCGATGCCAATGCTGCGCGCGACGAGCGTCGTCTCTTCGTCGATGCGATCGCGCGCCATGGTCAAGTTGCTATTGGTGAGCGCGCGCTGGCCGACCAAAGTCAAAATCAACCCGACCGCCGCGACGAGCAGCGGCAAGATCGTGAGCACCCCGAGCGGGCTCGCAATCGCGGCGCCGAACGCGGCCGAGCGCGACACTTGGCCGCGCGTTTTCGCGGCCTCGCGCGCGAACTCCCGATGCTTGATGACCGAGCGCAGCGAACCCATTGCCCGCCCGCGAGACTACACCCAAGCTCGCTCGGGTGTATCGTGAGCAAAAAACACCGACTGGAAGCCCGAGTTCCCGGCGTTACGACGAAGACGAACTATGCAAGTGCTGGGCGAGATAGTGCTCGCGGCCGATGTCTTTCACGATGCTGGCTTGCGTTTCGAGCCAATCCACCGACTCTTCTTCTTCCTTGAGGATGTGCTCGAGTAGCTCGCGCGTGCCGTGATCGCTCTTCGTGTACGAAAGCTCGATGCCGCGGTGCAGTCGCTTGACGGCTTCGAGCTCGAGCTCGAGGTCCAGCTTGTTCATCTCAATCGGCTCTTCACCGACGCGAACCGGGCTCAGACGCTGCATGTTCGGTACGCCGTCGAGAAACAAGATGCGGTCGATCACCTTGTCCGCATGCCGCATCTCTTCGATCGATTCTTCGCGCTTCTTCTTGGCGAGCGCCTTGTAGCCCTGGTGCTCGCAGATCCGAAAATGAATGAAGTACTGGTTGATCGCGGTCAGCTCGGACGTCAAAAGCTCATTCAAAAAATCGATGATCTCGGGCGAGGACTGCATTGCTTCTCGTACCATCCCGCCGAGCCCGGCGAACCCTCAAACCGCCGCTCGCGGCCCTCGCGAAGCCGCGCCGTTCCAGCGACTTATTGAAAATGAAAGTCGTTTTGGTCGAGGCTGAATCGGCTAATTGCCTGGAATTATTTGGTTTTTACCTAGCCCGCCGCGGGCGTCGAAGTTGAACTTGATTTTCACTATCAAGTCGCTAGGTTTCTGGAACTCGATGCTCGTCTGTCACTGCCACGCACTCACCGATCGCGATATCCGTCGTTCCGTTCGCCTGACCGGCGCTTGTAGCGTGGAAGAAGTCGGCAATCATTGCGGCGCGGCCACCGGTTGTGGCGGCTGCCACGAAGTCGTCGCCGAGATCGTGCAGAGCGAGAAGCGGCGCCTGGCGGTGTTTCCGAACGAGTCGCACGCCGCGAGCGAGAAAGCCGCGCCGAGCCTCGCGCTCGCGGGTTGATCGGCTCACTGCGCGCTTCGTTCCGCGGCGCGTTGCGTGCGGCGCGCTTCGTTTTGCTCGAGCCAGCGCAAGAAATGCAATTCGCGACGAATGCGTCGTTCGCGCTGCGCGTGGCGTGAACGGCGCGCCCGTCGCCGTGCAAGCGATCGCGGATCGGGCGTGGCGCGGCGCATCCACGCGCTGAATTTGGCTATCAAGTGTCCGACCGTGCGCACGCCGCCGAGCTCCTCGGGCGGCAGCTCGATCGCGACGATGCGCTCGAGGTCGAGCAAGATCACGATCAGCGCGAGCGGCGTGAGCCCCCAATCGCGGTACAAATCGTGGGCCGGCGCGATCTCGCGTGCCTGAACGCCGAGGTGTTGCGCGAGCGTCGGGATGACCAGCCCGGTATAATGTTCGTACATCCGATGTCCCTGGTTTTGGCTCGGCGAAACTGCCGAGCGTGGCTGCAACGCATCCAGGGTGCGCCAACATTCCCGCGCGAAATACTTCGCAATCCGCGGCTCACCGCTTTGGATTTTCGATCTCGCGCTCGAGCCGATCGAGCCGCCGTTCGAGCGCGCCGCTGCTGTCTGCCGGATTGGTCGAAGGCGCGGATGATGACGGCGCGAGCGGCGCAGTGGAGCTCGATGCTGCTCGAGCAGGAGCGGGTGCGTTCGTGCTTGCCGCTTCAGCGCTCGTGCGCGCCGCGCGGCTCCCTGCCGCGGACGCGGGATTCGTTGCCCAGATCGCGAAGCCGAGCAACGCCGCGCAGGCGAGCGACAGCGCAATGCTTCGAATCATCGTCATGCTGTTCGGACGCGCGCGAAGGCGCACGCCCTACCAACAAACGTGACGCCAAACTATGTCCTGCATGCTGCACCCGGATTGCGGAATATTCAGGTTTCTGAATGTGTTGCGCGGGAAGATGCCGGCGCGTCTCGCGTATCACTACGGTGCGGTAAACAGGCGCGAAACTCGCTGCCGCGGCCGGCCTCGCTCGTTACCTCGAGCACACCGCCATGCGCTTCGACGATGCGCTTGGCGAGCGTGAGCCCGAGACCTACACCGCCCGTGCCGCGCGAACGACTGCGCTCGCCGCGAAAAAACGGAGTGAACAAACGCGGCAAGTCTTCGGCCGGGATGCCCATGCCCCGGTCGATCACGACGAAGCACACGCGCTCGCCGCGAGTCGACACTTCGAGTCGAATGCTCGAGCTCGGATCCGGCGAATACTTGTGCGCGTTCTCGAGCAGGTTGTCGAGCGCGCGCCGGAGCAACATCGGATCGGCATCGACTAAACCGGAGTTGAGTTCGAAATGGGCTTCGAATGGCCGGCCCGCGTGGCGCAAACGAAAGCGCTCTGCGGCGCGTTCGGCGATCGCCTGAGCGGCGACGGACTCGACGTGCAGCGAAAAACTCGCACCTTGTGCCGTTTCGCCCGCGAGCTCGAAGCGCGCCGCGGTGAGCACGTCGTTGATCAGGCTCTCGAGCTCGGCCAAATCGACGGCAATTTCCGAGAGCGACGCGCGCGCCGTCTCTGCGTCTCCCTCGCTCGCGATTTCGAGCGCCACGCGGATGCGCGCGAGCGGCGTGCGCAGCTCGTGCGCGACGTTGGCGAGCAACTCTTTCTCGGTTTGTAAGAGCTTCTGAATGCGTTCGGCCATGTCGTCGAATGCGCGCGCGACTTCGCCGAGCTCGTCGTTTCGCTCGAGCTCGCTGCGGGCGCGCAAATCCCCCGTGCCGAGCGAACGCGCCATGCGCGACAATTGCGCGAGCGGTCGCGCGATCCAGCGCGCCGTGAGCAAGGCGCCCGCGCCGATCACGATCAAGCCGAAAAACAGCGTCAAAATTGCCGGCAACGAGCTCGGCTTCTTGTGCTCGAAGCGTGCGACCAAGAGTGCCTCGTGGCCTTCGAGCTCGAAGCGCGCGAAATTATCCGGCGGTGGTCCGCCGAAACCGCGCTCGGGGAAATGCGGTGGCGGCTCGAACGGCGCGAACAATCCAGGCGGCGGACCGTGCGCTGGCCCAGCCGGGCCGTGGTCGAACTCGTCCGCGCCTTCCGGCGGTGGACGATCGTCGCCGAAGGGCGGCGGATGGTGGCGACCGCCGAAGCGCGGCGGTTTGAGCGCGGGCTCGACGTTGCTCGCGAGCAAATGATTTTCGTCGTCGTAGATCGAGATTTGCAGATTGTCGCTCGCGCGAAGCTGTTGCAGCTCGCTGCTGAGCGCGGATTTGTCCGCAGAAAATGGCTTCAAACGCGCGCTCAGGGTCTGCATGTCCCAGCGCGGTAAGCGCGACATCACATAACCGATCAACACCGCCGAGAGCGCCACCAACAAAAATTGAACGACGCCGACCGCATACAAACGCCAGACCAAACCGGTCCGCGCGCGCTCTCTCATCGTTCTTCCGGCGCGAGCATGTAGCCGACGCCGCGGATCGTCTTCAAGTACTTCGGGTTTTTCGGGTCGCGCTCGAGCTTGTGGCGAAGACGCGAGATGTGTACGTCAATCGAACGATCGAACGCGTCTTCGGCAGTGCCGTGCACGAGCTCGAGCAATTGTTCGCGCGCGAGCACGCGGCCCGCGCGTTCGGCGAGCACGCGCAGAAGTCCGAATTCGTGCGTCGTGAGCGCGAGTCGTTCGCCGCGCAAGGTCGCGGTCATGGTCGCCGAATCCACGACTAATTCGCCGATTTCCAGCCGCGGCGTGGCCGGCCCCGTTTTGCCGCGCGCGCGCCGCGCATGCGCACGAATCCGCGCCAAGAGCTCGCGCGACGAAAACGGTTTGCTCACGTAATCGTCCGCGCCGCCTTCGAGCCCCATCACGCGATCGGCCTCTTCGCCGCGCGCGGTCACCATGATGATCGGAATGCTCACGCGCTCGCGCAACCGCCGGCACACCTCGTTGCCATCGGCACCGGGCAACATCAAATCGAGCAGCACCACGTCCGGCCGAATGCGCAACACTTCGCTCAGCGCCAAATCACCGCGCGTCACCAGCGTCACTTCCGCGCCGTGCGACCGCAAGTACTGCGCCGTCAACCGCGCGAGCCGCTCGTCGTCTTCGACGTAGACGACACTGAGTCGCTCTGCCGGATCGTCAGTGCCAGGGCTCATGCCTTCCGGCAATGCTACTACTTTGCTCACTCACGCAGCGTGCGGCCGGCGAACTACGCGCGCATTGCCAGGATATTTCTAATTATTAAGCAGAAATCCTCGGTTAATATCGATTTTTAATTTGGTTTTGATGGTCACGCGAGCCGCGCTCTGCGTTCTCGGGGCTCACTTCACGACCGTAATCACCGGCGGTGGCGAGATGTGAATCAGGTTGAGGCCGCCGGGATAGTAATACGAAGTCGCGTAGCCGAAGCCGGCGACTTGGAGGCCGAGGCCGTTCGCGTTCGTCGTGGTGAGTGTGTGCACGCCGTTGCCGGAGTTGTCGAGCTTGAGGCGCACGAAGCCCCAGTCCGAATCCACGGCCGTCGGCGCCATGCTGACGGGCATGCCATCGAGCGTCACGTCGCCACCCGTCGGCACGATCACGTCCGCGAAGTTCTCGAGGTAATCCTTCGGCGCGAGGAAGGTGTATTGCTTCCTGAACTGTTGCGGCGTCACTTCCATCGTCATCGCCGGATCGCCTTGTGAGGTCATCGCGTCCGTGCCCGGCATTTGCAACGTGCCGCCGACCATGAATGACGCGACCGCGAACGGCTGGTCACCCGAAACCACGAATGGATCGGAAACCATGCAGTGATCCGCCGCGGCCAAGCAACTCCCAGCGGGCTGCCCGGTCGGCAGTGGTGGGATTTGCACCATGTCGCCGGCGTTGATCGTATCCGGTGCACCTGTTGGCTTGGTGCCCGTGTACGTGAGGTGCGTGTTGTCGACGTTGCCGTAAATGCGCACGACGTGCCCGACCGCGTTGCCGTTCGGCGTGGTCGGCGGCACGACGACGTATTTATTGCCGAGCACTTCGGCGGGGAGCACCGTCTCTTCCATGTGGTCGGCGTTCGCGACCGAGTAATCCGGCAGCTGAGCGATCGCATTGAACGACACGACTTGCACCGGCGCGGTCGCGTTGACCACCGAGCCGCTGAGGTCGGCGTTCTTGGTTTGTGGATCTGCAGCCCACGCGGCCACGAGCTCGAGTACGTCACCCGCGTTCATCGGGTAGGTCACGATGTCGTTCGCGTTCTGCGCGTTGACGCCGGTGCCAGCCGCGACGCATGTGCCGAGATTCGTGGTCGGGTAGAGCTCAGCGCCACACTTCGGACCGAATTGCACGGTGACCATGGTGCCGTCTTGCGTCGCGGTGATCGCCGCACCACCGGGAACCGAGCCCCAATCCGAACCTTCGTTCTTCGAGGAGTAAGCGAAGATGCGGTAGTTCTTGGTCATCGCCGTTGAAGGCAACAAGAGCGACGAATCCACCGACGCGGAGAGGCAGCCCATCGTGTTGTTCGCCGGGCAGGGACCCGCGACGTGCTGGTAATCGAGCGGATTGAACTGCCACGCCGTGACG
>DATATR010000348.1:0-11706 GCA_036268695.1 Polyangiaceae bacterium | reverse complement strand
CGCTTGGATCGCGCCGATCGGCCGCGCGACGAAGAACGTCGCGATTCGCGCACACCGAGAGCCCGCGCCTCGGAACCGCCGCGCAGCGCGCCGCCGCGCGCCGACGAAAACGGCGATTTCTCGTTCACGCGCGACGGCGTGGAAGACGCCGAAGCGTCCCTCTCGGGCAACTCGATCCGCGGCAACATCAGCGACATGTCGCTCTCGACGGTGCTCGCGATGCTCGAAATCGAACGCCGCAGCGGCCGGCTCAAAGTGCAAAACGAAGACGGCTCGATCGTCGTGTTCGAGCTCGAAGACGGCTCGGTGAGCGGCAGCCGCGCGAGTGAAAACGACATCGACGCGGTCGAATCCTTGCGCGAAGTGCTCACCTGGAAGAGCGGTCGCTTTTGGTTTCGACAAAACCCGAGCGAATCTTTGGTCTCACCGCCGCGCTCGGTCAACTCACTGTTGCTCGAAGCCACGCGCCAGCTGGATGAGGCCCTGCGCGCGAGTTGACTGATCACGGTTTAGAAAGGGGCCGAGTCCCGCCCACCGTGCTCGTGCGTGTGCTCAGCCGAGTGCGGGCCATGCACATCGTGCGCGTGTTCGTGCTCGTGCGCCGGCGTCTTCACGATCGCCGAGAGCCAGATGCGCGCGCCGTGTTGCCAAATTCCGAACAAGAGCAGCACGCCGAGCGCGATCGCAAAACGTAAACCGGGCTCGCTCGCGCTGAGCGCACCGTCGAGCGGCGCGCTCGAGATGTGAAGCAAATTGCTGAGCCAGGCGACCAGCAGGCAAATCGCGGTCAAGAGCGCGCGCGTTTTCAGCGTCAGTTTTTGGCGAACCAACAGCGGCCCGAGCGTCACGAACAAAAGCTCCGCGCCCGACGAAACTCCGAGCGATGTGAGACCCATCGCAACGAGCAGCGCGGCCGGCGCTGCGAGCGGCACCACGTTCGCGATCAACGCGAACAGCCCGAGCTCGAGCGCCGACCCCGACAAATTGCGACTCAACGCCGAAGCCGGCACCGTGGACAGAAGCGCGCCGAGCAACGCACCCAAGATCAACCATGGCCCCGAACGCGCGAGCGCCTGTGACACGCGTGACCACCAAGCCTGCTTGGCAGAATCTGTTTCCGCGTTCGGCAGCGCCGGCAAAAGCGCAAGTCCAAGCGCGCTCGTTCCGACGCGCAGCGCAGTGCTTGTGAACCCGTAGAGCGAGATCCCGAGCAGTAACGCATCCGCGCCGAGCGGTGCCGCGGGCAGGATTGCAAGCGCCGCTTTCGAGCTGCGATCGGCGAGCCGAAGCGACAGCGCGGCCGCGGCGAGTCCGACCAACACGACGAGCGAGGAGCGCTCGACCAACGAGAGCAAACGCTCGCTGAACAGCCACATCGCCGGATCGGCCCCGCGCTCGACGCCGAGCAAGCTTACGCCGACGCCCCCCGCCGCAACGACCAGATCGAGCGTGCGCGCGACGAAGCCACGCGGCGGATCTTCGGTCAGATCGTGCGTGACCACGTGAAGCAAGAGGCCAGCCGCGATCGCCGAGATGAGCGGTGAAAAATGCTCGATCGTCTGCGCGGCGACCAAGCTCGACAGCGCGATGCCGAACAAGGTCGCGAGCGCGAGCCCGCACGAGCGTACGAGCGCCGCGCGCAGCCCGAACGTGACACGATAAGCCAGCGCCACGACCGCGATCAGCGGCACCGTGTGCGCGGCGAGCGCGATCACCACGTCGAAGTGCGAGCCAGTCGCGGACGGCAAGCGCGTGTAGGTGCCGAGGCCGATGCCGTCCGCGACGTGATGAATCATCAAACCCCAATAGCCAGCCTCGAGCACCGCGGGCGCCGAGCGACCACTAGTCGAGCGCTGCCCCACGAAATGCGCGAGGACGGGCGCGAACCAACCCGCCAAGAAAAGCAAAATCGAAACGGGGCCGAGCTCGAACAGCGCTTCTGGCAAGAGGTGCGTCACGACGACCGCGAGCGCGGCGAGCGTCGCGAACGTGCGCAGGTAGCCGAGCACACCGCGCGAGTTCGGCGCGAACGACAAAGCCGCGCCCAGCATCATGGACGAAATGGCGACGAGAACGGCAAGTAACACGCGGGGACTCGGTCTAGTCGAGTTGCCCGAGTTCACCAATTCGCCGGCAATTTGCGGCATTTTTGCAGCCGAAAGCCGTAAACTTGCCGACACGCGCGAGCGATTGGCGCTTTCTCAAAGTGGCGTAAACTAGGCGGCATGCTCACTCAAATCGCAAAGCTTTCGTTCGCAGGGGCCGTGTGCGCAGTGCTCGCCGTGGGCTGCCATTCGTCCTCGTCGTCCAACGCGGATCAACCGGCGCCTGCGGCCGAGCCGGGTAAGAGCACCGAGGCCAAAGCCGTGCCCGAAGTGACGGTGCAACAAGTCGCGAGCTACACCAAAGACAAGAGCGCGACGGTCTTCGATGCCAATGATCCGGATACGCGCAAAGAATTCGGCGTGGTGCCGGGCGCGGTGTTGCTCGCGAGCCACAAGGACTATCCGCTGACGCAATTGCCGGCGGCAAAGAGCGATAAGCTCGTGTTCTATTGTGGTGGCACTCAGTGCCGCGCGTCCGACGCGGCGGCGGCGCGGGCCGCTTCCGCGGGCTACACCGATGTCAGCGTGATGCGCGCCGGCATTCGCGGCTGGAAAGACGCGGGCATGCCGACCAGCGCGGCGCCGCAAAGCTGAACCTTCTGCCGCGCAAAACCCTTGCGCAAGCGGGCTGCCGCGAGGCGACCCCAAACCAAAACCCAGCCTGAAAGCGAGCCGCCCCATTGCGGCTCGCTTCGTTTTGTTCGGTCGCGCTCAGGCGGCTTTGGTTTTGAGCTCGGGTTTGACGGACAGCGCAAGCTCCGCGCCGTCGCGGAACAGGCGCAGCGCGACGTCCGCGCCGCGCGAGAGCACGAACACGCGCTGCAAGTCGTCGACGCTGTGAAGCGCCACGTCGTTCGCGCCGAGCAGGAGATCGGCGGGTTTGAGTTGGGCCACGCTCGCAGGTGAATCTGCGGCGACCGCGTGCACGCGCACGGCGCGGTGTTGTCCGAGCTCGGCGGCGATTTTTGGCGTCAAATCGACGCCCTGCGCCGCGATGCCGATCACGGGTCTATCGATGCGGCCGTCGCGAATGAGCACCGCGGTGACCCAGGCGGCGGTGTGCGCGGGGATCGCGAAGCCGAGCCCGTTTGCGTAAGGGATCACCGCGGTGTTGATGCCGACGACCGCGCCGTGCGCGTCGAGCAGCGGGCCGCCGGAGTTGCCCGGGTTGATCGCGGCATCGGTTTGCACCAAGCCCTCGAACGGGCGACGGCCTGGACCGGGCAAACTCCGCTCGATCGCGCTCACCACGCCGAGGCTGACCGAGCGCTCGAAGCGCAGTGGATTGCCGATCGCGACGACGAGCTGGCCGACGCGCAAACGTCGCGATTCGTCGAGTGAGAGGCTCGGCAAATTGAAAGCGTTCACGCGCAGAACCGCGAGATCACTCGGCCGATCTTCGCCGACCACTTCAGCGCCGAGCTCGTCGCCGCCCGCGAGGCGCACGCTGAGTTTGCCCGCGCGCCCGTGCACGACGTGTGCGTTGGTGACTACGTAACCGTCGCTCGAGACGATGATGCCGCTGCCCTGACCGCGGCCGTGCTCGACCGCGACGACGCTCGGTGCCGCGGTCGCGACCAAGCCTTCGAGCTCGTCGGAGAAATCGCTCAAGCGCGACACTTCACGACCTCGCTTTCGGCGTGACCGACGACTCTTGCACGACGCCCGCGCGCAAGATCGTGAGCGGCACGCTCTCCGCCGCGCGATCTTCGAGCGCCGCTTGCAGCTCGCCGATGCTCTCGAGCTTTTGGCCGCCCAAGCGCAGCAGCACGTCTCCCAGCAGAAATCCCGCGGTTTCCGCCGGTCCGCCCGGTTCGAGCCCGGTCACGATCAGCCCGCCGCGCTGAGCGCTGAGCTCGGCGGCGCTGTGCGGCAAACGCACCGGCACCGAGCTCACTCCCAAATAGCCGCGTTGAACTCGGCCGTGCGTGAGCAGCGCTTGGACGACGCGTTCGAGCGTCGCGTTCGCGAGCGTGAGCGCCGTGCCACGCAGCAGGCCCGTGCTGTTCATCCCGATCGAGCGACCCGAAGCGTCGATCAGCGCGCCCCCGGAAAAACCAGGTTCGAGCGCGACGTCGCTTTGAATGTAGTGTTCGATTTTGCCGCCGCCGGGTGCGCGCCATTCATCGGCAAGCGCGTTCACCACGCCGAGGTTCACGCGCACCGTGCGCCCGGGTCGACTCAACGCGAGCACCAAGTTGCCGCGCCGCAGGGAGTCCTTCGGAGCGCGCTCGGGCACGCTGAATTCGCCGTCCGCGCGCAGCAATGCGACGTCACTCGCGGAGTCTGCGCCGAGCAAGGTCGCGCTCTGCGTTTCCCCGGATTCGAGCTGTATTTCCAGGCCATCTTCGCGTTCGAGCGCATGCGCGGAAGTGACGATCAAGCCGTCCTTCGACCAAACCGTGCCGCTCGCCGGACGGCGGCGACCGCTTTCGACGCGAACGATGCTCGAGCTAACGCGCTCGACGGCATCCGCGAGGGCATTGGAAAAATCTTGTGCTGAGTTCGACATTCGAACAACTTACGCCGTGGGATCGTGTTCGGGTATCGCCCGATCGGATAGGGCGCGACCTAGCCATCCGGCCAGGCGCGACGCGACTCACAACATCAAAAGCCCGCGCCGCGCGGCCATCACGACCGCTTCAGTGCGCGTCTCCGCGCCGAACTTGTTCAAGATCGCGTTCACGTGAAACTTCGCGGTGTGTTCGCTGATACGGAGCCGCTCGGCGATTGATTTATTGGACAGCCCTTCCGCGACCAAGTTCAGCACTTCGGTCTCGCGCGGCGTCAGTGTCAGCGCGTCGTTCGGTGCGGCGCGAGCGCTGACGAATGTGCGCAAAATGGCGGGCTCCAGCACGGCGCTGCCGCTCGCGAGCGCGCGCAATGCCGAGAGCACGCGCTCGCCGTCCGCGTTTCGAAACAAAACCGCGAGCGCGCCCGCGCGCAATACCGCGAGCGCCGCCTCTTCGTCTTCGACCAAAGCCAACGTCGGAATTGCGTCCGGCAACAGCGCGCGTTTCGCGACGCGCGCGCCCGCATCCCACAAAATCAGCTCGGCGCGCGCGTCGAATACGCGCGGATCCGCCGGTGCCGCAAGCTCCGCCGCGAGCCGAAACGCAGGCTCGGCAGCGAGTAACGCCACGAGCCCGCTCCTCACGAGCGGATCCGAAGCAGCCACGGCAACGCGGACAGAATTCGCCAGAGCCTCAAACTAAGTCGCGCGCGCAAATTGTCGAGCCCGCGCTCCTCGTTCAGGGTCGTTTCGAATGGTACAACGCGCACGTGACGAGCAGCGCGCCCCATTACCGAGACCTCGAAGTGACGCCACCAGCCGGCGTGACACTCGAATATCCGCCGCGCGCGATCGTGCGCATTTCCGTGCGCGTCCCGACGCGCGCGCAAGTGCTGATGGCTTTGCCGCGCATGGCGCTGTTCGCCGCGGCGCTCGGGTTGATGGTGCTGTCTTGGCGCTATCACGTGTTTCTATTTTTCTGGCTGTTCGGCTTGCCGTTTTTACGCTGGCTGCGCGGCGGCCCGAGCGAAAGCGCGATCGTCGTGCGCGAACGCGAGCTCGAGCTCGAGTCCGGGCATTGGCTCGGCGGGCCGTTGGTTTTGCAGCGCAACGAAGTCACCAAAATAGAAATCGGCAACGGCGGTCTCACGCGCGCGAACCAACGCGCGCTCGTGCTCACCCTCAAAGACGAACGCAACGGCGCGATCTTCGTCGGGCTCTCTGCCGAACAAGCCGAGTTCGTGCTCGGCGGGCTGCAGCGCTGGCTCGCTGGAGATTTTTAGGGGTTCGCTAAATGCACGACGTCACCTCGATGCGGGCTGCGCATCACGAAAGCCACAAAAGTGAGGCTTTCGTGATGCTTGCCCTTGCCTCACGTGTGTGCCTGACATTGGTCTGTTGTGACGCAGGGTGTTTTTCTCGAGTCAGATCAAGGCGAACTCGAGGGAAGTTCAGTACCCTCACCCATGTGCGGGTACTGAACTTCCCATCGTTTCAACGGACTCGAGGTACTAGTGCGGCGCGCTAGAGTCGAAGAAACGAACGTGCCAGGCGTGCTCAAAGCTCCCGGATTTGCGCTGTTCGACACGGCGGTCGGTCACTGCGGCGTGGTTTGGGGCGCACGCGGTTTGCTCGCCGTGCAGTTGCCCGAAGCGCGACTCGCCGAAACGCGCGCCCACTTGCTCGAGCGATTCCCCGACGCCAAAGAGACGCCCGCGCCGCCCGTCGTGGCGCGCGCGATCGATCGCATCGTGACGTTACTGCGCGGTGAAGTCGCGGATTTGAGCCAGATCGAGCTCGACATGAGCGGTGTGCCGGCGTTTCACCGACGCGTGTACGAGCACGCGCGCACGATCGCGCCCGGCGCCACGATTTCCTACGGCGAAATCGCGACGCGCATCGGTTCGCCCGGCGCGGCGCGCGCTGTTGGCCAAGCGCTCGGGCGAAATCCGTTCGCGATCGTGGTGCCGTGTCATCGCGTGCTCGCTGCGGGCGGAAAAATCGGTGGATTTTCTGCCAACGGCGGCATCGACACCAAGCGCAAGATGCTGAACATCGAACGAGCGCAGCGCAGTTTGTTCGACGGTGACGGCGCGCTCGCCTTCGACTTCGCGCTCGCAGCCAAAGCAATCGCGGCCGCGGATTCGAAGATGCGCAAACTGATCGAGCGCGTCGGGCCGTGCCGTTTGCAACTGCGAACCACACCCAGCATTTTCGCCGCGTTGGCCGAATCGATCGTGTATCAGCAACTGAACGGCAAAGCCGCGGCCACGATTTTCGCGCGCGTGCGCTCGCTCTTTCCGCGCGCCAAAGGCTCACTCACTGCCGCGCAAATTCTCGGCGCGCGCGAAGCGGATCTGCGCGGCGCGGGCCTCTCCAACGCCAAGTACCTCGCGCTGAAAGATTTGGCCGAGCGCTGCGAAAACGGCTCGTTGCCGACGCTCGCACGAATCCAAAAGCTCGACGACGAAGCGATCATCGAACGGCTGAGCGAAGTGCGCGGCATCGGCCGCTGGACGGCGGAGATGCTCTTGATCTTTCGACTCGGTCGCCCGGATGTGCTGCCGCTCGACGACTACGGCGTGCGCAAGGGCTTTTCGATTGCCTTCAACACCAACGAACTGCCGAGCAAGGCCGAGCTCGAGGCGCGGGCCCGACGCTGGAAGCCGTATCGCAGCGTCGCGAGCTGGTACTTGTGGCGCGCGACCGATTCGCTGTGATCGCGCGCTCGAGTGCGAGGGTCTTGCACGCGCCCGCGCGGGCTTTCACCACTCGTCTTCGGCGGGCCGAGGCTGTGGCCCAGGCACGATCCCGGCCAAGTCCGGATCTTCGCCCTCGCTGCCGGCGGTGCGCGGCGCTTTCGTTGCTTTCCGCTCTTGACGTTTTTGCGCCTTTTCGCGCTGATGATCTTGCCGCGAAGCTTCGCGCGCGCGCTTTTTTGCGCTCTGAGGTCCAGGCATATGACGGCCTTTCGTCTGGCGATATGATGACGATGCTCGATCCGCTCACGCCAAGACGAGCGAACCGAGTGCGGCGCACGCCGAACGCACGCCGCACCGAAATTCAAGGCGAACTCACCAGCGATCGCGACGATCGCCGCGATCACCACCGCGGCCGCCGCGACCACCGCCGCCGCCGCCGCCGCCACCCCCACCACCATAACCACCGCCGCCGCCGCCGCCAGCGCGCGGCTTACGTTCCTCGGCAATGCTGACGCGCAGCGGACGGCCGTCGAGATCCGTACCGTCCAGCTCGGAAATCGCTTTTTGCGCTTCAGCGTCGCTGCTCATCGACACGAAGGCGAAGCCGCGCGAGCGACCGGTTTCGCGGTCGAGCACGAGCTTGGCTTCGGTGACCTCGCCGGCTTGGCCAAAGGTGCGGACGAGCGTGTCTTCGGTGGTGTGGAATGAAAGGTTACCCACGTACAATCGGTTGTTCATCTTCTACTACTCTCTGATCGACTCCCTCGCGGGAGCATTTTTTGGTGCGTCACACTGTCGCTGCTGGGAAAACGGCCTTCCGCGACCTCTATGACGAGAGAGCAGGCAGACGATTACCGAACATGCTGTGCACGCTGGTTCTAGCGCGCTCGCACCGCCCGGACAAGCACACGGAAATTTAGCTGGATTTCGACGCGCTGCGCGATTTTTGCACACTTCCGGGCCCGCCCCACACTACGGCCGGCCGTCCCCGCGGGACGCTCGGTCAGTTGTCGCTCGGCGGCTTGTACAGCATCAGCCCGGTGAAGAGGCAGCTCAAGTTGCTGCGCGTCGGTTCGTCGAGGCCCTTCTTCAACCAAATCTGACCCGGATAGAGCACCTCGACCGCGCCGACTGGACCATCCGCGTCCGCGCGGAAGCCGCTCGGCGAGCTTTGATCGCCGCCGCCTTGCACGCTGTGGATCTGCTGAATCGGATAGTCCGTGCTGCCGATGCTGAGCTTGTTCGCGTCCTTCGAAAGCACGAGCGAAGCTTTGTCCGCGCCGCCTTCGCACGAACACGCGATCGTCGTGCTGCCCCAATCGAACGATCCGCCGAGCCCGAGGATGCTCTGCTGCTTGAGCTCGCTCTCGCACTTGCCCTTGAGCTTCGCGTCGCCGTTCGCGAGCGTGAAAGAGAAGCCCGTGGTTTTGCTTTCTTTGCCCCACGGCCCGACGCTGAGGCCGCTGCTCGAATCCCATTTCCGATCCACGTCCGCGATCGTGTAGGGGCCGAGCTTGAAGCCTTCGTTGACGAATGCACCGGACGCGCGGCTGCGGTCGCTCACCGCGAGCACGTCACTCGCGCCCGCGACGTCCGCCGGCGGCGCCATGCGCGGCCCGGCACACGCGCTCACGAGCCACGAAAATCCAGCCAACCCCAGCAATATCCCGCTTCTTCGCAGCATTCGATCCTCCAAAAAATCCCGACCCAGTTCGCAAGCCCGCTGCCTCAGACGAACGAGCTCGCGCATTCATTCAGCGCGTGGACGGCGAAATTCACCGAAGTGTCACGGCATCACCTTCGGCCGGTAGCCCGACGCGACGCGCGTTCGATTAGCCATCGCGCATGCGCCGTGCACTGATTGCTCTCTTCGCCGCGAGTTCGTTTGGTTGCACCGACAGCGGCCCTGCCGTCGCGACGAACTTCGACTTGGCGAGCTTTCAAGGTCATTGGTACGAAATCTCGCGCGTGCCGCGCGACTACGACACCGATTGCCGCGACACCGTCGCCGACTACGAAATGACCGGCGCGAGCCAAATGCAAATGCGGCACAGCTGCTTCCTCGGTTCCGGCACGGGCAATCAGCAAGAGTTCCAAGCCGTGGCCTCGGTCGAAGATCCGAGCGTGCCCGCGAAGCTCACATTGCAAATCGGTTCGTACTCCGCCGACTACTGGGTGCTCGATACGGGCAACGACTACGACTACGCCGTGGTCGGCCATCCTTCGCGCACCATGCTTTGGATCTTGTCGCGCACGCCGACGCTCGCGGACGCGAGTTACTCGCGCGCGCTGACGCTCGCGCAAAATCGCGGCTTCGACGTATCGCAGCTCGCGAAAACGCCGCAATCCGAGCCGTAATCGCGCTTTCTTATTTGGGGTTGCCTCGAAGTGGCCGCGCGTGCACCGAGTGCGGTCCGGCGTGCGTGCGCGCACCACGGGTACAAGCCCCAGCGCGGCACTCGCGACGCACCGCACTGGCGCAGGCGAGTCACCGCGAGGCGACCCCCAAAACCCCAATCACGAAGCTCACGCCCCGAACGCGCTCACGAAGTCGCTGGGAATGGCGTAGAGCTTGAGCGCGCCGCTCGGCAAGTGGAACGTCGCTTCGAAGGTTTTGTAGTTGGCGGGTGCGAGCGGATTCAGACGCGCGGCCCAGCCTTGTTGCTCTTCGGTCACGTCGCTCAATTTGATTCGTGCGCGGTCGTGGCCTTGTTTGTCGGACAGGCCGCCGAGCGCGGTGAACGTGGCGAGCAAGAGCCGACCGCGGTCGGTGATCATCAGTTGATAGATTTTCATCGGCCAAACGAGCTTCAAAATCGGAACTTGGCGCGCGAGCCAATACTGCCAATACGGGCGCCAGAGCACGCCGGAACCCCAGGTTTTCGGCTCTTCGCCGGGCGCGAGCACGTCGCTCCATTTCTCTTTTTGCAGTGCGGCAAAGCCCTCGCCGAGCCCGCCGCCCGCGGCTTTGCCCTTCTGATAAATGCGCAAATAGTAAATCCCGAAGCCGGCGATGAGCGCGATCGGCACCAGAAAATTCCAGATAGTCATAGGTATTTTCTCCCTCTTTTATTGCGAGCGCGCGGCGTTCGGCAGATACTCACTCGTTGGCATCCGGTTTACGAACGTTAAACCGTCTCTCTTCCCGCTGGAAGCGGGCGCGATTTGAATGTGAGTGAGCGAGGTTCGACAGAGTATTTGCCAATCGCTTATCTGCCCGGAGCGAGCGGCCTTTGGACGACGTGGGAGCCGATCGCGGCGGTGCTCGCGTCGCGCCGCGAACCGCTTTTGTTCGACTATCCCGGGCTCGGCGAGAGCGCCGAAAATCCCGAGCTGCGTTCGTTACCCGAGCTCGCACGCTGGATCGTGGACGAGCTGCCGGCGCGCTGTGATTTGGTTTCGCTCTCGATGGGCAGCGCGCTCGCTTTGCGCATCGCGCTCGAGCGTCCCGAACGCGTACGCCGGCTGGTACTGGTTACACCTTGCGGCGGGCTCGATGCATCGCGCTTCGGCGCGCTCGATTGGCGCGACGCGTTTCGCGAGCGCCGGCCCGACGCGCCGACGTGGTTTTTGGAGGATGAAAGTGATTTCGGCGCGCGCCTCGGCGAAATTCGCGCGCCGACTTTGGTCGTCGTCGGTGAAAACGATTTGATCGCGCCGGCCGCGCTCGGCAAATTTTTGTTCCAACATTTGCCCAACGCGAAGCTCGAAATCGTGCCCGAAGCGACGCACGATTTGGAAGAAGAGCAGCCCGCGTTCGTCGCGAGTTTGATCGAAGCGCACTTGCGGCGTTGAGTGCGCCCGCGCGTCAAGCCGGGAAATCGCTCAAGTTGCCCGTGAGCATGAGCAGCGAGAGCACCGTCCAGGAGTGGTTGTAGTAACGGCTGCGCGCGAGCAGCTTGCCGGTGCAGAGGCGCGCGTAGGCTTCGTCGATGAACGATTGGTAACGCAGGTCGTGCATCGCGCCGACGGCCGCGGCACCGACGAACACCGCCGAGCCGGGGTTCGGATTTTGCGCGCGCGGATCCGGCGCGGGCTCGCCGCGCAGCGTGTAGCCGTCGACGATTTCACGCGCACCGATTTGCGCGAAGAATGCGCTCGTGCGTGCGAGGTAAGCGCGCGCGCGTTCGTCGCGAGTCGCCGCGAAATCTTGGCCGATGCGAAAAGGCAAGCGCGCGGAGTCGTATTGATAGTTGGTCATCGCACCCGGAAATGCCTCGACCGGCGTGCCGCGCGAGTCGCACCACGCGGGCACGAGGCCCGTCTGCGCGTTGCCGCGCGCGGCCGTGAGGCTCGCTTCGACGATTTCGTAACCGCGGTCGATCACGCGGAGCCAGCCCGCGTTGCCCGAAACTTCGCTGAAGATTCGGTACTCTTGCGGCGCAAA
>DATATR010000347.1:0-5013 GCA_036268695.1 Polyangiaceae bacterium | reverse complement strand
CGGTCGGACCTGAAACCGGCTCGGCCAGATCGAAGTTCGCGGCGTCTTCGCTTTGGCAAAAGTACTGCGTCGCGAACAGCTCCTGGAGGCAGATCAACGAAGCGCCGCGCTTGACCGCATCGCGAATTGCGAGCACCGTTTTCTCGACGTTCGCGGCTTTGTCCAAGCCGACCGTGCTTTGAATCAGGCCAATTTTCAAGCTGCGTTGGGTCATGCGAGCCTCGTTTCGGGAGCGAGGGGAGCCGTGCTTTCGGGCCTCGGAGCGCGATTTTGGAGCACAATCGCCCGCACGGAGCAAGCGCGTCGCCGAGTTCGGCGCGGGCATGGTAAACGGCAGCCGTGACGAGCACGAACGCGCAAGCTCATGTTGGGGCCGATGACGGCCTCGGGCAAGGGGCGCTCATCGTCACTCCGACTTACAACGAGCGCTCGAACTTGGAAGCGTTCGTCGAAGCGACGCTCGGCACCGCACCGCGCGCGCACCTGCTCATCGTGGATGACAATTCGCCCGATGGCACCGGCACTTTGGCTGACGAAATCGCGGCCCGTGACAGTCGCGTGCGCGTCTTGCATCGGCCGAGCAAACTCGGGCTCGGCACCGCGTACGTCGCGGGCTTCCGCGTCGGACTGCAAGCCGAGTATCGCTACTTGCTCGAGATGGATGCCGATCTTTCGCACGACCCGCAGCACCTGCCGTCGTTCTTCCGCGAGCTCGAAGCAGGCGCGGACGTCGTGATCGGCTCGCGCAACATCCTCGGGGGTGGCGTGCAGGGTTGGGGCCCAGGCCGGCATCTGCTCTCGAAAGGCGGCTCGCTCTATTCGCGACTCATCCTCGGCGTCGACGTGCGCGATCTGACGAGCGGCTACAAAGCGTTCACGCGCGAAGCCGTCGCCGCGATCTTCTCGGAGAAAGTCGAATCCAACGGCTACTCATTTCAAATCGAGATGACCTATCGCGCGCTCCGTCGCGGCCTCAAAGTCGCCGAAGTGCCGATCGTGTTCGTCGATCGCCAAGTCGGCAAATCGAAGATGGATCGGCACGTCTTCGCCGAAGCCGTGATTGCGGTTTGGAAGCTGCGTATCGAGGCCGCGCGCGGGCGCGGGTTCAACGCCAAATAGCCAATCCAGCCGCGGCCGAGGCGGCTCGCGTGTTCTCGGTCAGGTGCACGCCGTAACTCGTGCTATGCGGGGGTTCCGGGGCGCCGCAGCTCGTACCCGAGTGGCCATGAAGCTCATCATCCAAATCCCCTGCTTGAATGAGGCACAGACTCTGGCGATTGCCCTCGCCGATCTGCCGAAATCCATCGCCGGCATCGACACGATCGAAGTCCTGATCATCGACGACGGCAGCCGCGACGACACGGTCGCGGTCGCGCGCCAAAACGGCGTGCATCACGTGGTCGGCTTCCGGCACAATCAAGGCCTCGCACGCGCGTTCATGCTCGGCATCGAATCGTGCCTCGAACGCGGCGCGGATATCATCGTCAACACGGACGCGGACAATCAATACAACGGCGCGGACATCGAAAAGCTCGTGCGCCCAATCCTCGAGGGCAGGGCTGATCTCGTGATCGGCGCTCGACCAATCGAAAACATCGCGCACTTTTCGCCGATCAAAAAGCTGTTGCAGCGGCTCGGCTCGTCGGTCGTGCGCATCGTGAGCGGCACGGACGTAACCGATGCGCCGAGCGGCTTCCGCGCCATCTCGCGCGAGGTCGCGCTGGCCCTAAACGTGTTCAACGCCTACACCTACACGCTCGAGACGATCATCCAAGCCGGTCAACGCAACATGACCGTGACGTCCGTGCCGATCCGCGTGAACGGCGATCTGCGACCGTCGCGACTCGTGCGCAGCATCCCGAGCTACGTGCAGCGCTCGATCGTGACGATGTGTCGTATCTTCGTGGTCTACAAGCCGCTGCGTTTCTTCATGGCCGTGAGCCTGGTTCCGCTCTGCACTGGCTTGGCCGTGGCCGGGCGATTTTTAGTCTATTTCGCCGGCGGCAACGGCGCGGGGCACGTGCAGTCTTTGATCTTGGCCGCGGTGCTGCTGATCGTGGGTTTTTTGATTTTCCTTTTGGCGATCATCGCGGATCTGCTGAGCGTCAATCGAAGGCTGCTGGAAGAACTGCAGCAAAAAGAGCGACGGCGCGCGATCGCGGAGAAGAGCGCGATCCACGCTTCGAGCGTCGTTGCAACGCCGCAGCGCGAGCGCGCGCTCTCGACGCAGCCGCACTGAGATCGAGCCGCTCACTCCGGCGAACGTTCGCCGATCAAAAATCGCGGCCGATTCTTGAGCACTTCGAAAATCTTACCGAGGTAAGTGCCGATCACGCCGAGCAGCACGAACAAGATGCCGAACATGAACGCCATGAACGCCATCAGCGAAGCCCAGCCGGTCACGGTTTTGCCCGTGAAATACGCGAACAGGATGTAGCCGAGCTCGACCAGCGCGAGCCCACTGGTCAAAAACCCAATCCAAATCCCAATCCGCAGCGGCGCCGCCGAGAAAGACAAGATCGCGCCCGAGGCGAAGCGCAGCATCTTCTTCAAGCTGTATTTCGTGGTGCCGCTGAAGCGCTTGTTCGCGCGATACGGCAAAGTGACGCTACGAAAGCCGAGCCAAGTGATCGAGCCGCGGATGAACAGATCGACGTCCTGCATCTCGCGCAAGGCGTCGACCGCGCTGCGATCGAGCAAGCGGAAATCCGAGTTGCCGGGCGTCATCGCCACGCCGGTGAGCTTCGAGAACACGCGGTAGAACCAGCGCGAAGTCGCGCGCTTGAACAGCGAAGTGTCTTCCGCGTCCGCGCGCTCGGTCGCGACCACTTTGTAGCCCTCACGCCAGCGACGATACATCTCCGGAATCAGCTCGGGCGGGTGCTGTAAATCGCCGTCCAAACTGACCACGGCCTTGCCGCGCGCTTCACTCAAGCCGGCGAGCAGCGCGCCCTGGTGCCCGAAGTTTCGCGCCAAGCGCGCGCCACGCAGCAACGGATGAAGCTTCGCTTGCTCGACGATGTGCGCCCAAGTTCGATCGGAGCTGCCGTCGTCGACCAACACGATTTCGAAGGCCACGCCGATGCTCGAAACCGCGCCTTCCACCGCGCTGACGAACGCCGCGATGTTGCCTTCTTCGTTGTACATCGGCGCAACGATGGATAGCTCGGGGCTTTGGCTCGGTTCGGTCATCGCGCGCTAAGCAGGCCCCGAATTACCACGAGGCCGAGATCGACGCGAGAACCACATCGCGCGAAAGCCCGTGATATAAGCCGTGGCGTCGAGCCCGGGTCACCCGACATCCTGCGAAAAAGTCCGATAAATGCCGAACAGTGAGGGTGATCGCCGCGCGCCGAACGAACTCGAACTACCGCGCGCAGTCGAGTACGCGCTGGTCGCGATCGCCGCGCTGTCGTTCGCCGCGAGTTACGGCTTCAACTATGGCTTCGACAATCAGCTCGTCTATTTCCTGAAGTCGCTCGCGCTGGTCAAGCCCGGCATCTTGCACGCCGATTGGTTCACCAATCACACGACGCACTATCATCGAAGCTTCATTTATCTGGGCGCGCTCTTACTCAAACTGAACGCGCGCGGCTGGGCTGTGGCGATCGCGCAGTTTGTCTGCGTCACGCTCGGCGCCTTCAGCATGTATCGCATCGTGCAGCGCGTCGCGGGTCGCGTGCTGGCGTTGCCCTCGTTCTTCTTGCTCTTGGCGATGCTGTTCATCACGCGCACTTCGAGCGTCGGCGCGAGCTACCTGTTCGACACGATCTTTCAGCCGTCCACGCTCGGCGCGCTCGGCTCAATCGTCGGAACATGGCTGTTCGTCGAGGAGCGCTGGTTCGAGTCGGGCGTCGCGCTCGCGCTCGGCGGCATATTCCACGCGAACTACTTGGTGCTCGCGTTCCCGATTTTTGGGCTCGCGCATTTGGCGCTCGGTTTGGAAGGCTTCGTCGAGCGCGCGCTGCGCCAATTCGCACCACTCGTCGTCGCCGCGCTCGCCGTCTCGCCGCTGCTCTTGGCCGCGTCGCACAACGCGCCTTCGGCGGACGCGACCGAAATTCTGTTCAAGATTCGCTCGCCGCATCACTACTATCCGGCGCACTACGAGCGCAATTTCATGCCCTTTGCGGCCTGGCAGATGCTCGGCATCGGCAGCGGCTGGCTGCTCCACCGCACGCCGAATGGCAAGCGACTCGGCGCGGTCCTGACCGGCCTGATGCTCACGATTTGGACCGGTACGCTGCTCACCACCTTCGTCGATATCCCGAAAGTGGCGCAAATCTTCGTGTGGCGCGTGGCGCCGAACGCCGACATCATCGCTCAGATATTCGTCGCTTGCGCGCTTTCGCAGGTGCTCGCACGTCCAGCCGTGACGCGCTCCTATCCGCGCGTCGCGATCGCGCTCGTTTGCGCCGGACTCGGGATCTTCGGCTTGTACTATCGCGCGAAGGAGAACGCGCCGCTGCCGTGGCTCCTGCTCACTTACTTCGGGCTCGCCGTTGCGGCTCGCGTGCTCGACTTGGCGCTCGACCTCGCCGTTCGCTTGCGAGACAAGCTCAAAGGCGGCGTCGCGACGGCCAAGCGATTGCTCGCGCTAGCGCCACTCGCGGTCGGCGCGCTTGCGCTCTATCGAGAAGCGCCGGCGAAAGTCGAGGAAGGCTATCAGCGCTCGATCCTGGTGCGAAACGACGAAGAGCGGCCGAACCTCGAGCTCTATCGCTGGCTACGCGAAAGCTCGCCGCGCGACGCGATCTACCTCACACCGCCGGATTTGGACGGCGCGCGCTTCCTCGGCGAGCGCGCGATCGTCGTGGATTGGAAGGCGGTGCCGCTGATCCCGAGCGAGCTCTTGGTCTGGTACGCGCGGCTCTGCGACGTGACCGGGCGCCGCGTGCAGAGCAGCAAGGATCTCGCTGGCTATCAGACGCTCGACTCGGCGCGGCTCTCCGAGCTCGAAACCAAATATCACCCAGACTACGTCGTGGTCCGGCGCGGCGGCGAGCGCCGTTT
>DATATR010000346.1:0-5636 GCA_036268695.1 Polyangiaceae bacterium | reverse complement strand
AGCGCGGTGGCAAATTCATTGGTCATGGACCGCACCACGCTGACCCGCAATCTGCGCCCGCTCGAGCGCGCGGGCCTCGTGCGCGTCGCGCGCGTTCACGGGGACGCGCGCGCGCGACACGTGCTCCTCACTCATCGCGGTGAAAAGGCGATCGAACAGGCGTATCCGTTGTGGGAGAGCGCGCTCTCGCGCGTGCGCAAGGCGCTCGGGCCGCGCAAAGTGCGTCTGTTGAACGTTCAGCTGGCGAGCGTCGTCGACCACGCCTCGGCTCTCGACGCACCTCTGCCGCGCAGGAAGGGATAGCCAAGGGCGATGGGCCGGTCATCCGCCCTCGCTTGAAGCCGGTGGGCGCCGACATGTCGGAGCATTCGAGCGCGTTTGGTCGCATCTGATTGCCCCACATCCCCCCCGCAGTCCCACAACCGGGACCTCCGGGTGGGCGAGCGCCGCGCGCGTGATCGAACTCACGCCCGAGCGCGGATCGATCGACGCGATCATCAACGGGTCGCTCGGCGGAACGTTGTCTTTCGGATCCCCGAACTCAGATTCTCACGAGCGCCGCGTTCGGGTCGAGGCGCCTCAAGTCTGCCACGTCGCTCGTAACAATCAGACTGCGGTTCGCGCGCGCGATCGCTACGACGGAGGCATCGATGACGTCAGTCGTGCGTGTCATCGCCAGAAGTTCACCACACACTCGCGCAAGCGCACCGTCCAACGGAACGATTCGAACGTCCTCGCCGCGAGCGAAGCGGGCGAGCCTCGACTGCCGCTGCCCGTCTCGCCAAGCTTGGCCGAGCGCGCCTGCGGGCACGAGAAAATGGCCTCCTTCGTCGAGAAGTGCCTCGATCAGTGCGACCATGCGGCGATCACCTCGGTCGAGCGCAATCAAGGCTCCTGCGTCGAGGACTACTTGCGTTTGGCTTTCGCGATTGCTCGCTTTGCCCATTGGACCTCCCTCTTGGTGGGCTCACCGAGTTCGGCTTTCAGCTCGGCGAGCAAATCGCGCAGAGACTCGCGCTGTTCTTTCTCCACCAACGCCCCTGCAATGTAGCCTGACACCGAGCTCGCTTGTCCGCGACGAACCGCGCGTTGGATTTTGGCCAACTGATCGCGCGGTAACGTGATCGCTATTTTCGCCGCAGTCATACCGTAATCATACTACGGGCCGCGTCGGAAGCAACGTCTGCAAAGAGCGATTCTGGCTCAGCTCCGATTTTCAATGCCGGATGCAGCCCAGCGCACCAGGTTGCGTTCGGTCGCGTTCGATAGCGCTTCGCTCGAGCCCGCCCACTGGCCATTGAATGATTCGCGCACATAAGCTTGGAGTAACGCCGCAAGCAGCGGTGAATCTTCGGCGGAAGCGAAGCGAACCGTCATCCGTCGAGCTTTTGCGTTGCGCCGAGCCCGCGCAAATAGCGTTCAACGTGCGCGGTCACCTCGCTCGCGCGTTCGCTCACCAAACCATGCGTGCCGCCGGAAATCACTACCAGCTCCGCGCTCGGCAAGAGCTCCGCGAGCCGCTCGCCGACGCGCACCGGGCTGATTGGATCCGCGTCACCGTAAAGCAATAGTACTGGGATTTGAATTTCGGCGAGGCGCGCGCTCAGGTCTTCACGTTCGTCCTCGAACCAAGTCGGGAGATTGGGGTTTGCCTTGCGGAAGGCAGCGCGCCAATCGCTGGCACCGAGCGCGCGCGTGTCGATGCCACCGGACGTGACAGCGAGCACGAGCCCGCGCACTTCGCGTGGCTTCGCGAGGGCGGTTTGCATCGCGATCACGCCGCCCATCGATTGCGCGAACAGTAACGTCGGTCCCTGGATGCTTTCGACGACGCGCGCGACCAGATCCGAAATGCCGCGCACGTTCGGATCCGCGGGTACACCGCCGAAGCCAGGCCAGCCGAACAAGCGACGCGGTCCGCGATGAGTCAGGCCAGCAGCGACCGCTTGCCACATTCGGCGATCGCCAGCGGCGCCGGGCAGAAAGAGCAGGCTTTCGGGTCGTTCGCTCGAGGCGCTGATTGGGTTCACTCGCGAGCTCGTCGAAAAGGGTGGTGTTGAGTCGCATCGAGCTTAACTGAGATTGCGACTACATGGACCGTGACCGTTCACTCTCATGTTCCGGTGCTGAAGCTTCGCCGGTGCCGGCGGCGGCTTAGCCTGGCTTTTGCGAGCGCTGGCGATGCTTTTTCGAGCTTCCGTAAGCTTCAAAGTGCATCGGATGTGTGACGGCAGCTTTTTGTCGAAACTGGCTGCGGTGCGCGGCCGATCGGGATCCCTGCGGCAAAGCGATCGGCCGCCGTGAGGAGTCAGCACTGATGCAGTCGGTAGTTTTGTCGGAAGCTTCGCCATGGTTCGGCTCGCCAAGTGAAGGAGATGCGAGCCTGCTCGATGCTGACGGTGGCCACGCGGCGTACCTGCGTGCTTTGCCGGCGGCCAGGGCGCTGCCGAAGCGCTCGCTGCGGCCAATCAATCTCGAGCTGCTTCACGCTGTCGGCACCGCACGAAACGCCGCGGCGCGCACTGGCCGCTTCCGAGAGCGAATTCGGGCGCTGCCCGAATTCAATCTGCACTACTTCGACTGGCTCGACACGTACGCGCTCGCGGCGCTCTATGCGAACACGCGATTTCGCCTGTCGATCTCGGCGCCAGGTGAGATCGCAGCGCTGAACGAGGCTGGCTCACGCTTGCGCCGCGCGCTCCTGCGCGACGTAGCGTCTTTGGTCGAGCGCGGTTTGCTTCCGCCGGGCGCGCCGGGTCGAGTCAACGCGCGCACCGGCTACCAGAAGCTCGCCTATGACCTCGGCGGGCTCGCGGTACTGCTCGCCGACCACTGGTCAACGATCGAGGGCAAGTCTGCGGTGACTCGGGCGGATCTCGAGCTCGCGGAAACGCTTTGCGCTCGGCTCATCGCCGCGGTCGCAGCGCGCACCGAGCAATACACCGGCGAGCTCCAGAGAATCGCCGAAATGCGCGTGCGCTGTTACACGCTGCTCGCGCAAGCTTACGAGCAGTCGCGCCGCGCAGTCGGTTATCTGTGCTTCGGGCAGGAATCGATCGACGCGCTCATGCCGTCGCTCCACGGCAAACGAAAACGGCGCCGCCAGACGTGAACGGCGCGGCTGCCGCGCGTGGCGGCGGGAACGCTGGAGACGGGTGCGAGTTCGCGCTCGGCAACAAATTCGCGCCTGGCAAGAGGCTCGTGGTCGAACCCGGCAATGGAGTCATACTCGGACGCGACGCGCGCGGTGCGGGCACGTCGGGGCTCGACGCGCGCTCGGAACTCGGATGACGGAGTGGTGCCAAGACCTCATGAACGGCTGGATCTGGAGAGACTTGCGCAACTTTCCCGCGATGGAGCACAGGTTCTCGCTGGCGAATTTCGACGAAACGCGAGCGCACGCTGGCGCGAAGCGCGCGCTCATTCTAACTTCATGCCTCAGTTCGAGAAGAAGATGAATCTGTCTCAGTACGGCACAACGAAAAACGTCCTTATCTTCACTTTTGCAGCGCTGCTCGCCTGCGCGTGCGATTCGCCGGCATCCACGCCGAGTACGCCGGACGCGGGGATGACGCAGCCGCCGCCGCCATTCGACGGGAACGGGATCGCCAACTACTGCGATTTGCCGGGCTCGATCCAGTTCACCGATGCCGGCGTCGTGCAGGTGCCTGGAGTCGAGACGGACAAAATATCGTTCCTGAGATTGCCCAATGGGTTTTGCGCGCACTACTTCGGTAGCGTGAGCAACACGCGGCAGCTGCGTTTCGCGCCGGGTGGCGAATTGTTCGTCGCATCGCCCACGACAGTGACTACTGGCGGCGGCGCGGGCGGGCGTTCGGCGATCCTGTTTTTACCGGACGACAACCGGGACGGTTACGCCGACTCGAACAACGTATTCCTCGGCAATTTGCCGTCGACCCAAGGCATCCTCTTCACGAATGGGTACTTCTATTATCAGGACGACACGAAGATCCTGCGCATCCCATATCAAGCCGGCGATCGCATGGCGTCGGCGATGGCGGAGACGGTTGCGGACATTCAGATTTATCACTCGAGCCTGCACTGGCCGAAGCCGCTCGACGTAGCGGACGACGGCACGATTTACGTCGGCAATGGCGGCGATCAGGGCGAGGCGTGCGTCGAGCCGCATCCGTTTCACGGCGGCATCCTCAAGCTCGACGGTAGCCCAGGCGGCACACCCGTCGCGCAAGGCTTCCGCAATCCGATCGCGGTGCGCTGCCAACGCGGAACGAACCTGTGCTTCGCGGCCGAGCTCGCCAAAGACTATTCCGCGACGCAGGCCGGTCGCGAAAAGCTCATGCCGATTCACCAGGGGGACGATTGGGGTTTTCCCTGCTGCGCCACCAAAGACACGCCGTATCTGCCGGACGGTTCGACCACGAGCACGGTCGCAAATCCGGACTGCTCGGGTGTCGCGCCGGAGGATGCTTCATTCTTGATCGGCGACACGCCGTTCAGCTTCGATTTCGAACCCGGCAATTGGCCTGCGCCTTACACCAAGAGCGCGTTCGTGCCGCTGCACGGCACGGCCGGCGGCTGGCTCGGCGAGCGCGTCGTGGCGATTCAAATCGATCCCGCGACTGGCATGCCGATGACCGCGACGGACACGGACGGTGGCCAATCCGCCGACGCCATGACCGATTTCGCGACCGGCTGGTACGACGGAAAGAACGACCACGGCCGCCCCGCTGCCGCCACGTTCTCGCCCGATGGCCGCTTGTTCATCGGCAACGACAACAACGGCGACATCTTCTGGATCGCGCCGCTCGATCTCGCAATCGCGAGCAACGTGACGAGCAACTGAGGGCCAGGGTTCGCGAACAACGCGCCCGCGAGCGACTGATTCGAAGCTCGATCGAACCGCGGTGTGATCACCGTGTTCACGTATTCGCGATTGAAGGCGCTTGCAAGAGCAAGCGATAGGCCGCAATCGGTACTTGCGAATAGCGGTAGACGCGGCCGTTCTGAAATTCGATTTCGAGCTCGAACGTGGCTTGGTCGTAACCGACCGAGACAATGCCACTCGAGCTGACGGGCGTTCGAGTAACCGGCGCGCGAGTAAGATGAGGCATCGCTACATTCTAATCCTTCTGGAGCACGTCTCGATTGAGGTATCTGCTGAAGGATTTGAACGGATGCGATGGACGGTGTAGACTCTGTAGCGATGCCGACTCACGAGGAAATGGCCGAACTCGTACGAGCCCACGCTGAGCTCGAGGATCGGATGGACGCCGCCATTTGGATTCAACGGGACGCGCCCGAAGCGTGGTTGGTGGAACTCTTGCCTGAAATGGCACCGGATCGCCATCCCGGTCGCCCAGTGCACTTCAACGCAGGAAGGACGTTTCCGCACGCGTTGAATCTGATCGCCGCGAGCGCGGACGACCTACGCTCTGCCATCAGTGAAGATGTACAGCTCGCGGGCTGGATAGCCGACGGAGAAATTTTGCACGGTGACCAGGTGGCTCGTGAACTGATCGCGCTGGCACGGCGAGTTCGCGATGATCACGCCGAGGCAAGTTGAACAGTGGTTGCGCCAGGCAGACCTCGATCTTCAAGCAGCTGAGACCCTGGACAGAGACATCAGCCAGAGTCACTCGCGTTATTGGCTTCAG
>DATATR010000345.1:0-8384 GCA_036268695.1 Polyangiaceae bacterium | reverse complement strand
GCCGCTCGCGAGCCGAAGCCATTCCTCGGGCGCCATGCGGCCACTACAACCGACGTAAGTGCCCGGGGCACCCTGCGCACCTCGGGCGCGCATTGATGTTCGGCGCACCAGGAAAGCGGCTAACCGTTCGCACTGATGCGTGCGCTTGTCAGCTCGCGAGAGCGGACGTCCGTCGATCCAACGCCGCGCGACATAACCGTGAATCGTGACGACCTGGCTGCCGCTCGCGCCGATCGAGCTAGCGGCCGCGCGATCCGCCGATTGCCAGCACCCGGCCGCATCCGCGCGCAACACTTGTCCGTAAAACTTGAGCAGCACGCGCCGTCCATCGGCGAACTCGGCGAGGTATTTCGGTCGTTCGAATTGGCGATAAGCCGCTGGCCATTCATCTTCATGCGCGAACGCAAACCTGCGCCAGCTGCCGCCCGAAACGTCGCGCAGTCTCGAACAATTGCCCGCAAAGTTGCGACTCAATCCAGCCGAAAGTGCAGCGCCGAGCGTTCCCTCGCGACCGACGCGCGGCTCTTCTGCCGCCGCCGCGTAACGCTCTGCATCGCGCCAAAAGCCTTGGATTTCTGCAGAGGCCATCGTGCCCGGTACGCGATCGTGAGCACAAAAATAGGCGCAGCGCTGCGCTGGAACGCGTGCCGAGTCGAGCGCGCAGGCAGCGGCGAAGAATGATGAGCCGGAGAGGCCCGGACCTTCGTCTACGACCAACGCGCTGTCTTCGGGACCGAACGCGCGCGGCAATTCGAGCTCGCGCCGGAACGGGTGCCCGCACGGACGCACCGTATAGCGGCAGTGTTCGAAGCGGGCGGCTTTGAGCACGATCGCGACCACGGCGGAGAGCGTCGTCCCAATCGAGCGCAGTCCGAACACGTGGGCCATGCCAACGTGCGAATGGTGTCGCGACAGATATCGAACTGCTGAGGCGCAATACTGCTCTGGGTACAAAGCATAGAAGGCGAAACCTTCCGGCACTTTGATCGAACCGCGCGCAGAGCCGTGCGAAGCCACACGAGCGACGCTCGTTTGCGCGCGTTCGATTTCGTCCTCCGCGCGCCAGTCGACAGGCGGTGCTTGCGCATGCGCTGGCGACCAAGACGAGTAAAAGGCGGCCGCAGCGTGGTCAGTCGCGCGCAGCGACTCGGCGCGCAGCGATTGCGACGCGCCGGGAGCATCCCAAACCAGCTGCTCCAGCTGACCACATGCGATCAGAAAGGCGCGTTGACTCGCAAAGCAATGCGGCGCTGGCGATTGTCTCAGCACTTCACGCGCGAACTCGGCAATATCGATCTCGCGCGCCGAGTCTCCGTAGATTTGCATTCGAAATACTGGATGCTCACGCGCGCGCTGTGCTTGCCCGCGCTTTCAGCGTGCGCTTGACGCCTTTCTTCGCACCCACTGCGCGCCGCGCCGCCTTGGATTTCCCGGCGTTTGCGCCACTTGCCGAACTACGACTCTTCGCTCGCTGCTCGGAACCTCGCGCTCCACGTCGATGTCCAGATTCCGTGCCCTCGCGCGCCACCAACTTGTTGAAGCGACTCTCCCGGCCGGAGCGCGTCTGCTCCTGATACGGGAATCCTCGAAGGTCTCGAAGAAATCGTCCCACGAGATCTCCTTGAGGCTCCGCTCACCGCTGAAACCCGGAAAATCGATGCGGAGAATGCCGCCATGACCGTCACGCGCCGTGCGCTTCACGAGCGCCGGGTGTCCACCGCGGGCTTCGACCCAGTGCCGGATTTCGTCGTGATTCGTCGTCGATTTTGCGCTGCCAGAACTATTCGAACTCTGCGTCTTCATGATCACCTCGACAGCTCAGCGTTGCAGTCGATATGCCAAAGGGACGTTCGAAATCGCGCGGCCCGTCGCTGACGCCTTCGGCCCGCGAAGGGCGGCCCGCGCTCGCCGCCCTTCGTCGACGACCAGACGCTATTCTTTGTCTTCGTCTTCGTCTTCGTCCTCGTCTTCGTCTTCGTCCTCTGCTTCCTCCGAGTAAGTCACCAGCAGCTCCTTGGCCTGCTTGGCGCGTGCCGTACCCTCGCGTTGGCATTCTTCGAAAAACTCGACCAGCTCGTCGATGCCTGCGCGCCGCGCGTCTTCCTTGTACTTGCGACTCGCAGTGACACCCTGGAGCGCGTGATAGAAGACGCTGGCGAGGCCATAAAGGTGATCCTCTTCCGCGTCGCCTTGTTGAGTACCAGCGACGGGCATGTTGCCACTCGCTGCAGACTCGTCTCGCCTCGTTTCATCCTGCTTGGACCTCGATCGATTCGCCTGCTGCTGCTTTGCCATGAGGCCTCCTTCCGTGCCTCGAGGTTGCAAGGGTCGAGCCGCGAAACCGCGCAATGACGCACTTGATCGAACGAGCCCGGTTACGCACAGCGCGCTAGACGGCGCGCACGCGGCACCCAATGTTCGAGGCAAGCGAGCGCAGCGCTCTCCTCCGAGCTCATGCCGCGCCGGGCCCGACGCCGCGCGTTCGCAAGCTCGGCCTGGAAAAGCTCGCGTAGCTCGCCGGCCAAATGCGCTTCGCAAACAGCGGGGTGGATGTAGCTCTTTCTGCAGATCGCGGGCGTGTTGCCCAAACGCTCGGCGGTATCGACGATCGCCGCAAGCAACGCGCGCTTCGACGCGGCGTGGGACGAATGCGGTCCGCTCGCCGCGAGTGACGCGAGCGCATGAGTGGTGGCCGCCCACGTGCGAAATTCCTTGGCGGTGAACGGGCAACCGGAGATCTCTTGCAGGTAGCGGTTCACGTCAGTCGAAGAGATTGATCGATAGGCGCCGCGCGCGTCTACGTACTGGAATAGGCGTTGTCCGGGGATGTCACGGCAACGCTTGACGATTGCAGCGAGCTTGCGATCCGCCACTGAAATCGCGTGCGGTTTGCCGCCTTTGCCACGAAAGCGAAACTCCACTCCTCGCGCCAAAACGTGTGCGTGTCGATCGAGCAACGTCGTGAGGCCATATGACTTGTTGCTACAAGCGTATTCATCGTTACCGACGCGAATGCAGGTGCGGTCGAGCAGCGTGACGATCGTGGCGAGCACCTTGCGCTTGGTCAGCCGACTATCGTCGAGATGCTGGCGCGCTACAGCGCGAAGGCGCGGCAAGGCGTGTCCGAACGCGATCAAATCCTGGAATTTGGCCTGGTCACGCGTGGCGCGCCACGCGGGGTGATAACGATACTGTTTGCGCCCACGCGCGTCGAAACCGGTCGCTTGGATATGGCCGTCCGTGCTCGCGCAAATCCAGACGTCTTGCCAGGCCGGCGGGATGACGAGCGCGGCGATGCGCGTGAGCTGCCGTGCATCCGTGAGGTGCCCGCCTCGGGGAGTGAGGTACCGAAAGCATTTCCCCGATCGCACGCGACGAAAGCCCGGCTCGTCCGGCGAAACGTGTCGCAAACGCGCGGCTTGGGCCGCACGGCGAGAATCGCGCAACAATTGACTCGGAGCTGGTAACAACGAAAGCGGCATTCGCTGAATCAATCAGTGGTCGAGCAAACATCGTTCCATCGTTTCGCGAGCGCTGCTGATTCGACGAGGTCAATTCGAGCGAACAGCGGCGAGCTCGCGCTTCAATTGGATCACGAGTGCATGGGCGCGCCGGTCGGCACGCCATGGTGCGCGTGCGTCAGTTCGCCTCACGCGGAGATCGGAATACGAGCCCCTCAGCGCAGAGCTTACCGGCGTGTGCGGCGCAATAGTCGCCTTCGTTCGGGCAACCAATCCCGCAAGTACCAAGGCGCGCTCACGATCACGAGGCCCGGCATCCCTCGACGTAAGAGCTGCGCTTTGAGCAGCGAAGCGCTTTGACCGTGCAAAAAGTACTGATACCAGCGGCGCTCGACGAGCTCGGGAATCACCACTGCGACCTGGCGCTCGGGCTCGGACTCGACGAGTCGGTTCACGAAGTCGAACAGGGGCTCGAACACTTGGCGGTACGCCGAACGCAGCACGACGAGCCGCGGCACGCGACGCTGTTGCGCTCGAAGCGGCTCTTCGACCAACGAGCACCAGCGCTCCGAGAGATCTTCGACTTCGCGATCACCCAAAATTACCTGGACCACGACGACGTCACCGCACGAGCTGAGCGCGACGTTCAAGCCTTTGATCGCGATCGCATCCCAGCGCCGGATCGGTAACACTGCGATCGGTTCCTTCGCGGGTTGCACGTCGAGCGGCGCGTCGGTCGCGGTGACGCGCGCGACGTAATCGTAGTGTCGACGGATCAACCGAAATAGCACTAGCATCGCGAACACGAGTGCGACGCTGATCCAGGCGCCTTCGCTGAATTTGGCGAGCAAGACGACGCAAGTAGTGAGCCCAGTGGCTACCGCGCCGACCGCGTTGAGCACCAGCGAACGCTTGGCTTTTCCCTGCTTACGCCAATGAACGACCATGCCGGCTTGCGAAGCAGTGAATGCCGACAATGCGCCGACGGCGAATAGCGGGATCAACGCGTCCGTCACGCCGCCAAAGATCACCAGCAACAAACCCGACAGACCCGTCAGAACGAAGATGCCATGCGAAAACGTCAGCCGGCGCCCGCGGTGGGTGAGCGGCTCGGGCAAGAAGCGATCGGCTGCGAGCGTCCGGCACAGCCGTGGGAAGCCGGCGAAGCTCGTGTTGGCGGAAAGGCTCAACAGCGCGAGAGTCGCGGCCAGCGTGACATAGTAAAACGGACCGCGACCGATGACGGCTTCCGTGAGTTCGGAGAGCAAGCTCCGATAGCCACTCGTGCCGGGCGCTGTGGCCGTGATTCCGTAGGCGCGCGTCAGCACGGCAATCCCGGCGAGCAATACCGTCAAGATCGCGATCACGAGCGATAGCGTGCGTTTTGCGCCGGTCTTGCACGGCTCTCGAAAAATCGGAACGCCGTTGCTGACCGCTTCGACGCCGGTCATCGCCGTACAACCGCTGGCGAAAGCGCGACAGAGTAGCCAAAAAGAAGCGGCTTGCGCGGCCACTGGCTGCGCCTGGACTCGGCTCACCGGGTGCGGATGACCGCCGTGGTTGAGCGTCTGAAAGATGCCGATGCCGATTACGGTGAAGAGGCACGCGACGAACGCATAGGTCGGCAGCATGAAGACGAAGCCCGATGCGCGCACGCCACGCAGGTTGATCGCCATCAGCAGAAACAAGATCAAAAGACACAGCGCGAGCGTGTGCGGCAAAAGAGCCGGAATCGCGGAGACTAGCGCGCCGACGCCGGCGGAGATCGCGACCGCGACGTTCAACAGGTAATCGAGCGCGAGCGCTGCGCCTGCTGCGAGCGCAGCACGCTCCCCGAGGTTCTCCTTTGCGACCGTGTAAGCGCCGCCGCCGTTTGGATATGCGTCGATGGTCTGGCGATAGGAGATATAAAGGATGAACAGCAGCGCGAGCGTTATCGCGGTAAGCCCTGAAAGGTAGCTAGCACTCGCGGCGCCGAGCGGCAGGAGCACCGTGAGCAGCGCTTCGGGGCCGTACGCCGCGGACGCCAGCGCGTCGAGGCCAAGGATCGACACGCCCGCGGCGGGGCCGATGCGCTCGCCTTCGTCCTCTTCGGTCCGGAGCGGTCTTCCGAACAGAAAATCGGACCACGACATGATCGGCTAGGGTGAGTGGTTCGGCGCGCTTACCGCCGCGAAGTACTCGCTCGCATTCCACGACCACATGGACGAAGGCAGCTCTGGATCGGGCACGCAGACGTAGAACTCTTCGAGCGGGCGCGCCACGACGCGAAGCCCGGTCGAGCGCAACATTGCTTCGAGCGCGGCTGGATTCGGCGCCCACCAGTTGGTGCGATCGCCGGCGACGCGGTGCTCGATGAACGACAACTTCGGCCAGCCCGGGCTATTCAGCGGCTCGCGATCGGCCAGTTCGAGATCGAGCGGCACGTCCAAATGAACCTGATCCGGCACGCTGAGCGACTGCAGGATCAGCGTCCGCCCGACACAGCGCGACACGACATCGAGCCCGAGCATCGGGTAGCGCAGGTGATAGAGCACTCCGAGAAACAACACGAGATCCCAGCGCCGCCCAGCGCGCGCGAGCGAATAGACCTGAGCGCGTTCGAATGTAATGCGATCGTCCACGCCGCAAACACGCGCCGCCCAACGCGCCTGCGCCAGGTAATGCTCGCTCACATCGAGCGCTGTGACGTGCGCTCCGCGGCGCGCGAGTTCGATCGAATAAAATCCAGCGTTGCAGCCGATATCCAGAATGGTCGCCCCCTGCAAATCCTTCGGCAAAGCGGGCGATAGTTTCTGCCATTTGAAATTCGGAAAATCGCCGAGACGGTGATCGGGGCACGTCTCGGTGCCGTCGGGCAAATGCAGGTTGTGAAACCACGGCCCGAGTTCCTCGATCTCTCGAGTCAGGTCGCTCATGTTTCCTGGCCAATGCTGGCGCTGTCGAGCGCGTCAATGCGGCGCGTGAGCCGCGTTCGCGCCTCCCTCCGCGTGGCCAACAAGTTCTTCAAATAGTAGTCGAGCAAGCGAGCCCTGCGTTCCGCTGTATGCTCGCTGAGCACGTGCTTGCGTGCGCGTATACCGAGCGCGCGACGTTCGCGCTCCGGCAGGTCGCGCAAGAAACGCATGACGTCTTCAGTGTCGCGAGCGATCAGGATTTCGTAGTTGGGTTCGAGAAATGACTCGATCCCGGGCCATTCGTCGCTGATGATCGGGACGCCGCAGGCGGCGGCTTCGAACAGCCGCACGCTCGGCGAGTGACCGAGTCGTCTCATGTCCTCGCGCGTCACGTTCAAGGTGAAGCGCGATCCGCCGTAAAACGCGGCATGATCGCGAGGATTGACGTGCTCGAGACGGCTCACGTTTTTCGGCCATACGCCCTCGGGGTAACCAGAACCTCCGACCACGAACGATTCCTCGGGCAGCGCGCGCGCGGCGGTGAACAAGAATGATTCGAGCGACGGTTGGCGATCGATGCTGTACGTGCCGAGATAGCTCAGCGCATGCCGCGTGCTCCCCGGTGCCGGGTGATAGAGCACGGGATCGACCGAGCAGTAGAGCGGCAGCGCGATTTTCGCGCCATATTTCCGTTCGATCAAATCCAAAACCGGTCCGCCGCTGAACGACAAATAGCCGTCGAGCTCCGGGATGTCCGCGTGCGCGATGTACGTCGGGGTGCCTTCGGCCAAACGCGCGAGCGTGATGGGTGTATCGATGTCGTAAAATAAGCGGACGCCACGCGCCGCGTCGAGCACGCTGCGGACGACCTCCGCACCGTCCGGCACGTACGAGCCCACGATCACGGCATCTGCCTGTTTGATTTCGCTTTCGAAGCGGCGCGACAGATCAGCGACTGACTCATAAAGCTCGACCCTGCAGCTTTCGAAGCTCGGGCAGTCGCGGTTCTGCGCGTACCAGGGCATATCGCGCTCGAGGAACAGCACGTCGTAGCCGAGCTCGCTGAGGCCGCGCACGAGCGAGCGATAGGTGGTCGCGTGTCCGTTGCCCCAAGAGGACGTGATCGACAAACCCAAGATGACGAGTGAAGTTCTCATGACGCAAGCTCCAGGCTCGTACCGAAGAGCGCGCGTTCCACGTCGAGCGCGCGCCGATCGTAGGTGTGATCGGCGAGCACGCGTCGCCGCGCCGCGGCGCCGATTTCGGCCGTGCGCAGGCTGGTATGGGTTCGCAAGTGTCGCGTCACTTCTTCGGCGCGTGAGGCGACGAGGATCTCGCGCTCCGGCTCGAGGAACTGCTCGAGGCCGGGCCAAGCGTCACTGATGATGCACGCGGCCGCGCCCGCAGCCTCGAAAATCCGCGTCGGCGGCGAAAACCCGACCGCTGCCATGGAGTCTCGGTTCACGTTCAACAGCACGCGGTTGGACGAATTGAAATCATTGTGCTCGTGCGTATAAACGTGCCCGACGTAATGCACGTTGGAGGGGCGCGGCTTGTCTTCCCAGCCGCTACCGCCGAGCACGAAGCGCAAATCCGGATTGTCGCGCGCGACCGAAAAAAAGAATTCGTCGCAGCGGCGTTCGCGGTCGGGCAACCGATTCGCGAGCAGTCCGACGTCACCCGCGAATTTCTCGCGCACGCGACCGGGGAAATGCGTGCTCGGATCGAGCGCGTTGTAAATCGGGACGCAGGCACGAGCGCCGAGCGCGAGGTAGCGCGCGCGCACGGCTTCTCCGCCGCCGTACGTGAAAACGAAATCGTAGCTGGGAATGAGCGAGGCGAACGGATCCAGAGTGTCCTGCTCGACGCGATCCAACGTGGCCGGCGCGTCGACGTCCCAGAAGACGACGAGCTTGTCGTTGCTGCGATTTTCGAGCACGGCGCGCTCGAGCAGTTCGTCGTGCACCCCGACGCCGCTGGCTTTCACCACCAAATCCGCCTGCTTCGCGCGCTCGACACAAGCGAG
>DATATR010000344.1:0-6678 GCA_036268695.1 Polyangiaceae bacterium | reverse complement strand
GAGCTGCTCGCGAATTTGAACGGCCAAGTCGTGAGCCAAGGCGCGACGCTCGAGTGCATCGGCTTCGGCGCGACGGGCTACGCCGCGGACGTGCTCGAAGAGTGCGTGCTCGCGGACGTGAACATCGTCGAGACCGTCGCGCACATGATGAGCGCGGTGCACTTCTTCGGTGACGTCGACGTGATCTGCGACATCGGCGGACAAGACATCAAGGTCTTGTTCATGAAGAACGGCGACATTCAGAACTTCAAGCTCTCGAATTCGTGCAGCGCCGGCAACGGCATGTTGCTTCAAGCGATGGCCGATCAGTTCGGCATTCCGGTTACGGAATACGCCGAAACCGCCTTCAAAGCCGAGCTCGCGCCGAAGTTCAGTTACGGCTGTGCCGTGTTCCTCGACTCGGATCGCGTGAACTTCCAGAAAGAGGGCTATCAGAAGGAAGAACTCTTGGCTGGCCTCGCGCAAGTCTTGCCGAAGAATGTTTGGCAGTACGTCGTGCAGATCCCCCGGCTCGCTTCCTTGGGCACGAAGTTCGTGCTGCAAGGCGGCACGCAATACAACCTCGCCGCGGTCAAAGCCCAGGTCGATTACATCAAGCAGCGCGTGCCCGGCGCGCAAGTATTCGTGCACCCGCACACCGGCGAAGCCGGCGCGATCGGCGCAGCGATCGAAACCTTGCGCCGCTGGAAGCGCAGCGGCGTGACGCGCTTCATCGGCGTCGATGCCGCGTTGAACTTGGAATACAAAACCAAGAACGACGAAGCCACGGTGTGCCACTTCTGCCCGAACGAGTGCAAGCGCACGTTCATCGACACGACGCGGCCCGACGGTTCATCGACTCGTTACATCTCCGGCTTCTCCTGCGAAAAGGGCACCGTCGAAAGCAAAGAGGCGATGCTCTCCTTGGTGGAAGAGCGCCGCAAAACCGCGGCCGCGTTCCCGAACATCGTGAACTACGAGGGCGAGCGCGCGTTCGTGCACTTCTACGAATACGCGCCGATGCCCGCCGCGGGTACGCCGATCGAAGACGTGAAAGTCACCAAATCGATGTTCCGCGTGAAGCGCGAGACCATCACCCGCCCGTTCCAGCGCTCGAGCGAAGAAGCGGCGAAAAAGCGCAAGAAAATCCGCGTCGGCCTGCCGCGCGTGCTCAACATGTACAGCACCGCGCCGTTCTTCCGCACTTACTTCGAGGCGCTCGGGCTCGGCAAATCCAACGTGGTGTGGAGCGACGCGACGACCGAAGAGAGCTGGGTCGAAGGCGGCAAATACGGCTCGATCGATCCGTGCTTCCCGAGCAAGGTCGTGCAATCGCACATTCACAATTTGCTCTTTCACAAGCACGAGCCGGAGCGCAACAAGCAGCTCAATTACATTTTCTTTCCGATCCTCACGCACGTGAACAACTTCGTGGCAGACACGCAGGACAACGCTTCGTGTCCGATCGTCGCCGGCACGCCGGACGTAACGAAAGCCGCGTTCACGAAAGAGGTCGACTTCTTCGCCGTGCGCAACATGGAGTACCTGGATCCGGCGCTCTCGTTCGAAGAGCCGACGCTGCTCGCTCGGCGCATGTTCGATACCTGGGGTGAACGCCTCGGCATCACCGAAGACGAGAACGATCACGCCTGTAAGGAAGCGTGGAAAGCGCTCAAAGCCTTCGATTTGGATTTGCAGGACAAGGGCCGCGCCATTTTGGAGACGGTCGAAGCCGAGGATCGCATCGCGATTTTGGTTTTGAATCGGCCGTATCACGCGGATCCGGGCCTCAATCACGGCATTCCGGACGAATTCCAAGTGCTCGGTTATCCGATCCTGAGCATTCGCTCGATCCCGAAGAGCCGCGAGTACCTCGATCGTTATTACAAGGACGAGCTCGAGCGCGGCGTGATCAAGACGCCGCTCGAAATCAATCACGTCTGGCCCGAGAATTACTCGGTGAACAGCGCGATGAAAGTGTGGGCGGCGGCCTTCGCGGCGCATCACCCGAACGTCGCGGTGCTCGATCTCTCGAGCTTCAAGTGCGGCCACGACGCGCCGACCTACGGCTTGATCGCGGACATCATTCAGACGTCGAAGACACCTTCGGCCGCGCTCCACGACATCGACGCGAACAAGCCGGGCGGCTCGATCAAGATCCGCGTGAAGACGTACGCGCACTCGCTGCGCTTGGCGCAGGAGCGGCTGGAAGATTTGGCCAGCAAGAAGCGCGAACTCGCGCTCTCGATCGACAAGAAGCGGCTCGAGCTGCTGGAGCTCAAGAATGCGCAGCTCAGCGCCGCGCAAAAGCGCGATCCCGCGATCGAAGCGCAAATCGCCGAGGTCACGGAGCGCGTGCGCGCGTACGAGTCGCGCCGCGCGGCGGAAGTCGAAACTCCGAAGGGCCTATTTCGGCTCGGACGGAAGCAAGCGGACGGCAGTGTGACGCCGATTGATTTGTCTCAGCGCAAACCCGACGAGGCAGCGGCACCCGCCGCCGAGTGATTTTTCAACGCACTGAAGCACCGCACAGGTGCACCCCCAACCAAACCCAAAAAGATTTCTCTCGAGAACCTCAGATTCACGGAGCAAAACCATGACTCAGCAAGTAACCACCGACAGCGGCGTGAAGAAGAAGAGCCTCCCGATCGCGGGCCAAGAGCTCGATATCGACGCGGAGCTCCGGAAGTTCGAGAACGAAGAGCGCGCGCGGCTCGGCATCGCGGTCGAGCAGCAGTGGGTCGAAGACATGGCGAACCTGATGTTCACCAAGTCGGAGAAGGGGAAAATCACGCTGCTGATCGGCGGCCTGACCATGGCGCACGATTACTTGGTCTCGGGCGCGTTCTCGAGCCTCGGTTACAACACGATCCCGCTCGACCCGCCGAACTACGACGCGCTCAGCGTGGGCAAGGAATTCGGCAATAAATCCCAGTGTAACCCGACGTATTTCACGGTCGGTAACTTGGTGCAGTACCTGATTCACCTGCGCGACAAGAAAGGTCTCAGCACCAAAGAAGTGATCGACAACTACGTGTTCCTCACGGCCGGCGCGTGCGGCCCGTGTCGCTTCGGCATGTACGTGACGGAATACCGCAAGGCGCTCCGCGACGCGGGCTTCGACGGATTCCGCGTGATGCTCTTCCAGCAACAAGGCGGCTTGAGCCAAGCCACCGGCGAAGCGAGCGGGCTCGAGTTGAATCCGCCGTTCTTCATTGGCCTGTTGAAGTCGTTGATCGCGGGCGACGTGATCAACGGCATTGGTTATCGCCTGCGCCCGTACGAAAAAGTGCCCGGCGCGACGGACAAAGCAATCGCCGAAGCGAAGGACATCTGTCGCGACGCGCTTTTGCACAAGAAATCGATTTTGCGTGCGCTCTTGCGCTCGAAAGAAGTCTTCAAGAAGGTCGAAGTCGATCGCACGATCCCGAAGCCCAAGGTTTCGATCATCGGTGAGTTCTGGGCCATGACCACCGAAGGCGACGGCAATTACCAACTCCAGCGCTTCATCGAAAAAGAAGGCGCCGAGTGCGACATCCAATTCGTGACCGCGTGGATTCTGTACAACATCTGGGAAGTGCGCTTCGACACCGCGTCGCGCGCCACCTTGCGCGGCATGGACAAGAGCAAATACGGCCTGGCCGGCAGCGGCGAATACGGCGTATTTACCCGCAAAATCGGGCTGTGGGCGGGCGATAAGGCTTTGCGCGCCGCATTCCAAACCTTCGCTTACGCCGGCGGCTTCTACGGCTATTCACTGCCGGACATGGACGCGATCGCGGATGTCGCAGCTCCCTATTACAACAACGATCTGCGCGGCGGCGAAGGTCACATGGAAGTCGGCAAGCTCATTCTCAATGTCGTGAAGAGCAAAGCCACGATGACGCTCAGCGTGAAGCCCTTCGGTTGCATGCCGAGCTCCGGCGTGAGCGACGGTGTGCAGTCGCTGATCAACGAGAAGTTCCCAGGCACGATCTTCTGCGCGGTCGAAACCAGCGGCGACGGCGCGGTGAACTTCCAGAGCCGCGTGCAAATGTACCTGTTCAAAGCGCGCCAAGCCGCCCAAGCCGAGTTCGACAAAGCGCTCGAAGAGACGGGCCTCACGCTCGAAAAACTGCGCACCTTCTTGAACGAGAATCCGAAGTACGGCGCAGCTCTGCATCGCGCGCCGCACTACGCGGCCGCAACGGGCGCGGATCTCGTGCACGAAGTGGCCGAGGTTTACGGCAAATCGAAGCTCGAGCTCGCTGCCCGCAACGCGCGTTCGTTCGCGACCGCGGTCGTGAGCGGCGTTCGCGAAGCGGTGACGACCGCGCCGAAACGCGCCGAGAAAACCGCCGCGCTGGTGCGCGAGGCGAGCAAGGAGCTGCTCGAGATCGCGAAGGAGCAAGGCCCGACCGTCGCGCAATCGGCGTTCGCGAGCGCGCGCGCGAAACTCGCGCAAGTCTTGCCGTTCGTGAAAGCGAACGAAGAAGCGATGCCGGTCGCGGCGGAGTGAGACGAAATCAGTAAGTGCTGAGAAAACCCCGCTGGGCGAAAGCCCGGCGGGGTTTCGACGTTTGTGGGGAGGCGACCGGCTCAGCGGTACGGTAGGCGGGCCGAAACGGGGGTGCGCATTTGCAAAAAATTCCGGAAGTCGCCGATATAGATACATTGTATATACTTCTGGCATGGCCGAGCGCGCACGCTCCTTCGGAGATTTGTCTGAGCGCCATCTCGTTGTCGAAGTTACGTTTTGGTGCCGACAAGAGAGATTCCAGGCGTCTTCACCGCCTGATCGATACGTTCACCCGAACGATCGAGGTCGTGTCGTTCGACGCGGCGGCGGCAACGATCTTCGGCCGCATCTGTGTCGCGCTCGAATCAAAAGGGACGCCCATCGCGACGCTCGATACCCTGATCGCGGCGCATGCCATGTCCCTCAATCTGACCCTCGTCACTAGCAATTCGAAGCACTTCAATCAGGTGCGCGGCCTCAAGTCTCAGAACTGGCTGCACGAGACCGGCTAGCTCGAGCTGTGTCGCGAACTCGGCCGCCCCTCGCGAACTGCGCCACACCCGCAACGTAACCAGGTTGCGTCCGCGCCGAGTTTTACGTGGCAAAACGCGTCTCCACGCGCCCGCGAAATCTTTCTTCGCCCTGACGATTCGCGCCGCCCTCCGGTAACCGTTCTGCACCCCTCGCGTACAGCCGCAGCTGAAGCCGCGTTCGTGCGGCCAATGAACATGTCGACGGGCTTCGCCACGTGCACGGCGAAGCTCGCTGGCAGCGCTTTGCTCAAGGAACCGTGCGATGAAGAAAATTTCTCTCCTTCAATTCACCGCCGTGACGCTCGTGGGCGCCGCGGCAGTCGTCAGCGCATGCAGTAGCAGCGACGACAGCGGCAGCATGAACAGCACTGCGGGCACTTCGGCCGCGGGCAAATCGGGCGGCAATTCGACTGGCGGCAGCGCGGGTTCGCCTGCGGGTGGCACTTCGGCCGGCGGATCAGGCGGCACGAGTGCAGGCGGCACGAGTGCAGGCGGCACGAGCGCGGGGGCGGGGAACGAAGCGGGCGCGGGCAATGAAGGCGGCGAAAGCGGCGCGAGCGGTACGATGTTCACGGTCACGCTCGAGAACGTCGCGACCACGGAGCTTTATACGAGCTCGGGCGTGTTCAACACGCCGGTCGGCGACACAGCAGCGGGCCCTGCCACGCCGGGCAAGATGTATCAATTCACGATCGACGCGGGCCGCAAGCAAAAGCTCTCGTTCGCGACCATGCTCGCCGCAACGAACGACCTATTTTACGGCCCGAACGGCGGCGGCATCGCGCTCTACGACGCAGAAGGCAATCCGATCAGCGCGGACGTGACCTCGCAAATTCATTTGTGGGACGCGGGCACCGAGGTCAACGAAGAACCGGCGATCGGACCGAACACGGTCGGCAAACAAAGCGCACCGAACACGGGTGTCGACGAACACGGCAACGTCGTCGATATCGCGAATGCGACCGACGGCGTGGCCTTCACTTACCCGGCCGTCGCGGACGTGATTCAAGTCATGGTCGCGCACACGACCGGCACCCACTTCACCGTCACGATCAAAGACGTCTCCGCGGCCGACGCACTGAAGACGACCGGCGGCAATTTCCCAGCGCCCATTTCGCCCGGCGTGTGGGTGATCCACAATGGCAGCGATCCGCTCTTCACCGTCGGCATGCCAGACCGCGGCAAAGGGCTCGAGCACCTCGCCGAAGACGGCAATCCGGCGTCGCTCGGCACCTTCGCCATGGCCAACTCGGGCATCACTTATCCGGCTTCGCCCGGCGTGTGGGTCGTGCACAGCGCGGACACGATGCCGCTCTTCACGAGCGGCATGAAAGACTACGGCAAAGGCCTCGAAGCCATCGCCGAAGACGGCAATCCCGCAAATCTCGGCGCGAACATCGCGATGCTCGACGGCGAGCTCGCGGGCGCGGTCTTCAACACGCCGGTCGGCGCGTCCGCGGCCGGCCCGATTTTGCCGGGCTCGAAGTATCAATTCTCGTTCAGCGCGAGCCCGGGCGACGCGCTTTCGTTCGCGACCATGCTCGCCGCGACGAACGACGTCTTCTTCGGCCCGAAGGACACGGGCATTGCGCTCTTCGACGCCGGCGGCACGCCGATCAGCGGCGACATCACGACTCAGATTTCGCTCTGGGACGCCGGCACCGAAGC
>DATATR010000343.1:0-2971 GCA_036268695.1 Polyangiaceae bacterium | reverse complement strand
TAAAAAAATCTCAGCGATTTATTTCAAAAGCCGTGCTGCGTTTCCGGCGTGAGCTCATTCGGCGGAGTGAACGCAGAGACGAGTTTTTTGGGGCTCGGCATCGGTTGTAGCTTCGCGTCGTACCAAATTTCGTCGGCGAAGAGCAGCGTGCCGTCGCGCGTGTAGTGCGCGTTCCACGGCGCAAAACGCGCCCCCCGCGGCGGCAGAACCCAGCCGCCGCGCTGCCAAACGTAGGTGCGTCCGCGCCACGCCCAATGGCCGTCAATCCACAGCGCCCCGCGGTTCGGCGCGGGCGGCACCACTTCGGAAAACGCGGCCGGCGGCGGGTACGGCACCGGCAAATATTCCGAGCGCGGTTGGCGCGCGAGCTTCGGCTCCGGCACGCGCGTGCCACTGCACGCGGCGCATAAAAGAGTGAGACATGCGATGCGAAGAATGCTGAACACGAGCAGTTCGTCCGATTCGTCCGCGTCGTCTGAAGCACGAACTGCGCCAGCTGGCTCGACGCTTGCAACGGCGCGCGCGTGCTTTTCTTACGACACTTTGCGGCGCTGTGCGCCGGCCGCTTCTTTGGGTGGCGTGTCATTTTTGCCCTATTTTTCGGCTCGTTCGTCGCGGCGTGCACGTCAGTGCCGCCCGGTCGATCGGCGGTGCAATCGGTGGACTTCGAGGGCAATCACTCGCTCGACTCCGATGAGCTGCGCGAAAAGCTCGCCACCGCCGAGAGCCCGCGCTTCCTCGGTTTCTTTTCAGGCGTGGTCTACGACTACAGCGTCTTCGATCGCTTCGTGCTCGACCGCGATTTGCAGCGCATCGAACGTTACTATCGCGCCAAAGGTTATTATGCTGCGCGAGCGCGCGCCGGCCGCGTGTTTTTCACCTCACCGAACAAGGTGAAGGTCGAAATCATCGTCGACGAAGGCAAGCCGACGATCGTGCGGCGCGTCGATTTTCACGGCCTCGAATCCTTGCCGAGGCCGATCGCGGACGCGGCGGAGCGCGGTACGCGCGCTGCGCTCGACGTGAATCAAAGGTTCGAAGAATCGAAATACGAAGACGCCGAAAAAGCGCTGCGCACGAAGCTCGCCAATTACGGCTATGCGTACGTCAAAGTGCAGCGCGCGGCGGACGTCGATTTGCCGAAGAACGCGGTCGCGGTGGGCTGGTTCGTGACGCCGGGGCCGCGCGCGCGCTTCGGCCAAGTGAAGATCATCGGACTCGGTGAAATTCCGGAAGCGCCGGTGCGGCGCGCGCTCGCGCTCGAACCCGGCAAACCGTATTCGCAGAGCGAGCTCGACTCCGCGAAGCGCGCCTTGCTCGACATGAACGTGTTCAGCTCGGTCGTGATTCAACCGGACATCGAACCCGCCGGCGAGAACCAGACCTCGCCGGAAGTGCCGATCGAAGTGCGCGTGGAACCGGCTAAATTGCGCGCAATTCACCTCGGCGGCGGTGTGCAGGTCGATTCGATTCAAACCGACGTCCACGTGCTCGGCGGCTGGGAGAATCGCAATTTCTTCGGCGGCCTCCGCAGCTTCACGTTCGAAGTGAGGCCCGGCGTCGTGCTCTATCCGACGCGCATCCCGACGCTGCAAGCACCAACGAACCTCTTGCCGGAGGGTCGCGCCAACGCGCAGTTTCGTCAGCCCGGATTTCTGGAAGCGCGCACCGGGCTGTTCACGCGCCTCGACGGCAGCATCGCCCCAGTCATTCTCGCGCCGGATCAAACTACGGGACCGATCCTCGGTTATCGCGACGGCCGCGTCACGGCCGGTCTCGACCGTTCGCTTTGGCGTTTGTACGGTTCGATTTCGCACACGGTGCAAGTCGACAGCGCCTTCACTTATGCGGGGCGTTTGGATCCGGATTTGCACCTGATCACGATCTCGTACCCCGAGGCGTTCTTGACTCTCGATTTACGCGATCAACGCATGCACCCGCACCAAGGCGCTTATTTCAGCACCGATTGGCAAGTCGCCGGCGTCGGCGGCGACGCGCGCGACGTGCGCATGCAAAGTGAAGCGCGCGGCTATTTGCCCCTTTCGCGCAAGGTCACGCTCGCGGCGCGCACGACGGTCGGGCTCTTATTTCCGTCGAACTACGGGGACACGCTCGAAGCCGCGGCGCACGGTGCGGATCTCAGCAACGAGCGCGCGCATTGGGTGCGCGACATTCAGTTGATGTTCTTGCGCGGCTTCTTCTCCGGCGGCTCGGGCTCGAATCGCGGTTATGCGCTGCGCGAAATCGGCCCGCACGGCATCGTGCCGCAAGCCAGCTCCTCACTCGCGAAAGCCTGCGACCCGACGTTGACGAGCGGGACGAACAGCTGCGACTTGCCGCTCGGCGGCTTCACGCTTTGGGAAGCCTCGCTCGAACTGCGCTTCCCGTTGATGGGCCCTCTCAGCGCCGCGCTGTTCACGGATACGAGCGACGTGTCGGATCGCCAAGTCGATTTTCGCTTCGATCGGCCGCATTTGAGCGTCGGCGTCGGTTTTCGCTACGACACACCGGTCGGCCCGATTCGCCTCGACACGGGTTATCGCGTGCCCGGTTTGCAAGCGCCGGCCGGCGCGGTCGACGAAGGTGTGCCCGCCACGACCTTCGGTTTACCGATCGCGATCTCGTTCGGCATTGGAGAAGCATTCTGATGTTGATGTCGAACCGCCGCCCGAAAGAGAGCCGCATGCGTCGTTACTCGCGCCGCGCACTTTACGCCATCGGCGCGGTCGTGGGCTTGGTTTTGCTTTTGTTGGTTTTGGGTTTGTTTTCCCTGCGCTTCGCGAAGGTGCGCGGCTACGTCGTGGCGCGGGCGAATGGCGCCCTCGCAGGGTCATTCAAAGGGCGGATCGCGCTCCACCATTTGCAATACGTCGGGCTCTCGGGCGTGCGCGGCGTGGAAGCCGAAATCTTCGATCCCGCGGGCCATCGCGTGCTCGATCTGCACGGCGCCGACCTCAGGCTCGGCGTGTTG
>DATATR010000342.1:0-8046 GCA_036268695.1 Polyangiaceae bacterium | reverse complement strand
GCGCGACCGAGCCCGGGCTCGAGAGCTTCATGACCGACTTACTTTTCGATTTTTCATCCGCGAAAGTCGGAGGCAAAGGCTGATGCAGCTGCTGGCTTATGTTGGAGTTGGGCTGGACGAAGCGCGCGCGTGGGGCTTGCTCCGCGAGCTCGCGCGGCGCGCGAGCGCCGGACTGCCGGTCAGCGAACGCACGGGCTTCGTGGTCGACGCAGCGGGTCGGATCGAAGAAGTCGCGGCCGAGCACGCGCAGATCGTGATCGAGCCCGGCGCGGAGCCCTGCTTTCAAAGCGCGACGCGGCTCGCTCCCGCAGTCGTCGAGATGCTCGAGTTGTATTTGCCGCTCTGCATCGGCAAGGGTGCTCGCGAGCTCGTGATCGGGCACGTCGGGCAAAGTCTGGATGGGCAGATCGCGACCGCGAGTGGTTCCTCGCGCTACGTGACAGGGCCAGAGAATATCGTGCATATGCACCGTTTGCGCTCGCTCGTGGATGCCGTATTGGTCGGCGCTGGCACCGTCGAGTGCGACGATCCCGAGCTCACCACGCGACTCGTGCCCGGCAAGCACCCGACGCGCGTGGTCGTCGATCCCTCGTTGCGGCTGCAGCACACGCGCAAATTGTATCGGGACGGCGTGGCGCCGACCTTGATCGTGTGCGCGCGCGGCAGCGCGAAGCGCGGCGGACCTCCGCGCGTGCCGTTGCTCGAAGTCGCGGCGGAAAACTCGCTGCTCTCGGTAACGGATCTGCTGTCTGCGCTTGCCGCGCGTGGCCTCCGGCGTGTGTTCGTGGAAGGCGGCGGCGTCACGATTTCGCACTTCATTCAAGCCCGAAAGCTCGATCGCTTGCACGTCACGATCTGCCCGATGATCATCGGCCGTGGTCGCCCGGGCATCAGCTTGCCCGGAGTCGAGAGCTTGGATGAAGCGCTCAGGCCGTCGACGCGCCGCTTCCTACTGGGCGCGGACGTGCTGTTCGATTGTCGTCTTCGTTCATGAGCGCGACGGCTGCGTGGTCTTCGGCGGGCGCGCATTGTTTCCTTGTGCCGGCGCTGACCGGTCCGGTCACGGGCGGGACATTGTACAACCGCGAGCTCACTGCCGCGCTCGCCTCACTGACGGAACTTGCTGTCATCGAGCCTGGCGCGCCAAGGCTCGATGCGGCGCTCGAGCGCGCGAGCGTCGTTTGGGTCGATAGTTTGTATCTCGAGCTGTTGCCCGAGCTGAGCCGGCGAGCCCCTGGGCGCACGGCGCTGATCCTGCATTATTTGCCTTCGTTCGTGGAGCTTGGCCGGGCTGCCGCGCGTTCCGAGTTGAACCAGGTCGAACGCGCCGCGCTCGATGCGGCAGACGCATTTTTGGTTCCCAGCGCCTTCATGCGCGACGCACTCGAGGCGATCGTGGCGCCCACCCAAAAAAAGATCTTCGTCGTCGAGCCCGGTAGCTTGGCCGGAATCGAGCCTGCCGAGCGCGCGCGCTCGAATGAGCTCAACGCGATCGTGCTCGCCAATGTCGTGCCTGGAAAAGGCATCGAAGCGTGGCTGTCGGCGCTCGCGACCGCGCTCTTGCCGAGCGACGGCCTGCGCGTGTCGATTGTCGGCAGTTTGACCGCGGATCGCGCTCATGCCGCGCGCTGCCGACGCTTGGTCGACGATTCAGCGTTGCTTCGCGAGCGGATCGTGTTCTCGGGGCCGCGTTCGCCGAGCGAGGCGCTTTGCTTGCTCGCCGGCGCGGACGTGTTCGTGTCGGCCTCGCGTATGGAGTCGTACGGCCTCGCGCTCCGCGAAGCGCGCGTCGCGGGAATTCCGATTTTGGCGCGTGCGGGCGGGAACGTGGCGGCGCACGTCAGCGCGGAGGCCGGCGGAGAGCTGTGCTCGGACGAGACGGCGTTGGCTCGTGCGCTCGTGGCGCTGGCGCGAAATCCAGCTGTTTTATCGGCGCGCCAGCAGGCTGCGCGAACTCACACGCCGGCTCCGCGTTCGTGGCAGGACGCAGCCCGAGAGTTTTTGACTCAACTTGTCGCGTGCGAAAAATAAAACGAGCGCAAAAAAGACGCGCTCACGACCAACGTGCCGAGCGCGGTGCATGCGAGGCCGAGCCCGCCATGGCTCACGAGGCCAACGACTAGACCGGCGATCAAGACGACGAACGCGTAGCGCGCGAGCAGCGAGCGCGGCGCTTCGCGACCACGGCCCGGAAGCAGCCACAGTGCGAGCACATAGACGTAGCGCCAAAGCCCGGCACAGAGCACCCACGCGCCGTAGCCCTCGACCAGCCACAGCCTCAACGTGATGACGAAGACGAGCAGTGCGTCCGTCTCCATGTCGAAATGCGCACCGAACGCGGACGCATCGCCGCGTGAGCGCGCGAGCCAACCGTCGAGCAAGTCGAGCGCCATGACGAGGCCGACGAGTGCCGCGGCGAGGTTCGAGTCGAGCCACTTTGCCGGGCTGGTCAAAACCAAAACCAACACCAGGCGCAGGCAGGTCACCGCGTTCGCTCGCCCGAAGCGACCGCTCGGGGTGTACGCGCCGCGGCCTTTGAACAGCAAAAACGAGCCCGAAATCGCGGCCGCGAGCGCCGCGGGCCAGGCTCCGTGCGCGCGCCAGCAGGCTAACAGCGCGGCGATCATCAGGCCCGACTGAGCGCGAGTGTAGCCCTCGAGCAGCGCTGAGATCTTCGAGGATGGCACGTCTTTCATGGGCGGCGCGCCGCGCCGGAGCTCGCGCAGGCGGAGCCATGCTATCACGCGAGCGTGAACGCGCCGAGTCAGAGGAAGCCGTGATCGACCGCGCGCGCGCGTTTTGGATCGTCGAGCCAGGTCGGGGAGAGATCCGCGAGGAGCCGCTCGCCGCGCCCGCTTTCGGTGACGTGCTCGTGCGCACGCTGTACAGCGCGGTCAGTCGCGGCACGGAATCCTTGGTGTTTCAAGGTCGCGTGCCGGCGAGCGAACGAGCGCGCATGCGTTGTCCGTTTCAAGTCGGCGAATTTCCCGGACCGGTCAAATACGGTTATGCGAGCGTCGGCGTGGTCGAAGCTGGGCCTGCGGAGCTCGGCGGGCAGCGCGTGTTTTGCTTATTTCCGCACCAATCCGCGTACGTCGTGAACGCGCGGGCGGTGCTGCCGATCCCGGCGAATGTGCCGCCAGAGCGCGCCGTGCTCGGCGCGAATCTCGAGACCGCGCTGAACGCGATCTGGGATGCCGAGCCGCGCATCGGCGATCGCGTGAGCGTGGTGGGCGCGGGCGTGCTCGGTTGCCTATGCGCTCACTTGCTCGCGCGGCAGATCGGCGTGGAGGTGGAGCTGATCGACGTCAATGCCGAGCGCGCCGCGATCGCAGAAACGCTCGGCGTGGACTTCGCTGTGCCGGAACGCGCGGCGCGTGAACGCGATTTGATTTTTCACACCAGCGCGAGCGAGGCCGGGCTCCGCACTTGCCTCGAGCTCGCGGCGCTCGAAGCGACCGTGCTCGAATTGAGCTGGTTCGGTGACGCCGAGCCGCGCTTGCCGCTCGGGGCGGCGTTTCATCAAAAACGTCTCGCGCTCCGCTCTTCGCAGGTCGGCACGGTGAGCCCGCGCGCGCGGCTCCGCTTCGATCATCGCGCGCGCCTCGAGCTGGCGCTAAAATTGTGCGCCGATCCGCGGCTGGACGCGCTGATCGAAGCCGAGAGCCGATTCGAAGATTTGCCGAACGTGCTGGAAAATCTGGCGAAGCCCGCTAAGAGTGCGCTCTGCCATCGCCTTCGCTACGATGGCTGAAGGGAGCCAACGATGTACAGCGTCTCCGTTCGCGGACACATGATGATTGCGCACAGCTTCAAGGGCGAGCTGTTCGGACCAGCCCAGCGCTTGCACGGCGCCACCTACGTCGTTGACGTCGAGTTTCGTCGCGCCGAGCTTGGGCACGAAGGCGTGGTCGTCGACATTGGTCGCGCGACGCAGGCACTGAGCGCGATTTTGGAAGAGCTCAATTTCCGAAATCTCGACGAACTGCCCGCGTTCGCCAACCAAAACACGACCACCGAGTTCCTCTCTCGCGCAATCTTCGATCGCGTGCTCGAAAAGATCGACGGCGGCGTGCTCGGCCCGGGCGCGGACGTCTTGGATTCGATCAAGGTGACGCTGCACGAGTCGCACGTGGCGTCAGCCGCGTACGAAGCTTCGTTGAGCCTCGTGCGCTCGTGAACCGAGAGCGGCCGCGCGCGTTCGCGGCACTTCGCGTTGCACTCGGTACCAGCCTCAGCGCACTGGTTTTTTGGCTGATTTTGCGCTTCATCGCCCAGAGCGGCGCAGCGCCGACCGCGTTCGTTCCGAGCTGGGCGCTCGGCGCACTGGTGCTCACCATCTTGCAAATCGCGGTGGTGGCCGCGCGCTGGGCGTTCTTCACGCGCGAACTCGGCGCACCGCTCGAGTACCGCGCCGCGCTCGGTGCCTACTACGTCTCCGTGTTCCTCAATCAGCTCTTGCCGCTCGGCATGATTGGCGACGCGGCGCGCGGCTTTTGGCACGCGCGTCGACTCAGCGCGACGGGCACAGAGCGGCCGGCGTTTGCCGCGGCCAGTGCGTTGATCTTGGACCGGGCTTCGGGTCAGCTCGCGCTGCTCGTCGTGGCGCTGCCGATTCTACCCGGCTGGTGGCGACCGCTCAGCGCGGCGCTGGTCACGAACGAGCCGCCGAATGGCAGCCATCTCGTGCTCGTCTCGGCCTTGATGCTTGCGGCCGTGCTGGGCTCGATATTTTATTTTGGGCGCGCACTCTGGCAGCGCACGGCGCGCGCTCGCGGCGCCTTTTTCAGGCCAAATGCGCTGGCCGTGCATGGCGCGTACTCGCTCTGCGCGCTCGGACTTCACGTCGCGGCCTTCGGCTGCTCGGCGCACGCGCTCGGATTTCCGTTTTCGTTCATGATCGCCTCGCGAGTCGTGCCGCTCGTGCTCGCGGCCGCGAGCTTGCCGTCGTTCGCGTTCGGCACCGGCGCGCGCGAGGCGTCGGCAGCCGCGCTTTATCACTTGCTCGGTCTGCGCGCCGCGGACGGCGCGGCGATCGCCCTCGCACTCGGCTTGCTCGGATTCGCGGCGAGCCTACCGGGATTGCTCTTGCTTGCGCTCGCGCGTCTGCGCAGCGGCGCGCGTTAAGCTGTTGCGTCAGCCAAAGCCGGAGCGTGGACGAAGAGCATGCTCTGCTCCGCGGGCACGCCGAGCCGCAACGGAAAGCCGTAGTGCCCCGTGCCGCGATGCACGTACAAGCGATCGCTGCCGCGCGCCCAAAAGCCGTGGTCCGGCATGTTCACGAACAGCCGCATCATCGTCCAGGGCAGCCCGAGGCTCACTAGGCCGACTTGGCCACCATGCGTGTGCCCGGACAAAACCAAATCCGCTTCACCCGCTGGTAAATGCTTGAACGCGCCGGGATCATGCAAGAGTACGATCCGTAGTGAGCCTGGTTTTCGCGGCTCGGCCGCGCAGACTCGCGCGAGGTGCTCCTTGCGATCGCGCCAGACGAAATCCAAACCGAGGATTTGCACGCGGCCGACTGCGGTTTCAAGTTCGCGCGCTTCGTCCACGAGCAGGGTGACGCCGGCGCGTGCCAAGGCATGCTGCACGATTTCTGGCGCTTCGTGATCGTGATTGCCGAAGCACGCGAAACAGCGACCAGGTAGCGCCGCGAGCGGCGCGAGCGCGGTCGCGAGCAGTTCGGGATCGCTCTGCGATTCCATGGTCAAGAAATCGCCGGTGAGCAGCACCAAATCCGGTTTTCGCTCGACCGCGCGCTGCGCGATCCGCCGAAGGCGCGCGACGGACATGAACGGTCCGAGATGCGGATCGGTGATCTGCACGATTGAAAGCGGCCGCGCGACGGTCGGCCCGTGCGCGCGATGTCGAGCAAGCTCGGGCACGGACTCGCCGTCCGCGATCGAGATGTGCACGTCTTCTTCGGTGCTGAACAGCGACTGAATCACACCCACGAGCGCGACGGCATACGGCAGCCACAAGGCCGGCAGCGCGACGCCGAAGGCGCTCAGCAAAACCCAAGGCAACGCGAGCATGGTTCCGGCGCCGAAAAGCGCGCCCGGAATGCTGATCAGCGCGCGATACACGAACGGCCGAAGCCGCGGCCGAATCAGCGCCAGCGCTTGCACGAATACCGCGACATGCCCGTAGACGAACAGCGGCCACAGCGCATGCACGCGCGGAAACAGCGCGCTCGCGAACAACACCTGGAAGCCGAGACCAACGGCGCGAAACGTTGCGTACCTGCGCGAGCGAAACAGCCAAGCACACGCGACCACCACGAGCCACGCGGCCAACGACCCGAGAACGAACGGACTCACCGAGTCTTCTATGATGCCGCGCTTCGGGCCTCGCAAGCGGCGGCCGGTTCGAGCCGCAAGATCACTCGATATTTGCTCGACTGTGCGGAGCGGGTGTCGTTAGACTCGCGGCCGTGACCGAGGTCATCGTAGTCAAGTCCAGCTGGCGGCGAACGCTGCTCATCGCCTGCGCCGGAGCGGTGCTCGGGTTCGTCCTCTCGGTCGTGCTCGGACCTAAACTGGTGAGCCTGCTCTACCAGCCGCTCGAGGCTTCATTCTCGTGCGGTCCGGAGGTCGATCGAGCGCTCAGCAAATTCCTGTACGTGCAGCTCAGCCTGGCCGTGGGTGGCACGGTGCTGGCTCTTCTGGTTTTATTTTTTTGGCGCCGCTTCATGCGTCGCCGTGCCGAAGCTCGTCAGACGAGAGCGGCCGGCTGACGAGCTTCCGGAGCTCAACGCCAAAACGAGCGCGCGATCACTCGCTCGAGAAGTAGCGAGTGCGGCACGCGCGGCAGCGGTATGGTCGAAACCCGAGCGTGCGCGCGAGGCTGTCGAGCAAACCGCGCGCGTGCGAACGACGCACGTCGTCTCGTCCGCAGGCGGGGCAGCTCGGGAAACGTGCGTCTTCGCGAGAAGACTTGGGTGACGGCGAAGTGCTCGTCGAAGGATTCGCTTGATCCACACGTGCAACTATTGGCTCGAGTGCGAACTCAGCAAGCCCTTTTGCAGCATTCGATCTGCGCGGAGAATTGTCACATCGAGTCACATACGCGCGGCGAATCTGGATCGGAATTTGCGCAGTCCGCAGTGCTTCCGCAACGTTTCCGTGACGCGCTCTCACCCGCGAGGTATGCCGGCCGAATCGTTGGCCGCGGTCCCACGGAGCGATAAACGAGGCTGCAATGCCGCCTCGAAATCAACTGATTTGGTCGCACAGAGCAACGAGCGCGTCAGTGCGAGCGATCAGCGTGCTCGTTGCGAGCGATGCGACGATTGCGCGCTGCTCGTCAGCAAGCTTCGCCGACGGAGAGCACGCTGCTCGCGTAGTTCGTGTTGCCGGTGACTCGGCCGAGCTCGCTCTCCAAAAACTGAACGCGACGTTCGAGCTCTTGGATCCGATGGTCGCGCGCATCGAGCTTCGGCTTGCGGCCGGGCTTCGCACCTTCGAGTCCTTGTGTGCCGCGGAGGGCGAGTTGCTTGCGCCAAGCCGCGAGGTGAGAGCTGTAGATCGCTTCACGACGGAGCAACGCTTCAATCTCGCCACGCTTCGAGCTATTCGCGGCTTCTTGCAAAATGCGAAGCTTCTCCGCCGCCGTGAAGACACGACGTGCCCGCTTGGGTTTGTCCGACGACGCGGGGCTATCTGAGTCGCGCGTGTGATCGAACCCGTTCAGCGCCGAGTTGCCGTTGGTGCGCGCGGCTTCCGGTGTTTGCTGCGAGGTTTGGCTCATCTTCTCGGGCCCGATGGGTTGCACCCAAGCGAACATGGGTGGATTGCGCCGGTGACGACGAGGTCCGAATCCGAAACTCTCGCCCGACGACCCTGTAATGCGCGGGTCCGCGAATTCGATCACATGGTTGCCGTTTGCTCGCTCGGGAGCACGCTGGCTGAACTATTTCGATGTATTCGAACGCGGCGCCTGGTCTGGAAACACGCCGACCGGTGGAGCGCTCGAGCTGGGCGGGGCTGGCGTAGCAGAGGGAGGACCGGAATTTGTGGCTGGCGCGGGCGGAGCAGGCGCGGG
>DATATR010000341.1:0-20687 GCA_036268695.1 Polyangiaceae bacterium | reverse complement strand
GGCGTGGTCGCGTCGAGCTTTCGCGTGCTGCGCCAGTTGCTCGCGCGGCTCGAAGATGCAGACACTGGCCGCATCCAGCTCGAAGCACTGAATGTGCCCATTCCCGCCGAGCGCGCTGAACAAGCGGCGCGCGCCGCCGCCGCGCTCGGCGCCGAAGTTTGGCAAAAGTTCCCGCTCCAGCCCGGCGTGCAGCCCGTCTCGAGCGACAACGCGGAGTTGATCTTGAATCGCACCTGGCGACCGGCCCTCGCCGTCACCGGTGCGGAAGGTTTGCCGCTGCCAGCGAACGCGGGCAACGTGCTCAGGCCGTTCACCCGCGTGAGGTTGTCTTTGCGCGTGCCGCCGCGAGCGGACGCGGCTCGCGCTGCCGCGCAGGTGAAAGCCGTGCTCGAACGCGATCCTCCTTACGGTGCCAAAGTCGTGTTCGACGCGGGCGGATCGAGCAATGGTTGGGATGCGCCGCCGCTCGAGCCGTGGCTGGAAACAGCGATGGAGCAAGCTTCACTTCGCCGCTTTGGAAAATCAGCGATGTACTTGGGTGAAGGCGGCACGATTCCGTTCATGAGCATGCTTGGCGAGCAATTTCCGAATGCTCAATTTTGCATCACTGGCGTGCTCGGCCCTGGCTCCAATGCACACGGGCCAAACGAGTTCCTGCACTTACCAACCGCGCGAAAGCTCACACTCTGCGTCGCCGACATCCTCGCCGCCCACGCCTTCCGCAAAAACGCCTCACCCTGACTCCACTCCTTCATCGTCTTTGACGAAATCCGCCGGCTCCGCTCCACCCACTCAAGCAGACTCACTCCGACTCTTTATCTGCTTCGGAGAGTGCTGTTCATTGACAATTTTTTTGCAGTCGTCCATTGATTAATCTGAGTCTTGCACGGGTGTCGGTCGAGATCGGATTCGATTGACTACGCCGCGCACTTTGGAGGGCAACGGATGAGCGCAAAGCAGTGGCTTCTGTTCGCGGTCGCATGCGCGGGTGCTTGGGGTTGCGGCGCCAAAGGGGACGAACCCGTCGCCCAGGTGGACGATGCACTCCAGGTCGACACGCCGGTCGGGCTGAGCCTCTTCTTTCAAAACGGCGTGATGCCGCCGCTCACATCGCTCGGGAACCCCGCGCGCTTTTTGCAAGAGATCGACATCACCGAATCCGTTCCATCTGCGACGGACAACGGCATCAGTGACTTGATCGCGAGCCCCGCAGTTCGGGATTTGGATTGGCGCGGCGTGAAACAAGTCGAAGAAATCTGGATCCCGGCTCTCGACGGCACCTTCAGCCGCGAACGTTATTTCAGGGACGCGCGCTGGATGGAGAATTCAGCCAGTTTCAAGGTGATTGCCCTCGACGCGCACGGCCACGAACTGGGTCCCGCGTTGATCGCGAACGCCGGCAGCGACGATCGCGAGAGGCCGGGGGACGACGGCTTCACCCGTCGCTTCAACGCGCGACAAATCGCGACTGGTTGCGCCAGCGTCGGTGATTGCTCGGCGGCGACGTACACCGAGGAAGCTTTGATCCAATATCGGGACGCGCTTCACCCCGAGCGCGATGCGCGCACGCTGCCCGCGTCCGCCACCGGTTTGCGGCTCAGCTTCGACGAGCTGCCACGTAGCCACTACGATGTCGCACTGACGCACAGCGCGCCGAGCAGCTTGCCATTCGGTTACGGCTTCAGCGTGAGCTACGCGCCGATCAGCACGCCGGCCAACGGTCATTTCTACGTGCCGGGCGAAAATGTAACCTTCCGAGTGACGTTCCGCGATGGAAAAGGCAATCGCCTGCACCCGCTGGGCTCGTTGCCGACGTACGCATCGACTTTATCTGGTCAAGACCAGAGTGGTTTACGTTATCTAAATATCCAATTACAGACGCGCCTTTATTACGCGTTGAAGCACCGCGAATCGAACCTGCTCACCGTGCTTTCAGGCCCGACCGACAAACTCAAGACGCCGGCCACGGTCGTCGACCCGAATTTGCTCTTCGCTCCGCAGGTACCTTTTGCAACAGCCGCGGTGGATGGTTTTACGGCGGTGGGTGAGACCATTCCGTCTGCTGCGATCACCTTCGGCGGCATCACCGATCCGTCGCTTTGGAACACGCCGGTCTCGGATACGGTGACATTCACCATCCCGTCAGACGCTGCACCGGGCACCTACGTCGCGGCGATCAAAGCGCGGCGCGAGTTCGCGGGTGAAGCGCTGAACCGCGCCACGTCGGTGGACATCCAAATCGGTCAGGCCAAGCCCACGACATTCGTGCCAAAGACGGCGTGCACCAGCTGTCACTCGGATGAGCGCACTCAATTCACGACCATCCTGCACGGCATCGGCGATCGGCGCGCCTGCTTTGGCTGCCACTCGTCCCTCGGGATCGAGTTCGACAACGTGCTCGATATTCGTGTGCACACCATCCACGATCGCTCGGATCGCTTTCCAGCGAACGTGCGCAACTGCACAAATTGTCATCTGACGACTCCGGACGCCCCTGCGCGTGGGCTTCTACCCGTGACGGACCACTGACTCACTGATCCCAAATCAACTGCTTTTGAATCGCGCGCGTTGCGGCGCGCAACTTGATCTAGCGACAGTGTCTATTGCAATGTAGGTTAGGTTCGCGCTTCATGCTTCCGGGGAGTGCAATGTCGCCACGCCCTTGAGGCTTGCACCCGAGGCGCCTCAATGAGATAGAAACGCATGGCTGAAGCTGGAGGGGAAAAGCCAAGCTGGGCGATCACGAAAGTGGCCGCCACAGGCACTATCTGGTTGCGCTTCGTCGGCCCGACTCGGTCTTCGGAGTGCCCGGAATTCATTCGCGCATTGAACGAGATGATGCCGGATGAAGACGCGAACGTCGTGTTCGATTTGCGCGCGCTCGAGGGCCACAATCCGGACACGAAAGAGCCGATCAAGACTTGGCTGCGCGACAACAAAGCGCGGATCGACACGGTGACCGTTATCGTGCCGAAATCCGGCGCGATCTTGAAGATGGTGATCGCCGTGATCAGCCTCGCCACCGGCGTGAAAATTCACATTCGCGACGATTCCGACGAAGCCGTTTCCGTCGCGAACCTGTAGCAAGTCGCTTCCGACCCGGGCATTGTCCATGCTCGAGCGTCGATCGATGAAGAGCGGGCGAAAGAGCAGCGGAGAGAGCGAGCCGAGTCGCGAAGAATTGTTGCGGCGCTGCGAGGAGCTTCAGCTCATCGTCGATGCCTTTCCAGCCTTCGTATTTTATAAGGACACGAAGAACGGCATCCGGCGAGTGAATCGCGCGGTCGCGGATTCTTTGGGCGTCAGCGCGGAGGAGCTCGCGAACACACCCACCGAACGATGGTTCCCCGAGCAGGCCGCCGAACACTATCGCGGCGATCTGGAGGTGATCGAGTCGGGCAAGCCGATGCTCGGCATCATCGAGAAGACCGGCAAACGCTGGCTCGAGACCGCGAAGCTGCCCCAGGTCGACGAGCACGGAAACGTGACCGGCATCGTGGTCGTGTCGCAGGACGTGACCGATCGCAAACAGCTCGAGGATCGGCTGCTTCAAGCGCAGAAGCTCGAGAGCATCGGGCGTCTCGCCGGCGGCGTGGCGCACGACTTCAACAATCTTTTGACCAGCATCTTCGGCCTGATCGCCGTGGCGCAGCGCGAGTTGCCGGCGAACTCACTGGCGCACGAATACCTCGCGCTGCTCAACCTGGCGGCCGAGGGCGGCGCGAACCTGACCAAGCAACTGCTCGCCTTCGCGCGACGGCAAATCATCGCGCCGCAAGTCATCGACGTGAACTCGCTCGTGCTCGAGACCTCGAATCTGCTGCAGCGCGTGCTCGGTGAAGACATCGACATGAGCGTGGATCTTTCGCTCACGAGCTTGCGCGTCCGAGCCGACCCGAACCAGATCTCGCAGCTGCTCTTGAACCTGGCCCTCAACGCGCGCGACGCGATGCCCAAGGGCGGCACCCTTTCATTCAACACCGCGCCGAGCCAAATCGAAGAGGACGAGTCACGGCGACCGCTGCCCGAAATCACCGCGGGCCGCTACGCGCTGCTCACCGTGCGCGACACCGGTCAGGGTTTGAGCGACGAAGCGAAGGCTCATTTGTTCGAACCATTCTTCACGACCAAAGATTTCGGCAAAGGCACGGGACTCGGGCTTGCGATGTGTTACGGCATCGTCAAGCAGAACGGCGGACACATCGGCGTGGAGAGCCGGCTCGGCGCCGGAACCACGTTCAGCATTTACCTGCCCGAGGTCGAGGCGCCCGTCGATACGCCGCCGTCGCAGCGCATGAATTTGCCGGTCGAAGCCGGCAATGAAACGCTGCTCTTCGTCGAAGACGACGATCTCGTGCGGCACCTGGCCGTGACGGAGCTATCGAGCCGCGGTTATCGCCTGATCACGGCCTCGAACGGCGAGGAGGCGTTGAAGGCGGCGGCCGAGCACGCTGGCGAAATCCACCTGCTGATCACCGACGTGATCATGCCGAAGATGGGCGGCGTGGAGCTGGCGCGTGAATTCAAGAAGACGCGGCCACGCGCGCCCGTACTCTACATCTCCGGCTACACCAACGAAGCGCTTGCGGACGGCGTGCATCTCTTGCGCAAACCCTTCTCGCATGAAGCGCTCTTGGCGCGCGTGCGCGCGATTCTGGATGCGAACGAGAGCGCCAGCTCGGGCTGAGCTTCACGGCGCGGCAAGGCTCGGCGCTTCTTCGACATCACGAATCGAGATTTTTACGCCGGTTGCGAGCGACATGGCGGCGACGACCATCTTCAAGATCGTGCGCGATTTGGCGACGATCACCGTCAGCTCGCCGATCGCCAATTTGTGCTTCAAAAGCCAGGCTTTCATCGGGCCTTTGGTTTCGGCGTTGTAGCCTTCGAGCTCGCGCAAATCGAAGATCAGGCGGGCCTGGGCAGCGGGCATGAGCGCGACCAACGCGGCGATGAACGGCGCGATTTCATCGCTCCGCGTCGGGCCGACGAACTTCGCGTGAATCACGCCGTCAGGCGTGACTCGGAGCTGCCAACTGGTCGCGCGGCTCACGTTCATCGGGGGCAGGGATTCTGCCCGAACGATCTGCGCCGAGCAACCGAAGCGACGCACGTCGCGACGCTTTCCGGCTTACTGCGAGAGCCAGCCGCCGAACACGTCGAACCAGGTTTGATTGTTGGGGATGCCTGTCGAGTTGAGGAACGCGGAATCATCCGGCCAAAGCGCGACGCTCTTGAAGCCGTAGCTGCCGATCGCGTCGAGCGCTTGCGGCGCGAACAAATTACTATCCGGCGTGATGAGCCCGATCGAGACCACGTTGCTCGTGGTCGCGCACATCACCGAGAGTCCGTCGCTAAACGAGCCGCAATCCACCTCGCCCGGTGGCGTGCTCGGACAGCTACCCAGGCCGACGCTGCCGAACGTCTTACTGTAGTCCTCGATGATCGCCTGATCGACGGCCGGTCCGAGCGTGGTGAGATCGACGAGCCCAGAGCCGCCGCTGTCCGTGCATTGCTTCACGAACCAACCTCCGAGATCGAATGAAAGCTCCATTTGGTGGGCGTTCAGCGCTGCCTTGAACGCGGTGAGAAACGAGATCAACCCGGGTGAGTACTGCTCGTTGGTCGCGGACGCGACTTCCCAGTCGAGGTTCCAGCCGTCGTAACCTTGAGTGAGCGCTTCTTGCACGTGCGCGTCGATGAAATTTTGCGCGGTCGTCGGGTTCGTCGCGATGTTGCGGATGCCGTCGTCCACGCCGTTGTTGCCGGCACCTGCGTAGATCAGCGGGACGACCTTGATCCCGGCCGTGTGCAGCGCGGTCGCCATCGCGGCGCCGTTCAGTCCGTCGTAATAACCGTTGGCGTTGACGCCGCGGGACACGCCGGAGTCGTAGCTGTAATTCATTTGATAGATCGCGGGACTCACGTGCGTGACGCTGTTTTGATTTTTGAGCACGGTCGCGATCGCGACGCGGTAGTTGTCCCAAATCCAAATCAGCGCTTGCCGATTGTGCGGATTGGCAGGTCGCGCGCCTCCGGCGGCGACGAGACCGGGATCGGTCACGGCCGCGCTGCCGCCGCTGCCCGCCGAACTCGCTCCGGCGGCCGAGTCGTCCGCTTCGACGCCGCCGATCGGACCGCATGCAACCAAACCAACCAAGCACCCCAAGCCGATCAAAAGTCGTCGCATCATCGGAATTCCTGCGCGCCCGGTGAAGTGAGTCGCGTCAATCAATCTACGGTGCGCCCGTTCGACAGGGCTGGCTGATTTTTGCTCGAATGATGGCTGTATTCGCCGGAAAATGCCGCGAACGGTCGCGCGAGGCTCGCCTTCGAGGCGCGTTTAAGCTTCACTTGCTCACGAGCGCGAGAGCAAGCGGACCACCCAAACTGCACGGATCGTTGGACGAATATTGCGTAGACGACGACGCAAACGTCCGCAATTCCAGCCATGTTGGAGCTGGCATTCGGATTGCACCGACGACGCGCATGAAGATCCGATCCGCCCTCTGCTCGACCTTGGCCCTTTGCTCTGTCTCGATGCTCGTTGCGTGCGGCAGCAGTTCCGGCGGCGACGACTCGGCGAGCTCCGCGGGCACCAGCAGCGGCGGCAGCGCGACGACCAGCGCTGGCACCGGTAACACATCCGCGGGCACGTCGAGCAGCGGCGCAGGCGCGTCGAGCAGCGGCGCGGGCACGTCGAGCAGCGGCGCGGGCACGTCGAGTGGCGGTTCGACGAGCGTAGGCGGCAGCGCGGGCTCGGTCGGCATGGGCGGCGCGAGCACGGCAGGTTCGGGTGGTGCGCCGAGCGGCGGCGGCGCGAGCGGCGCTTCGACTGGCGGCATGGGTGCCGCTGGCGGCAGCGGCGGCTCGGGCAACACGATGATCCCGGACACGAAGGTCGTGATGTACTTGCCGAACTGGAATGGCAGCTTCTCGTCTTGGGCGGGCAAGATCGATTTTACGAAGATGACGCACCTGAACTTGGCATTCGGCGTGATCAAAAATACTACCGATTGGGACTTGGGCGCCTCCGACGACGACGTGAAAACGCTCGCCGCCGCCGCGCACGCGAAGAACGTGAAGATCCTGGTCTCGATCGGCGGCGCCGACGACGACATCGGCATCATCAACGCCTACGGCAACGAGTCGAACATCGATGCAATGGTTTCGAACATGGATTCGTTCATCAGTCGCTTGAATCTGGACGGCGTGGACGTCGATCTCGAGCGCGGCGCGCAGATGAAATCGAGCAGTAATTACCCCGAATTCATCAACAAGCTCGTGGCCAAGCTGCGCCCCGAAGGCAAACTGGTCACGACCGCGCTGGCCGAATACATCGTCGAAGACATGGGCACGGATCAAACCACGATCGGCGTCGTCAACAGTTACGACTTCATCAACTTGATGATCTACAGCACCAACACGGGCACGTACACGAGCGAGCTCAGCTGGTGGAAGTCGAAGATCAATCCGCCCGCGACGAAGCTCGTTTGGGGCATCGAGTTCACCAGCAAGCTCACGACCAGTCTCGCTGCCCAACTCACCACTTCATCGAAAGCGGACGGCGGCGTGATGGTCTGGGAATACTCGCAGCCGACCGAATCGACGCTCTGGCCAGCCGTGCAAAGCGCGCTCTGATCGGGGTTGCCCGTGATCAGTGGCCCATGTTGCCGGAGCCTTGGGCGGAACCGGTGCCGGTTCCACCGAGGCCCATCGCTGGCGGTTGCGCGCCGGGCGGCGGTTGGTTCGCCGCGGGCGCGTTCGGATCCGCGGCCGCGGTGCTCGGGTCTTTGGCAGGCGCTTGCGAGCCGCCGCAGGCAGCGGAAGAAGCGGCGGCGATGACGGCGATCAGTGCGAGATAAATCCGGGTCATGCTTCCACGGTAGCTTTCGGAGCGAGCTCGAGCAACGACGCGTGATGTCGGTTTCATATTAGTTTTATGGATCAATTATCAGGCGAAGCGCGCCGCGAGCTCGCCGCAAATCGCTTCGAGCTCGGCTTGATCGAGTTCGGAAAAGGCGTCGAGCGCGTCCGAGTCGACATCGAGCACGGCGAGCAGTTCGCCCGACCGAGTCACGACCGGTACGACGATCTCCGAGCGAGTGCTGCTCGAACAAGCGATGTGATCCGCGAACTGCGATACATCGGCGACGCGCTGGGTGCGTTTGCTGCGCGCTGCTCTGCCGCATACGCCGCGCGAAAATGGGATGCGCAAGCAACCGTGCGCGCCTTGATACGGACCAATCACCAAGAGATCCGCGCCGCGCACGCGATAAAACCCAGTCCAGTCGAAGTAGTCGAAGGCATGGTGCAGCTCGCACGCGACCGTCGCTTGTGCGGCGATGAAGTCGTCTTCGTCGGCGAGGAGTGCGCGGAGGCTCGCGCGCACTCGGCGATACATTTCACGCTTCGTGGCTTCATCCACGAATTCAGCCATAGCGCCGAGCGCGGCGCTTGGCTACGGCATGCTCGGAAATGAAAAGCCGGAGTTGTTCGGCAGGGCCGGATTCGAAGAGCCGGAAGCCGAGCCCGCGTTTGGCAATGCGGGATTCGGCGAGGTGGTCGCGCGATTGTCCGGCAGCGCCGGGTTGAACGATGAGCCCGAGTTGTTGCCACCCGGCACGTGCAGATCGTCGCTGCGATCCGAAGCAGGAATCGAGCGCGAGCGTTGCGGGCTTTCGAAATCGCGCAGTGGTGCGCTGGTCACGCGCGGGAACGCGGGGTTACTCGAGGTCGTGGCTCCCGGAGGTCGCGCGCGCTTCGGAGCAGCGCTCGCGCTCGCCGCGGCAGCGACGCGCGTCGTCGCTTCACTACTTGGATTGATTTGGGCTGCAGTGCGCGGAGCTGACGGCGCGACGGGCGCTGTTTGGCTCGTGCTGTCTTCGCTCGGGTTCGCCGCGGGCGCTGTTTGGCTCGTGTTGTCTTCGCTCGGATTCGCGGCGGGCGCTGGCGCCGCAGCCATGCTTGCGATAGCCGTCGTGCGAATGGTTTCTTTTCTCACGAACTGGTCTGCATCGGCGGGCTGTGATTTTGCGCGCAGGCCGTAGCTCAGTCCCAATGTGAGCGCGCCGCCACCGAGACAAACGGCCACGACGAGCGCGATTGGCGCGCCCGATCGTCCGAGCGTGTCGGGTTCGAAGTCGATTTCGCGCGGGAATTTCGCGCGAGCTGCGGTTCGAGTCGCCATCGCGAATTGCTGTGCAATTGACGGGCCCGGATCGCCGCGGGCGAGGAGCCACAACCTGACGCCGAAGGCTGAGACGAAATACGACGCGCTCGGTGACCATCAAAAAAATCACAGCAGACGATTCGTCTCGTCGCGCGCTTGGCCGCGTATTCGCCGAGAAATCCAGGCTTTCCGCGAATCAGCAGCTGATTGTTGCGGTTCGTTTCGGCGCGCAATCGACGCACGAACGCGCGAGGCGTCAACTATAGTGAACGCGCAGTTTACGCTTCCTTTGTGAAGCCAACGAACGAGACCAGAACATGAGAATCGCAATTTTCTTGGGCATTCTTTCGGTGTCGACCAGCGCGCTCGCGCTCGACGGTTATGTCGAAAACACGGTTGGACAGATCTGGCGCGACGCGGCAGGCAACTGCTGGCACACCGCGAGCTGGACTCCCGCCAAGACCGTGCCCGGCTGCGACGGCATGCCGCTCACGAAAGCCGCGCCGGCACCCGCGCCTGCGCCTGCACCTGCGCCAGTCGCGACGGTTGCCGACAGCGACGGCGACGGCGTGCCCGACAATATCGACAAGTGCCCCGGCACGCCGCAAGGCGCGCTCGTCGACGCGGTCGGTTGTCCGAAGAAACTCGAGCACGAAGTGCAGATGAATTTGGACGTGACGTTTGCCACCGGCAAAGCGGACATCATCGGCGACGCGAGCAAGGAAATCCGCAAAGTCAGCAAATTCATGAAGCAGTATCCGACGATCAAAGTGCGGATCGAAGGCTTCACGGACAACGTCGGCACGGCCGAGGACAATCAAAAACTTTCGGAGCACCGCGCGGAAGCCGTCAAAACTCAGTTGATCGCCGACGGCGTCAATGCCGACCGCTTGACGGCGATCGGCTTCGGTCAAACTCACCCGGTCGCGGACAACAACAGCGAAGCTGGCCGCGCGCAGAATCGTCGCGTCGTCGCGCACGCACAAGCCGAGCGCGAAACGCTCGAGATGAAGAAATAGTCAGCGCTTCGGATTTGGGTTCAGCGCGCACGTCGCGCCGCGCGCTGGTAGCCCGCGGTTTGGCTGTCAGCGCTTCGCGCGCTTCGCTTTCGGTCGCGGCGCGTTGGCGCGGGCGTGCGCGGCCTCGAGCGCAGCGCGGAACGTCTTTAGGTCGATCTTCGCGAGCTCGCAGCACGTTGCGCCCATGCGACCCCAGCCGCCGGGCACCGGCGAAATCGCCTCCGGCGCGAGCTCACAAAATCTCTTTTGCAGCGCGTGATCGAACATGAAATTCAGATCCACGCCGCTCCGCGCGAGGGTCGCGAAAATGCGGCGCGGCGTGCGAAACGCGGTGCGATCGAAGTGCGGCGCTTCGCTCGCGTTTTCGAGCCCGAGCGCGAGCTCGCGCGCGCGTTTCGCAGTGACGGCCACGCGCAGAGCGTAACACGTGCGACCAATCGGCCTGAATTCGCCCAAAACAGCGCGTGCCGCGCGCTCTTCACCGCAAAGCTACGAAGTTGTTGCACGGCGTGCACGCGCCCGCTGCAGCCTGGCGGCGCTCAATGCTGCCCGAAAATCAGGTCGCCGCGCCCGGTTCAGAGCTCAGTGCGGAAACTCGGCCGGCTCGGGTGGCCGTGGTCGCGATCGAGATGGGCTACGGGCACTTGCGCCCGGCTCGCACGCTCGCGCGCGAGCTCCGCGTGGAGACACTGCACACTGATCGTCCGCCACTCGCCGATGCCGAAGAGCAACGTCGCTGGCAGGCAACGCGACGGCTGTACGAATCGATGAGCCGGATCTCGACCGTGCCGTGGGTCGGCACGCCACTGCGCGGCGTGCTCAACACGATCACCGATATCCCGAATCTGTATCCGTTTCGCGACCTCTCGGCTGCCACGCTCGGCGTCAAATTGCTGGAGCGCTCGGCGCGGCAAGGTCTCGGTCGCTCGATCGTCGGGTACATGCGCGAGCACGATCTCGCGCTCCTGACGACGTTCTATTCGCCCGCCGTGCTCGCCGATTTCCACGGCTACGATCGCATCTTCTGCGTCGTGACGGACTCGGACATCAATCGCGTCTGGGCGCCATTTCAGCCGCGGACCAGCAAGATTCGTTATTTTGCGCCGAGCGGCCGCGTGGTGCGGCGTTTGCGCGCGTACGGCGTGCGCGAGTCGCAGATCGAGCTCACGGGTTTTCCGCTGCCGCACTCGCTCGTCGGGGGTCCCGCGCGAACCGTGCTGCAGAAGAACTTGTTGCAGCGACTCGCGCGGCTCGATCCGATGCACGCGTTTCGCCATGCGTTCGCCGCCGATCTCGAGCACATCGGGCCGCTGCCGGAGACCAACGAGCCGCCCCATTTGGTGTTCGCGGTCGGCGGCTCCGGCGCACAAGTCGAAATGAGCGCGGTGTTTCTGCCCGCGCTGCGTCCGCTGCTCGAGCGCAGAAGGCTGCGACTCACCTTGATTGCCGGCGTGCGGCGCAACGTGAAGGTCCGTTTCGAAGACGAAATCCTGCGCGCTGGGTTGAAAGATCAACTCGGGCAGAGCGTGAATATTTTGTACGAGCCGGTGCTCGAAAGCTACTTCGATCGCTTCGACGCGTTGCTCGCTGACACCGACATTCTGTGGACCAAACCGAGCGAGCTCGTGTTTTATGCCGCGCTCGGCATTCCGCTCTTGCTCGCGCCGCCAGTCGGCATTCACGAGAGCTACAACTTGCGCTGGGCGCGTGAGAACGGCGCCGGCTTGAAGCAGCGCGACGCGCACGTGATCGGCGATCGGCTGCTCGAGCATTTGACCGACGGCAACCTCGCGTCCGCTGCCTGGTCCGGTTATCGCCGACTGCCGAGCGACGGCTTGTACAAGATCATCGAGCGCGTGACCGACGGTGAACACCGCGTCGAGTCAGCAGCTTCGTGAGCACGCGCGATTACGCGCAGCCGTAGTCGCGGCATTCGTTGCCGGCTTTGCGTAAACCCTTTTGCGCGCGTGACTCGAAGCTAGCGAGTGCGCGCTCGTGTAGCATCTCGAGAGTCGGGGCGGGACGAACGAACTCCAAACGTCGAGGTGTGCGGTGTCAAAAAAGTGCAAATTCGCGCGGGATTTTCTGCTGTTTTCGGCGGTGCCTTTGGCGGCGCTCGGCGCGTCCGAGCGCTCCTTCGCGGCTGACGCGAGACCGACGATCGCCAAAGATTGGGTGCAAGTGAATGCCTTGACGCTCGACTCGTACAAAAAAGATTTCGACAAATGGAGCTGGGTGCCGAAGATCGATTTCCGAGTCTTCGGCCCGATTCCGAGCGGCGCGCAGCTCTACTTGGACTTCAACATCCCGGGCGCCGGAAGTGTGAAGTTCGATTGTCCGACCCAGGAGCTGGTCAAGGGTCGCTACCTCGATCTGCGCTGTGGCGGCCGCGACGTGCCGGAGGAGAAGAGCACGCAGTACACGGGCAAAGTGAGCTTCGCGATTAAAATGCGCAACGAGCTCAACAACACCGACGTGGCGCTGTTCAACGGCAAGATGACGGTCGATAAGCTCAAATCCAACGAACATGGCCCGCAGGCTGCGAACAAGTTCGTGTTCTACGTGGACGACGATTGGAATCTGCCGATCGGCTATTTGTATCTGACCCAGGACGACATTCGGAATTGGGATTTGCCGCGATTTCACGCGTCTTTTTGGGTACGCGGGGACGACGGTAGCTTCGAGCCGCACATCTTTTTCAACGGCAAAGAAGTCGGAAAAATTGCGATGCAAGGCATGCAAGTCGGCCAAGCCAGCTGCGACAGCGAGGTCGAAAAGCAAACCAACCAATCGGTAGACGACTCGATTCCGCAAAAAGCAAAGTGGACGCGCATGCACTGTGATTTTCCGAACGTCGTCGCTTGGAACAAAGTCAAAGACGGAACGGGACTCGACAGCATGTTCGTCTTCGCGAAAAATCCGGGCAACTACGAGCTCAAGATCTTGTGGCAAAATCACCTGGCGCGCTCGATCAAATTCAGCGTCACGGCGGACGGCAGGTTCGACAACGGCGTCGCCACATCCAACAACTTGGGCGACGATCGCGTGATCGTGCCAGTGCAAATCCTCGGCGACCAAGACGGCAAGTGGAACAAGAGCGCGTGGAAGTCAGACGCCTTTTACGGCAATCCGCTCAATGGCTTCAAAGCCGTACAATAGCCGGTTTTTTGATTTTTTATTGATGGTCACGCGGCGGCGCAAATTGCGGCCTAGCCTTCGGCGTCGCGCGACGGCTTCGCGCACTGTTACAGAATGAAAAACAGAGTGCGCGCGCGCTCGACCGCGAGAACCGCGACGGATTGCACGAGCCATTGTTCTGAGCTACTCCGCCCGAGATGCTTCTCGCGCGTGCGTTGGGTTTGGGCTCGGTGGTTTGCTGCGTGGTCGCCTCGTGTGGCGGCTCCGCCACTGATTCGCAGCACAATTCGGGCGGAGCTTCTGGCGCTGGAGCCGGCGGCGCGATCGAAGCCGGTTTCGCGGGAGAGAGCAGCGCGGCTGGCGCCGCCACCGCGGGCACGAGCGACGCTTCGGCGGCTGGGTCACCGAGCGCAGGTTCGGGCGGTGATGCGGGTGCAGGCGGCGAAGCCGGTGCGGGCGGCGCACCCGGCGAGCCGATCACGGACGGATTGATCGTCGTCGGCACGACGACTCAGGGCGCCGCGCCCAAACACTACCTCGTCTTGCTCGATCCAGCCGACGGCCACGAGATTGCTCGCACGGAGTTGTCGCTGTCGGTGCTTGCGATCGAATACGAGGCGGCGCGCGACAAATGGTTCGTGTTCACGGCCCTGGGCCCGACTTCGAGCGTCGGTTCGTTGCTCGTCGGCAGCATGACCACGACCGGTTTCAGCATCGAACAAACCGCGAGCGTGACGAAGCCAACCAACCAAAACACGATTGCCGTGCTCAATCAGCGGATTTTGTACCGCACCGGGACTCATCTCGGTGCCTCGCTAGACGACGATGAGTTCGCGTTGCTCGACACTTCGGGCGCGGTCAAACAGATCGGCACGCTGACGATCCCGTATCGCTACGCGCTCGTGAGCGCGGCAGGCGCGCCGAGCCGGGGGCCAAGTGCGGGCGGCCGCGTGTTCTTTCTGCACGACAACTTGGACGACATCAACGAGAACTGCGCCGAGCCGGACGCGGGAAGCGAGGAGGCTTGCACGGTCTACGAATCGTCGCTCAGCGTTGGGGCGCTGGATACCGCGCTCACGTTCTCGCTCGACGCGGTCACGCCACTCGCGCAAATCGATCGAGATGGCTCTGACGGCGCGCTCGGGGTGCAGCCGAGCGGCGGGCAAAATGCTGCGATCGTGCTGCCGCCGCGGCGCCAAGTGGATACGCACGCGAGCATCTTTTTGTTCGACGCCAATACCGGCGCAGCGCTGGCTCCGACGCTGAAATTCTCGCTCGAGACCGCGACCAAAAAACTCGATCCTTCGAACTCGATCACGATTCCGACCGTCGCGCTCGATCCCTGTGCGGATCGCTTGTTCACCGGCGAGCTGGCGAACGCCGCGCTGCTTTACTCCGTGCCGTTCGCCGCGCCGGACAGCGTGGTCGCGTTCAGTCCGGCTTCAGCCGACAACATCGTCGGAACGGTCGTGTACGAGCCGTTCACGAATACGTTGATCAGCTTCAATTCCGATCCCGCGACGCCGTCTTTCTCCGGCTTGCAAATCAGCGGCACGGTCGCCGCGCCGCAAATTGCGAGGCGCGGCATGCCGGGCGCAACGCCGTGGCTCGTGCCGCCGGGGCTCGTGCCCGAAGCGGTCGCGCTGAAAAATCCTCAGACTGCGCCGTGCGGAGATTGAGCGACTTATTTCACGTCGAACCCGCAACGCGACGCCGAAGGCTGCGCCGCGCTTCGACGTGACGCGTGACCATCAAAAAAATCACCCGCAGGGTTGAAGCGAGCACACGGCGCCCGGCGCCGTACAAATGCCGCAGCTCGGATTGCAGCAGACGCTGCCCAAGTTGCACGTGGTGATGCCGCAAAGCTGAGTGGCGGGGAACGGTTGCACGGCGCCGGTGGGGAGGGATTGATTTGCCGGCGACGCGGGCACGGCGCCGTTCGGCAGCGGCTGCACCGGATTCGTTGCGGGCACGCTCGCGTTCGGCGTATTCGCGGCGTTCAGCGTTGGAGTTGCGACTGGCGCGTTGGTCGTCGCGGGCGTGCCGTTCGCGTTCACGAGCGGCGCGTTCGGAAATGCTCGCGGCGCGATTGCGGCGTTGGGCACGGGAACGGGCACGCTGATCGGCACGGGCGCGGTGTTCGCTGGTGCTGTCGCGGGCGCCGGGTTCGCGCTTTGAGTCGCGCTTGCGCCTGGCACCGGCACGACGACGACGGTCGGCGCGGGCGATTGCACGACGGGCAATACTTCGACGGGATTCGTGTTCGCGTTCGCGTTCGCGTTCGCGTTCGCAGCTCGCGCGGACGCAGCCGCGGCCGCCATCTGATCCGCTTCGGCGCCCTCGGCGGCGATCGCGCTGAGCGTTTGCCAGCCATCGCGCAGCTGGTTTTGGCGCGCAGCGTCGACGGTTTCGTGGACCGAATGATCGAGCACGAGCCCTGCCAAGATCATCATGCCGGCCATGCCGATGAAGACCGCGACGCCGAGCGTCGCATACGAGCGTTTTTGCTGAGCATGCGCGTCCGCGTGGCGCGGGGGGATTTCGACGACGTGTTCGCCGTGCGGGTTGTAGTCATCGTCGCTGACGGAGGAATCGTGATCGGTCGAGGCCATGTTCGATATGCAGCAAACTTTGGGCCACGCTCGCGACACGCCGGCCGATACTGCGCGTCGCCCATGACGGCGCGAGCGTCGTCGCGTGTGCGGCGCGTTGCCCCGCTGTGACTCGGTGCCTCGAATTCAGCGAGCGCCGGACCTGCGCCGGCCGAATGCGTCCAGCGCGAGTCCGGTGCCGACGAGCGCGGCGGCCACGGCGTGCCAGGCACTGAAGTGCTCACCCAAAAACAATGCGCTGGAGCTGATGCCGAAGATCGGCACGAGCATCGAAAATGGAGCGACCCTGCTCGCGCTGTGTTTGACGATCAAATGATTCCAAGCGCCGTAGCCGACGAGCGTCGAGAGCACGACGAGGTAGGCGAGCGCGCCGACCGAGAGCCAGGACAGCGAGCCGAGCGCGCGGAGCATCGCACGCGACCCTTCGAGAACAAATGACAGTAAAAGTAGCGGTAGAGGTGAAACCAAGCTCGACCAGATCAACAAATTCAGAGAGCCGACGTTGCCGATCCGGCGCGCCAGGATGTTCGCGGCCGCCCACATCGCCGCGGCCGTGACGAGCATCGCGAGCCCGAGCGTGAAGTGTCCGCCCCATGCGCCCGGTCGGTTTTGCTGCGCGCCAATCAGCACGAGGCCGAGGCTTGCGACGAGCAGGCCGAGCGCGCTGTGCAAGGCGAAGCGCTCGCCCAAAAAGAACGAGGCCAAGAGCGCGGTGAAGAAAGCTTGCGACTGCAAGATGAGAGAGCTCAACCCGACCGGCGCGCCGAGTTTGATCGCGCTGAACAGCAAACCAAACTCGCCGACGCCGAGGAACAAGCCGTAGCCCGCGACGAGCAGCCATGGCGCGCGCGGCCGCTTGACGAAGAACACCGCGGGTAGCGCCACGAACACGAAGCGCAAGGCGGCGAGCAAGAGCGGCGGCACTCCCTCCGTGCCGACCTTGATCACGACGAAGTTGAAGCCCCAAATCGCGGTCACCGCGAGCGCGATGGCGAACAGCGACCAATCGCTCGCGTTTACCCCGCGTCGAACGACCGCCGCGTTCGCGTTCGCGATCGAGCTCTGACTCGGGCTCTGGGACATGGCCGAGTATGTGGGACCGAGCGCGCGAGCGGCAATCCCCTCGTGCCTGGATTGTGCCTTGCGAATCGGCGTGATTCCGCCGAATCTTCTCGAGTTCATGAGCGAACGCGACTTTTTTAGCGACGAAGCCAAGCGCACGAGCGCGGCTTCGGTGCGTGCGGTCGAAGCGCAAACCTCGGCCGAAGTCGTGGTCGCGGTGCGCAAACAATCGGGGCGCTACGGCGTGCTCGCGTATCACTTTGGCCTCGGACTCGCCGCGTTCGTGGTTTTGGTTTTGCTCCTCGCGCCCGCGGTTTACAGCGTCGAGGCCATCGCGCTCGAAGGCGTACTCGCGTTCGCGCTCGGCAGCGGCGTGGCCGCGAGTCTCGACACGTTGCGCCGCTCGATCTCGCGCCCGAGCACGCTGGCTGCGAATGTAAACACCGCCGCGCGTGCCGCGTTCTTCGATCTCGGCATCTCGCGCACCTCGGGTCGGAGTGGGATTTTGGTTTATGTTTCGTTATTCGAGCGGCGCGTGGTCGTGCTGACGGACATCGGCCTCGATCCGGTGAAGCTCGAGCCGGGCTGGGCGAGCGCGATCGAAGCGCTGGAAACGGCGATAAAACGCCGCGATTTGTCGGAGTTTCAACGGACGCTCACGAGCTTTGGGCCGCTGCTCGGCCGCGCCTACCCGCGCTCGGCCGACGACGTGAACGAGCTCCCGGACGAAGTGCAATGAGCTCTCGCAAACGCCGTCTCACTTGGCTCTTGTTTGCAACCGTATTCTTCGCGCTGAGCGTTTCGCTTGCGGCATGGGCACGGCCGGGTGGCGGCCAGTCCTTTTCAGGTAGCTCCCGCTCGACCAGCAGCTATCACAGCAGCGGAAGTGGCGGAGGCTACGGCGGGGGTGGGGACAGCTCCGGGTTGATCTTGCAGCTGATCATTTTCTGTTTTGTGCACCCGGCCTTCGGCGTGCCACTCGTCACGATCGTGGTTTTGTTTTTCGTGATCAAATCGGTTGCTGGCTCGAAGCTTCAAGGTTGGTCCACGACCACGGCGGAGCAAGTCCAAGCCGTGACGAGCGTGGAAGACAACGCTCAAGTATCGCGCACGGCGATCGACGCGATTCGCGCGATCGATCCCGGATTTTCCTTGGTTTTATTTGAGGATTTTGCGTATTTGTTGTACGCCGTCGTGGAGCGCGCTCGCGCCACCGGGCCGCAAGCAATCGCCGCGTACTTGGCGCCGAACGTCGCGCAGAGTTTGGTTGATCCGCAAATCAGTGAAGTACAAGGCATCGTGATCGGCGCGATGCGCTACGTGAGATTTTCCGGCGTAGAAGCGCCGATGACCGAGATCGAAATCGAGATCGAGTCGAACTACGTCGAAGTGCTGCGCAGCGGTGGCTCGCGGCGTTACTACGCCGTCGATCGCATGACGCTCGCGCGCTCGCCGAGTGCCAAATCCCGGCCCTACGCGCGCTCGCGCACGCTCGATTGCCCGAACTGCGGCGCGCCGCTCGAGTCCGTGCGTGGCACGCGGTGCAGCTATTGCCAGCAGGATGTCGGTTTTGGTCGTTTCGATTGGATGGTCACGAGCTTCGTCAACCGCGAACGCGAAGCGCGCGGTCCCTTGCTCACGAGCGATGTCGCCGAAAGTGGCACCGAGCTTTCGACCATCGTCGATCGCGGGGCACAAGCCCGTTTCGGCGAGCTGCAGCAGAAGGATCCCGCGCTCAGCTGGCAAGCGCTGCAAGGCCGAATTGGGCTGATTTTCAGCGAGCTGCAAGTGGCGTGGTCAAGTCGTGATCCGCTGCGCATTCGTCCGTACGTATCGGACAACCTGTTTCAATCCATGTACTACTGGATTGATCTTTACACTCAAGCGCACTGCCGCAACGTGAACGAGAACGCCGCGATCATGCGCATCGATTTGGCAAACGTGCTCGCGGACGCGCACTTCGACGCGATCACGCTGCGCGTCTTCGCATCCGGCCTCGACTACACGATCTCGGACGACGGCAAATTGCTGAGCGGCAATCGCCACCGCCCGCGCACCTATTCCGAATATTGGACGGTGATCCGCGGAACCGATCGCCGCGGCGCGCCGCGCCAAGATCCGAATTGCCCGAATTGCGGCGCGCCGCTCCGCATCGGCATGAGCGGGCAGTGCGAGTACTGTCGCGTCAAAGTCACGAGCGGGGATTTCGATTGGGTCCTGTCGCGCATCGAGCAGGATGAATCGTACGGCGGTTAGCGCCGCGCCACGGCGCTGTTGCGACGGCGCCTACGCGCACGAGTGCCGAGCCGAGTGCGAACGCCAAGAGCGCATGGGAATGGAATCGCGATACGTTCGCCAATCCGTATGCGCAAGCGAGCTGGGACGACCGCGCGAACGCGAGCGGCGCAGTTAGCGCGCAGTGCGTTTTCCGCGGCGGTAGCGCCGGAAACGACGCCTCGTATTTGCGACGCCTCGTATTTGCGTTCGGCCTCGCATTACAGCCGCGATCCGGGCGATCACAACGGCTTCGTCGGCTTGCGCTGCGCGCGCTGAGCGTGACTCGCTCGGAGGTTCAGCCGCGTGCAGCGGCGCGTGCCGCGCGCGCGGTCGACGAAGTGACGCGACGCGTTTGCCGGCGCTGCAGATTCGAAGCCGATTTCACCCGACCGGCGCTGCTGCGCGTCGATTTGCGAGAGGGGGTGCCATGGTTCGAGACTTCCAGCGCGGGGCCGCCTTTGTTGTTCGAGCGCTTGGCGAGATTGCGCTGCGCCATGCCTTCGCCGCTCACGCCGGCGGTCGCGGCGTTCACTGCCCGATCGATGCCGTGCTGCTTTTCCTTCTTTGGTTTGGCTTTGCTGTGGTTGACCTGTTGTTCGGCCCGAAATCGTTCAGCTTTGGTCGCCATGCGGACAGCATAAACTTGCGCCAATTCGCTTGCATTAATTAGTGCGCGGCAAAAGTGTGGAGAATTTGCGCGCCGCCAAAGCGCAACGGACATGCAGCGACGAAGTTCGAACGTGGCGCGTGTCCTACACCGCGTGTCCTACAATGGAAGCCGAGACAGCTTTGAGCATTGCCCGCCAACGACATCGGCGTGCTATGCCATACTGCTCGGGATAGATGGATGCTCCGCGACTCGCGCTCTTTCTGCTGAGCGGCACTAACGATTATCAGCGCTTGCTCGAAGAGGATTGTCTCGCATCGGCGCGGCGACGCAATCTGCCGGTACAAGTGTTCGCCGCGAGCGTGAGTCACGAGACGCAGGAGAAACAAATTCGCGCCGCGCTCGCCTTGCCGCGCGCGCAACGACCGACCGTGTTCCTGGTGTGTCCAGTGCGGGAAGCCGCGCTGCGCATTGTCGCGCGTGAAGCCGCGGCTCAGGGTGTCGGTTGGGTGCTGTTGAATCGCTGGAGCGACTACATTCACGCGCTGCGCGCGGAGTTCCCGCGCGTGCCGCTTTTCTCGGTCAGCCCGAATCAGCGCGAAATCGGCCAAATTCAGGCGCAACAGTTCAAGATTCTTTTTCCTCAGGGCGGCGAGCTCGTCTACATCCGCGGACCACTCGGCACGTCATCCGCGCAACGTCGCTTCACGGCGATGCAGGACCAACTCGGCAGCTCCCCATTCAAGATCACCGCCATCAACAGCGATTGGACGACCGAAGGCGGCCACCAAGCGATGCGC
>DATATR010000340.1:0-16898 GCA_036268695.1 Polyangiaceae bacterium | reverse complement strand
GCGCGCCTGTCGCGGCCAAGAACCGACTTGGTACTATTACGCCGACCCGGTCACTTTGAACGGCGAGAATTGGTGGCAATTCCAATACACGGCCGCACTCGCCGGCTACTGCATGGACGATTACCTGCGTCATTATTCGACTACGCCGGAGCTCGACGAGCGGTTGTCGTATGCCGCGAAGATTGCCAACGTGAACGCGATCAACTCCGGGCAGATCGACGCGGATCCGGCGAACCTTGGCGCGATCTCGTGGACGTATCAAGCAATGAAGGGCAATGTCTACGTGAACAGCTTCGACCCGGCGAACGGCAAGCTGCACAACGGTTGGCGTGAGATGGCGGGCGAAGCCGATCTCGGCCTATTCGGCGCCATCCGCATCCTGAGTGCGGACGTCGCGAACGACCCGATTTTCGGCCTGTTCGGCTACGGCAGTGATGTCTCGCACGCTGGCACGTGCACTTCCGTCACTCCGCACGATGGCGTGTTCAAGCGCTTGAATTTGATCTCGCAGAAGTTTCATTTGGATCTGAATCGCGATCGCTACTCGGGCGCGACCATCAGCGACACGAACGACTATCTCGGCTTCACGCTGCAAAACCAAACTGGGGACGCGCATCAAACCGAGCTCACGATCGAGGGCCTCGCGGCCGGCATGTACAGCCTGAGCGTGGGCGGCACGGCGGCCTCGCCGGTCACGGCAACCGCTGGCAAATCGACGCTGATCGCGCTCTCGGTGCCCGCGAGCGCGACCGCGGAGGTGACCGTCAGCGGTGCCACCGCGACTTGCACCGGCACGGGCGGCGCGACCGGCGGCGCTGGCTCGACCGGCGCAAGCGGTGCGGGCGGCACGGGCGCGGGCGGCGCTGGCAATGGCGGCGCGAGCGTCGGTGGAAATGGTCAGCCAACTGGCGGCGCAAACAGCGCTGGCACGAGCGGCACGAGTGGACCGAACGGCGGTGGCGCGCCAGGCTCGGGCGCCAGCAGTACGAGCTCGGGTGCCGCGTCAGGTTCGAATTCGAACTCGGGTTGCAGCTGCGAACTCGGTCGCAGCTCGACGAGCGGCGGCGCGCTGTTCGGCTTGCTCGGCTACGCGGCGCTCGCGATCGCGCGACGTCGCCGGGCTCGACGCGGCGCTATTGCTTCTTGAGTCGTAGGATCAGGCGCGCTTTGGCGAAGCGAGCCGTGACGCCGACGATGCCGTCCAACTTGGCGCAGAACTCGAGCACGGCTTGCGCTTGTTCGGCGTTCAAGTCGCGCGTCGAAATGCCGAGCTGCGCCAACGCGGATTGCACGACTTCGCGACTCTTTTCCGTGCCCATGCTGTGCGCCAAGAGCGCCGCGAGCTCGTCCGCTTCGATCGTCGGCGCGGGCGCAGCACTCGTGGCCTCACTGCTTGGAGCGAGGCTGTTTTGAGGTGCTTCCGAGTCGCCTCGTTTTTTTTGCGGCGCGGTCAGTCGAGCGTGAGCGAACCGCGCCGCGACGCCGACAATGCCCGGATCGCCGCCCAACTTCTCGAGTAGCGCGATCGCTTGCTTCAAATTGAGTCGCTCCGCATCGTGCCCGAGCGATTTGGCGGCAGCCAGGATCAATTCGTGACTCTTCTCGCGTCCAAGCGCCGGCGCGAGCAACTCGACCAATTGGTCGACGCCGATGCGCCGATTCGAGGGGGGCGGGCTGGAAGAGATCAGCGCTACCATCAGTGTTTCGGAAACGCGAGCACGACGCTGGTCGTGTTGTGGAAGCCGCTCATGTCGCCGGCGTCGAGTGCAATCTCGCCGTACGTCTCGAAGCCAGCGAGCGGAACACCGCCGAGCTCTTCGGAGATCGCGTGCACCGCGCGCTTGAAGTCGCTGCCCAAGATCAAATTGCGGCAAATGCAGTCGAAGACGATCGCGCCGGCGACGGGAGCGCCGAGCCGTTCGCGCGCGCGCCGTGCTGCCTCGCGCGCACTGGCAATTTGGGCCTCTTCGTTGCTTTCGGTGATGCGAATCATGCTGCCTTCGGCGATGCCGCAAGCGAAGTTGATCGAGCCGTCCGCGGCACGCGACAGCGGCGCGCGGATCTTGTACTCATCGCCGACGGCGAGGCCGGCTTCGTAGCGCAAGAGGAACGCGCCTTCCTCGCTCGCAGCCAATGCGTCGACGTCGAGTCCTCGAGATTTTGCGCGCTCTCGCGTGCGATCACGCCACACCTGCCATGCCGGCTGTCCGTCGATCTCCGAGACGACGCCGCTGTTTGCCTTCGTGACACGCAGCGGTGGTGAGAGCGGCGTGTGTCCGTGGCACACCCCGAGTCCGAGCGGAGTCTTCGAAAAAATTTGCGCGATCACCACGGCGTCAGTCACGGCCCGGGCTCCCCAAGCCACCTCCGTGGCCGTCATCTTCAAGTCGTCGCCCGCTGCGCCGCCGGCGAGCGGCACATCGCTGCCGAGCACGGACGCGGCGAACAGCGTCGCTTCTTCGCCGTTGCCGGCGAGCGGGTCCAACAGCATGAGCCCGGTGCGATGCGGGTAGCCGTTCACTTCGCGCGGCACGCCGTCGACGGCGTCGAGCACCGCGCGCTCGGCATTGGCCTTGAGTCCGAGTCCGATCCCGCCATAAACGCGGAAATCGCCGGCCAGAGCGAAGGCGGTCACGGCGCCTTTGGCGTCGCCGCGCTCGGTGAATTCTCCGGCCGTCGATGCGCCGAGCAAGGCCGCGCCCGGGAAACGCGCGGCCAACATTTCGACCACGTGCGCCAGCGGTTGCGCGGTCGAAGCGAACACCAAAAGCAACTTGGGTTGGGCGTCCCCGAGCTGCTGGCTCAGGTTTCGCGCCAAATCCTCGGCGGCGTCGCTCGCGCTTCCGCTGCTGAGCGCAGTGGCAATCTTCGTTTCCATCCTCGGACCCTTTCGCGTTCGAAGCGACGCCCAAATCGAGCATCGGCCAAACCCGAAAACTTACCACGCGATTCTCGCGCACGCACGCGTGTCTCGCTTCGAGATACGACGTTAACACATCGGCTATTGTTCGCGGCTCGCTCGCCGCTGCTCGCCGCTCGCCGCCGTGAGGCGGAAATGTAGCGCAGGATGTACGTGCAGTCGGTGCTCAGAAGCTCACGAACTGATTCGTGCACGGATTCGGCGTGGAGCTGCCGGAGACGTCGTTCGTGACCGTGACGCCGGTCCCGCTGGGCGTGAAACTCACAGCGCCGGGGCCGAGCGTCACTTTAGTGTACTGCGCATGTAGGTTGCTGGTCGAAAATCCATCTACGATCACGTTATCGAGCGTGACGCTGTTGAGGTGCGAGGCGTCATAACCATCGAGTGTGATTTTCGGCACGTTCGTGCCGCCGCCGCTCACGACGTGGATGTTTTGGAATTTGATGTTCGTGAATTGCGGGATGTCACTGCCCGTGGCCGTCGAATAGAAGGGCGTGAGTAAGATCGGATTCGACACGTCACGCATGCAAATATCACTGTAAGTCACGTTGTTTACCAGCCCGCCGCGGCTCGAGTCGGACTTGATGCGAATGCCGTTCGAGCTGCCGCCGCTCGTGCCGGTGCCCGAGCCGTCGACCGACAAGTCGTAAACGTTGATGCCCGAGACGCCGCCGGTGAACTCACTGCCAATCGACATGCCGTGGCCGGCTTCGAAATGGTTGTGCGCGATCGTCAGATTGGTCACACCGGTTTGGCTCGAGCCTTTGATCGCGATGTGATCGTCGCCGTCGCTGATCTTGTTGCACACGATGTAGCCGTTGCTCGCACTCTCGCCCGGATCGACGCCGTCCGTGTTGTGCGCGTTGCTGTAGGAGAGCGCGGTGCCGGCGCTGTTCTTCGCTTTCGATGGCGTCTTGATCGTGATGCCCCACACCACGAAGCCGACCGAGCTCAGCTTGACGTGGAACATCGGCGAATTGTGCAAGGTGATCCGATAAAGCGTGAAGTTCGACGCGCCCGAGACTTGAATCAGCGCTGGGCTCGAACCGCCGCCGCCGTTCTGATCCCAGAACGACTGCGAGCTGCCGACCATCGGCTCGCCGCCTTGGCCGTCGATCACGCCGTCACCGACGATGCCGGCCTTCGCGCCTTTGACCGAGATCAGCGCGGAGGCCGAGCCGTACACCTTCGGATCGCGCGTGCCGTAGAGCGTCACGCCGGCGTCGACCCATAGCGTGGTGCCGCTCGGGATCGAGATTGGCCCGGTGAGGAATGCGTTGTTCGAGCCGCTCGTGACGAGCTTCACTGCTTTGCCCGAACCGCAGCCGGTGAGCGCGCTTTGCAGCGTCGTCGTGTCGAAGTTGCTTTCTGCGGGGCTCGCGTCCGCGGCGACCACGCGCGTCGCATCGAGCGTCTGGCAGACATTGGTCGGAAGTGACGGTTCCGCGGGCAGGGCAGTGTCGCCCGCGGCGCAGCTGCCCGGCGTGCCGCCGCCCGGCGTGCCGGCTGCGCCCGCGCTACCTGCTGCGCCCGCGCTGCCCGTGCTACCAGCCGCGCTCGAGCCGCCTTGCGCCATGCCCGCGCTACCCGTCGAAGTGCCGCCGGTGTTCGTGTTGCCGCCACTGCTTCCGCCAGCCGTGCCGGTGCTGCCTCCTGCTGCAGTCGAGCCAGCGCCGCCGTTGATGCCGCCCGCGCCACCCGCGCTCGTGCCCGAACCCGCGCTGCCGACGTTGCCGCTGGTACCAGTGCCAGTTTGGCCGGCAGTCGAGGAACTGCCGCTCGTGCCGGTCGCGGCCGAACCACCGGCACCGTTGCCGCTGGTTCCGGAATTGGTTCCAGTATTGCCCGGGGTCGAGTCATCACCGTTGCTGCTCGCGCCGCAGGCTTGGCTGGCGGCAATCAAGAACGTCAAAGCGGGCAATTTGAAGTAGGTCGGTATTTTCATGCTCGATTCCGGGTGAATGCGCGGGAACGTAAAAGCGCGAACACTGGTGATGATAGGGGCGAGCGCGCCGATCACTTTTCATTGCGGGTAGCGAAAGAAAGCGCGATGCGCGGCTGCAATCTTTCACGAAGCCCGGCGCAAAAGGCTACGCAAACCAATTGCGAGTGCGTTGAAGTGAACATCGCACTTCGACTCCCGTGCTTGCGGCAACAGAGTTAACGAAGACGTCGGTGCGAAAGTCTCCACCTCGCGAGAACGCGGCCGCCGGTTGGTCACCGGTCGGCGCGTTGCTCTCTCGCGAATCGAATCGCTGTGACGCGATTACGGCGCGCCCCACGCACTCGCGAGCGCGGAGAAGTCCCAAGTCGTCGCCGCGGCCTGGAAACCCGCGGGTGCACCCGCGGTGACGGTGACCACGCGATTCAAGATGTGATCGCGTGTGTCGTACTCGGTATCTTGGTTCGCAATCGTGGCGGAGGTGTGCGTGTCGGTCGTGTCCGTTGCGAGGTTCAGGCCGGTGCAGCCTGCCGATTTCCAACCGACGTAGCTCGAATCGCCGAGCGACAGCGGCAACGTGCCGACGTTCCAGCGCCCAGCGCCGATCGTGCCCGCGCCGCTGAAGGTCACGCCGATCAACGCGGCTTGGTCGTAGAAAGCTCCGGTGCCTGCGTCACGGCCGAAATAGGCCGTCACGTTGGCGTCCACGCTGACGCTCGAGTTCAAAAGCACGTAGCCTTTGCCGACCGTGCCGTTGCCGGCGGCGGGAATGGTCGTGCCGGTGCGCGCCACGAACAGGCCGTAGGTCGCCGTGCCACTCGCGAGGTCGTACACGAAGCGCAGCGTGCTGTTTTCGACTAGCGCGGCGTCCGAGGTGCCCCAGATGAAGTCCACGTTGCCCTCCACGTGACAATCGTAGAACCAGGCGCGACCCGAAGTTTGGATCGTGTCTTGATTGCTGAAGAAGGAGCTGTTGTGCGCGGCGACCGTGAAGCCCGCGCCGCTCGCGAAATAGAGCGACTCGGCTTGGCTGACCGTGGCGCGCACGCCCGTGTTCTTGAGCGTGATGTTCTGCAACACCAAATTCGCGCCGCTAAAGTAGAACGACGCGCGCGTCGCCGTGCTGCCGTTCACGTTGTTACCGTTTGCGAACTGCACCACGCAGTTTGCGCCGTGATCGTTCGCGGCTGGGCCGCTGATGGTGATCGTGGTCGGCGTGGTCGAGCCCGGGCCGGTGTAGTGCACGAGCTCGTTGTAGCTGCCGGCCGCGACGTTGACCGTCACGTTCGTCGCCGTGGGCAGCATCGTCGCGAGCGAGCCGAGCGCGCCTTGGATCGTGCGGAAGTTCGCGCTGCCGGTTTGCGAGCCGTCGACCGTGACGTTGGTTGCGCTCAAGGTCGGCGCGGCTCGCGTGCTGAACTTCCAGGTTGCGACCGTGCTCAGGTTGGAGAGCCCGCTGAATGCGACCGTGTTCAGCGTGCCGGTGATGGCTCCGCTCGGGATCGCGACGTAATAAGCCGTGCCGTAGGTGAGCTTGCCGAGGTGCGGCGCGAAGAAGACGGTGTTGCCGGCGACGCGCGCCAGCTGCGAACCGACGTTGATCGTCGTCGTGCCGTAGGTGTTGGTCTCGTTCGCGAAAGCGACGATGTCCACCTGAGTGCCGTCCGATTGCTTGAAGATGCGGATCGTGCCGCCCTTGTTCAGCGTGGGCGGCGCGTCGAAAGTCAGTGCCAGCTCGCCATCCGTGTAGGCGTTCGTCGCGCCTGGCGCTGGATACGCGGCGGTGGTGAGCGCTCCATAGCCGTCCGTGGCCGGGTAATCGGCGACGGAGATTGTCACGGTCTTCGTGTTGGTGGCAGCGTTCGTGTCGGCCGTGTTCGTGAAGGTCACGTCACTGACGCCGCCCGTCAAGCCGTTCACCGTCACCGTCGAGTTGGTCGCGCCGTTCGCGACGGTCACGCCGACGACGGTTGGATCCGCGGCCACCGCGGTGACATTCGCCACCGCGCCCCCGATGCCGACGGCAGTGGCGGTGATGGTCGTCATGTCACCCTTGTTCAGGTACACGATGGATGGCGTCGACAGCGTGAGCGATGCGGGGACGTACGGCACGAGCGAGCCCGTCGCTGAATCGAACACGGTCGCGCCGCTGCCATCTTTGATCACGAGGTTCGCGATCGTGGCGGTGACGTTGTTGAAGGAAATGGCCGGATAAACCGGGCCCGTGCCGTAGACGGTCGTGCCGTCCGTGAACGACGTCGCGGACGCCGTTTGCGTGGTCGCCGTGCCGCCGACCGGGCTCGCGCTGTAGCTCACGCTGCTACCCGTGCGGCTGAACGACAATTGAAGCGCGGTGCCATTGGTGAATGGAACCGTCGGCGAGCCGGCGCTCGTCGTGCCCGAGCCGCTCACGAAATAGCCGCTCGTCGAGTTGTTCTGGTTGCGCATCAAGATGTAGCCGTACTTGTCGGTGCCGGCGAAGCCCGTGGTCATGCCGAGGCCGATGCCGCAAGCATTGTTGGCCTTGTTTTGCGCGCTCACGTTGATCTGCGCCGTGATGCTGAAGTCTCCGGTCATCGCCGTGGGGAACGAAATGAAGCCGTTGCTGACGGTGCCGTAGTAGTTCGGTGCCACGTACTTGAACGCGTTGCCGGACGCGCCGAACGTGCTCGAGACCGAGATCGTGCCGTCCGCCAAAGCCGCCGTGGGGGCTGGGTTGGCGCTTCCCTGCGTCACGAAATAGACGAAGGCGTTGCTGCTTCCGCCCGAGCCCGCGCTGCCACCGGTTCCAGCCGCGCCGCCCATCGTGGCGCTGCCCGCCATGCCCGCGCTGCCGCCAGTGCCCGCGCTCGAAGAGCCCGCCGTGCCGACGCTGCTTCCGCCCGAGCCCGCGTTCGAGCTGGATGACGAATCATCCGACGACGAACAGCCGCCCAGGGCGAACGCAAAGATCACGCAGCACAACGCTTTCAGCCAAATCAACCCGGTTTTCATGAAGCCCTCGTCGAGAAATGAGTCACGGCGTGCGACTCGCGAGCGAACCTGCGATGCGCGGCGCGCCAGAATCAATCGCATCCGAAGCAGTCGAGCGCTGGCGCTGCGCTGCTTGCGACGAGTGTTTTTAACAGCGTTCGCGTAGTCGCGCATCCGCATTCGTGCGCGCTCGTTCGCTACATTGATTGCTCAAAACTTTGACGGGGTGTCGCGTTATTGCTTGATGGCTATTGCACCCAATCGCTGTTTGCTTTCGCGGCGAGCCAAGTCTTCACGAGCGAGCCGAAGCCGGTCAGCGTCGTGATCGACGTGTCCGCGAACATCTGCGGTGACCAAGCGTTGTCGGTGACCCACGCCGTCCAGCTCGCTCCGTTGGCGTCGAGCGTCGTTTGCAGGCCGGTGCCGAAGGTCGAGGGATCGGCATTCGTGTAACCCCATTCGCTGACGAACACCGGCACCTTGGCCGCGGCCGTCGCTACTTGGGTTTGGAAATTCATCGACCAGTTGTTCGCATAGATGTGCGCCGTGTAGACCAAGTTCGTGCCGTTCGGCGGATCGCTCGCTGCATCGCCCGTGTGCTGATCCCAGCTGTGCGAAGGCACGATGATCAAATTGTTCGGCGCACTCGTCCGGATCGTGTCGATGAAGCCTTGCACGACCGGCTTCAACGCGGACCAGGCTTGCTTCGTGTCGATCGGCTCGTTGAACGCTTCGTACAGCACGTTCGAGTAGCTCGCGAACTGCGGCGCAATCGCAGTCCAAAATGCGGTCGCGTCAGCAGCGGAATTGCGCACGGTGATGTCGTCGATCTGATGAAAGTCGATGATCACGTAAAGGTTCTTGCTCGTTGCGTAGTCGACCGCGGGTTTGAGCACTTTGCTCACGTAGTCACTCGCGTTGAGCGAAGGAGTCGGGGTGCAGCTCGCGCTCGGCCCCGTGCCAATCGGGTAAGGCAAGGGCGAACAAGTCGGAGTGCCACCGTTATAAGTGATCTCCGGATACACCGGCATGCGCACGACGTGACCTTGCACGCCCGCGGCCGCGACCTTGTCCAAGCGCGTGCTGATGCCGGCTGCGGATTTGCCGCCGTATTGGTAGAGCGATCCGAGATCGATCAACGACGAACCGCGCAGCACGACGGTGCTGCCACTCGGCGTTTGGATTTGGTTGCCTTGCACGTGGAGTGCCGGCAAACCCCCGCTGCCACCCGCGCCACCGCCGCTCGCGCTTCCGGCCGCGCCACCGCCGCTCGTCCCGGCGCTGCCGCTTGCGCCCGCGCTGCCGGTGCTACCGCTCACACCCGTACTGCCACTGACCGAGACGCTGCCGCCGCTGCCCGCGTTGCTGCTGCCAGCGCTGCTCGTCGCGCCGCCGGCGTTGCTGCTGCCAGCGCTCGACGCGCCCGAACCTGCTTCGTTACTATTCGGGCCCGAGCTACTCGAGCCGCTACACGCCGCAGCGCCAACGGCAACGCAACCGAACAACCCGAGCGCGAGCATCGGGCGAGAAACCAATGGTAGGAAGAAGGATTTCCGCATTCCACCTTGGTAGCAGCGCGCGCGCCGCTGGCAATGACCAAGTGAGCTCGCCACGCAGGTTGTTCAGGGCAAGAACCCCAAAAATCGGTTAGGAAAATCGGTTCCAGATCGGCCTGCCCCAACTCGATCCTTCTCGGCGCGATAATTGAAGCCGGATGCTGATGTGGGTTACTCGCGCAGCTTGCCGTGGGTCGTCACTCGGCTCAGGCTGATCGCCGCATCGTCGACGTAGAGTGTGGGTGTGGGCGTGACATCTTCCGCTACGCTGCTCAGAGTCCAGACGAGGTCGCCCGGGCCGAGCGTGCGCCGATCTTCGATGTCGTAGACCAAGCGATCGTCGAGCCAAACCAAGAGCTCACCGCTTTCGTCGCTGCGCGCACGAAAAAAAACTTCGACTTGAAACCACTCGCCGATCGGCACGAGCGCGGGTGGATCGCTCAACGGCGGTTGCAAGTAGGCCGGATCGTGACTGAACACGAACAAGATCAGCTGTCCGCCCGGCAACGCGCGTAATGCGAGCTCGAAATCATGCCCATACACGACCGGGTTCGTCGAGGCCTGATTCAAGAACTGCTCGATCGTCCATTTCGAACGCGTGACGTACGCCTGCGGCAAATAAAACCACGCGCTGTAATAAGCGTCCGGCGCGGTTTCGAGATCGCGATGAACGCCTGGCCCGTCGGTATCGCTCGTGCCGAGATCGCTCAGCTCGAGCGAAAAGCGGCCGCTGTGCGCTGGCCCAGCCACCACCTGCACCGGGCTGTTGACTGAATCTTCGAATACTCCGCCGCCCGGCGCGCTCGACCAATCATTCAACGTGCCGCTCTCGTGATCGGTCGACCAAAGCAGATTCGAGCCCAGATCGAGCGGCGCGCAAGCCGAACACGCGGCACAGGCGACGAGCGAAACAATGGCACGCGGCGAAGTCATTGCCGCGGATTGGTGAAACCCTCAACCAGCTGCGCCATGCTCGTCCGTGCATTTGAACATGCCCGATTTGTCGGTGCAAGGCGCGGTTCGAGTCGCTGAGCGCCTCACCGCTTCTCGCGAATGCGCGCATGCAAGATTTTCGAACGCTTGCCCCTTGAATGAATGATGAGACGACTTCGCGAACGACCCGAACGCGAATTAGATGAAGACGAACGCCAATTGGTCGAGCTCTTCCGCTGCAGGGTAGCGCCGGAGCGCGACCGGTTTGGCCGTCGACGCGTGCTCGTGCGACTCGAACGCGCCATGAACAGTCGAGCTTCGTCGCGCCCAGGCTTGCCTGGCTCGAGCAGCGTTGAACGCGATTCACTCGCGATTCGAGCGAATGCGCACGCGGATCGTGGGGTCGGGGGCGGGCACGCAGCGCTGCCCTTTGCCCGCGCCTCGACAAATTTGCGGCCGGCAGATCCGCAGAGACGGTCCCCAATCGACGTCCGGAAACGGCGCGTAGGTTTGCTGCATGCACACGCAAACATCGGGCGAGGATAAGCGAACGACTTGGCCCGGCGCGAACTTTCCCCGAAGCAGAATTTGATCATCAATTGAGTCGCAAGGGAAAGTATTGCCTCGCGCGACCTGAACGCTGACTGGATCCGGCCCGAGCATGGTGAGCTCGACCGGCGTGACATCATCCGCGCGTGCGTCGCCCGCGCTCCACAGCGCGAGCGCGAAACACGCGCCGATACGAAGCCACCCGCCGAATCCCAAAGCCACGACCGAAGTCTGAGTTGCGCCGCCAACGCGTGCAACCGCACGTTGTCGGGCAAGCGACCGAGCGCAGCCTGCAGCGCGGATCGGTTTTGCAAGCGTTCGAAGTCAGGCGCCGACCAATCAGAGCCGTGGGTAGCGCTCAGAGGTCGAGGGGCATCACTTGCAGTGCAAGCAGCGAAACTCGGTCGCGAAGCCGGAAATGCCGCACCTCATGTTGCGCCCGAATTCCGGGCCTAAATTCTTAAAATCACAAAATAAATCCCGCCGCTTGACAGCAAAGACTTCGTAAGTAAGTTACGCCTCCTCTGACGCGCGGTGGAGCAGCCTGGTAGCTCGTCGGGCTCATAACCCGAAGGTCGGAGGTTCAAATCCTCCCCGCGCAACCGCTGCTTGAGGCGGCCCCTAACCGGGCCGCCTCTTCGCTTTTGTGAGGATTTTTTGTTGTCTTGCTGGCGGCTCCGCCGCCGAGGCTCCCCGCGCAACTGACGACCACGGTACGGCATCCGAAGTGCCCGTTGCCTCCACGTTGCCATGACCATTCTGCGATGCCGTTTCGTGCGGTGCGTGCGCCGGTCTGAGCGCCTCGACGAGCCGGCGTTGAGCGCCGGAGCCGAGGTGCGCGTACTGGTGCGTGCTCTGCTCGGACCGATGGCCGAGCTGGGCTTGCACTGACGTATCCCGACACTTCCTCTGTTAGGGCAGCACGCGGTGCTCGAAAGCGCATCCGCTCAGGAAGATCGAATCGGCTGAAAGATGCTTTCGCCGCGGAAAGCACGTTCCGGACGAGCAAACAGAAAACCTTGTAGCAAGTCGGCGCCCGCTTGATGTAACGCATCGAGTTCGCCTTGCGTCTCGACGCCCTCGCAATGACGCGGATGCCGAGTTCACGGGGCACAGGTTGATCATCGAGCGCACGAGGCTCGCTTTGCTCGAAGAAGCATCCACGCCGCGCACGAGCGACATGTCGAGCTTGGCCATATCGGGCTCGAGTTGGCTGAAGCTCGATAGACCGGCATAGCCAGCGCCCAGATCGTCGATTGCGATACGATAACCAAGCTGGCGCAGCTGTGCGATGCGCGCCGGCAAATCTTCGATTCGATGCAGCGACGCGCGCTCCGTCACCTCGAGCACGACACGAAATGCGTAGGCCGAGAGCGGCGAGCGAATATCGTAGAGCTCGTCGTTCATCAAATCGAGCGCGTGTAGGTTGGTGAAAATGACCGAGCCGTCCGGCGCGCCGCCGAGCCGCGCAGCGACGGCGCGGCGGATCGCAATGCCCAGATCTTGCACGCGGCCGAGGCGCTCGGCTGCATCGAACAACAAGCCCGGTGTGGCAAGCGTTGCCTCCGGCGAGCGCACGAGCGCTTCGTAGCCGAAGATCTGTTGCCCAGGCCATTCGACGATCGGTTGGAACGCGATCCAGAGTTGATTGAGTGCGCTGTCAAAATGCGCCTCGAGGCTGGCCTGGTCTCCGAGCAACCAACCGCCTGCTTCGCACAATTCGAGCGCACGCCGCTTGAGCACGGCCAAGCGATGAAGCACCGCCGCCTCGTGCACCGTCTCGAGCAAGGTCGCGCTCGGCACCGGCTTTTGCAAGTAACGAAAGCCGCCGTATTGAATGACCGCGATCGCGCTTTCGAGGCTGGGGTTGCCGGTGAGCACGATCACCGGCACGTCGAGATCCATCTGGCGCAACGAGCGAATGAAATCCACCCCGGTCATGCCGGGCATTTGCAAATCGGTCACGATGGCATCGAAGCGCTTACCCGCGCGCAGAAGTGCCAAAGCATCCTGCGCGCTTTCGGCAGCTTCGACGACCCAGTTGCCCGCCCGCTCCAAGATGCGCGAAAGCGCGCCTCTGACGCTCACTTCGTCGTCGACCAGCAGGACGTCCGCTGGTTGCTTGATCATGCCCTGGCCATCGCTGCTCACCACGCCGCAATGTTCTCTCGCTCTCCTCAGAGTGTCGAGGCTTGATTGCTGGCGATCCTTCGGTCCATTTGTGCAACGGTAATGCTGCTGGGCCGACGGAATCCGTGAGCTGCCCAAATCGAAGGGACAATCAGGATGAACTCGAGCGCTTCCTCTTGCCGCGTCAGCCTGAGTGACGCGGCGCACTGCGAGGGAGCGATGCCGCTTTGCATGCCCGACTAGTCAGGGACTCGACATAGAGCGAGCATCTCTGCTGTCAGGGGTCCGCCGTGATGAGGGCATTCGCTTGCATCGCCTTGCTATTGGCCGGTAGGACGTAGAGCCGCCGCACGTCGACCTTCGTTGCCTGTGAAACCTCGGTCGGAACTTTCATTTGGTATTTGATCGGCCGCTCGTGGTCGGCGAGTTGGCGCCGCGGATCGTACACGGAGTTGAACTTCCAGAGCATCTTGACGAAATTCGTCTGGCCTTGAAGTAACAGTCGCGCCGAGATCGACGCGGTGGCTCGAATCGCCGCGAGCCCGAGGTGTTTCTTGTTCAGCACCTGCTGCGTCTTGACGAGCTCCTCGTAAAAGCGCGCGAGAGGCAATTTAGTTGGTACCACCGCGTGTTGGATGTCGAACAGGCGGTAGTCGCGCGTGGTGAACCCCCGGCAGTTCGTCAGGAAGGTTTCGGTGCCTGGATACGGAGTATTCACGGTGATATTCACGATTTCTGGCACCGAAAGTGCCCACTCGCGGATGACCTGAAAGCGCGCTTCGTCCCAATCGGGGTCCGCGATGATGTTCACCGCGACCATGATCCCGAGCGAGCGCGCGTACTCGAGCGCCTCGAAATTTTTTCCGAGCGGCACGCGCTTGCGGAATGCCTTGAGGCCTTCGGCGTCGATCGCCTCCAGCCCGAGGAACATGTACTCGAGCCCGAGCTTCTTCCAACGCAGGAAGAGCTCCTTATTGCGTAGCAACACGTCGCCGCGTGTCTCTAGGTAGAAGCGCTTCTTGATGCCGCGCTTTTCGATGGCGTCAGCGATTGCGTGCCCGTGCTCGGCCTGGATGAACGCGACGTCGTCGACGATGAATACGCCTGGCTCCTTGATGCTCGCTAGATCCTCGGCGCAAAGCTCTGGCGCAATTTTTCTATAGCTGCGCCCGTAGAACGTCCACGCGCTGCAGAAAGAGCAGTCCCAGGGACACCCGCGCGAAAATTCGATCGACGCCGCTGGATCCAAAACTCCGATGAAGTACTTCTTACGGTTCTGCAGCAGATCGCGCGCCGGCCTCAGATCGTCGAGCGAGTGGATTTGCTTCGGCGGCGGGCCCTCGCCGGACAGGGTCATCACGCCAGCCAACAGATGGAGCTGCTTCGGATCGTCGCGCCAAGCATCGAGCACGCGCGGCGCAGCTTCTTCGCCCTCGCCGCGCACGACGCAATCGATGTCGCCCGCGCCGTGCTCGAGCAGTTCCTTTGCGGTGAAGGACGCGCTGTGCCCACCGACGCAAGTCAGCGTGCTGCGACGGCGCATCTTGACGGCCTTGCAGAGATCGACGACTTCGGGAACATTTGCGAGATAGTTCATGCCGAACAGCACGGCGTCGGGCGTGAACTCCTCGAGTATGTGAAAAAAATCCCGGTGAGATGCCGCCTGCAGATCGAGCAGGCGCGTGTCGTGCCCGGCTTTGCGCACGGCCGCGGCCACGAGCTCGACACCCAAGGGCTCGAGCCGCAAGAAGATCTCGTTGTACATCAGACCACTTGGATGAACGCAGAGCACCTTCATGTCATGTCTCCCTTCGATGACTGAACTCGTGACCGGCGCGACCGGCTTCATTGGTAGGCACCTCACGGAACGCTTGCTCCGCGAAGGCCGTGAGGTGCGGGTGCTCTGTCGCCCGGGCAGTGAGCACAAGCTCAGCGCCGCAATCGCCGAGCGCGCTCAAATCGTGCGTGGCGATCTGCGCGACGAGGTGTCGCTCCGCGCCGCCGTGACTGGCGTGAGCCGGCTGTTCCACTGCGCGGGGCAGGTGTCGGATTGGGGAACGCTCGCTGATTTCGAGGCGACAAATGTGCGCGGCACGGAGGCGCTCTATCAGGCGGCGCGCGGCGCGGGCGTGGAGCGCGTCATCCATTTCAGTTCGATCGCGGTGTTCGGCACACCGTCGCCGCCCTATTTCGACGATGCTTCTCCCGTCGGCGGCGAGGGTCGGGATCGATACTCGATCACGAAGGCGAGCGGCGAAGCAGTCGCGATGAAAGCATTCGAAGCTGGGTTGCCGCTCACGATCCTGCGCCCGGCCGTGGTCTTCGGTCAGCACGGAAAGTGGCTCGAAGAGCCGCTCGCGATGATTGAAGCGGGCCGGATGTTTCTCCTCGGCGGAGGGCGTGGAACCTGCCATCCCTGCTACATCGAGAACCTCATTGATGCGACGCTGATCGCCGCCGAACATCCGCGAGCGCTCGGCGAGGCCTTCATCGTCGGTGACGGCGAGTCGATCTCGTTCCGCGAGTACTTCGACGCGGTCGCGTCGATCGCCGGACGCAATTCCATTCGCCGTTCGATCCCACTCGGCGCCGCGCGCGTGCTGGCGTCTGTCTTGGAAACCGGCGCGCGCCTCGGGCGAGCCACGGAGCGGCCGCTTTTGACGCATGCCGCAATCGATATGGTCACAACGAGCAGTGAGATGAGCACTCGCAAGGTCCGCGAGGTGCTCGGATTCCGGCCGCGCTACGCGTTCCGCGATGCCATCGAGGAGCTCCGCGCGCAGTACCGCGATCGCGCATCGCTCAGTCAAAATCGAAGACCACCTTAGTTGAGGCAGCCGAGCCTCGCGATCGCGCGGTGAGGAATGCCTCCTTGTAGCTCTCGAGTGGAAAGCGGTGAGTGGCGATGCCCGACGGATCGATCGCATTTTGCTCGAGCAAGCCGAAGAAGTGCTCGAAGGCATGGGCGCGCCGGCCAGCGAGCGTCTCGACTCCGTAACCGCTCGCGCCGATGACGCAGAGTTCCTTGAAGTAAAGCGGCGTCCACTCGAACCGCGCGGGCGTGGCCACGCCGACGAGCACGATGGACCCCAATGGCTTGGTGACGCGGACGGCGGTCTCGAGCGTCGTCGCGGAGCCGACGGTGTCGTAGACGCGATCGATTCCGCCATGTAGCCACGGCTGCGCGAACCGCGTCCGTCGTACGGCCAGACCCAAGCGCTGCGCGATCGCCTCGATGAGCTCCGCCCCACGCGACGCGAACGTCGTCGTGGCGCCGAGACGCTCGGCCAAAGCGCGGGCATGCGCTCGCGGGTCGACGGCGAAGATCCTGGTTCGTGGCCAGAGTCGGGCGAGCGCTTGGATCACGAGCGCGCCGAGGCCGCCGCAGCCGTAGACGAGCGCCGTCTCGTTCGGTTCTGGCGGGGACTTTAGGATCGCGTGGAGCGCGACCGCGAACGGATCAGCGAGAACCGCTGTGGAGAAGGGCACCGCGTCTGGCACGAGGAAACAGGCGGATTCGTGGACGGGCACGAACTCGGCAAATCCACCCGAGATGTCCCGGCAGGTGCCAGCGTGCATCCCCGGCGCGAAGGGCCCTCGATCGAAGTTCGAACAAAGCGAGATCTGACCGCGCCGACACGCTTCGCACTCCGGCAGCCCGCGCACGGCGCAGCTGAACCACGGCGAACAGGCCACGCGATCGCCGCGTTTTACTCGGCTCACGGCCGAGCCAGTATCAACGACGACGCCAACGTGCTCGTGGCCCATCACGTGAGGGAAAGAAATGATGGCCCTGAGCGGGTTGTCGATAGCGGCGTCCATGAAGACCTCTTTGGCATCACTGCCGCAGACTCCGCAGGCTTTCGTCTCGACCACGACCCAGTGCTCGCCGAGC
>DATATR010000339.1:0-1949 GCA_036268695.1 Polyangiaceae bacterium | reverse complement strand
CAGCGCGCCGTTTACTCCGATCTCGACTTCGGGAAAATAATCGTCGATCGCCATATCCTGAGCCAACGTTTTGGCGAGTTTTTGGCCGTGCACGTCGCGCATATCGCCGCTGATTCGCAGCAAGTACGTGCGTCCCGCCTGAAACGGCGCGGACACGCTCAGATACGAAATCGGCGTCGACTCATCGCTCCAATTCTCGAAGCCGAGCGGCAAGGCCGGAGTGATCGCGAGCGCGCGTTTCAAGTCTTTGATTGGCACGGGGTTGCTGAGCTCGATCGACCAAGACGCGCCAGGCGCGCACTTTTCGTGCGGCGTGTCGCGATCGCAGTTCACGCTCGACACCACGAGCGGACCGTAAGTTTCGACCGCTAGATCGAGCGGCGCGCCCATCGGCAGCGGCCCTTCGAGGCTCTGGAGCTCCGCAGAAGTGCTCAGTTTGATCTGCGAATCGACCGGCAACGGGCGCGAGGGATGAACTTCGAGTCGCTTCGGCTCGGTCGGATCCGGTCGCACGACGTTGAAGGCGAGGGTTTGCTCTTTACCCGCGGTCGTCGCGCTGAGCTTGGTGAGGCGTTGGAATTTGAGCGGGTCGATGGCTTGGTTGAAGCGCAGTGTGAAGATCGTACTCGGCTCGAGTCCGCGTGCGCCAGCCTCCGGCTCGCTCTGCACGAGCTTCGGCAGCGGCGTCTGGAACTTGAATTGGTACGGCGTGCCGAGCGTCGCGCCGTCGAGCGCGCGGAGCTCGGCGGGAACCGTGACCGTGAATTCGGTTGCGCCCGGCAGGTGCGGCGTTTCGGGCACGAAATGCAGTGCGTGCGTGCCGACCCAAAGCCAGTGCCCTGGCAAGTTCGGCGCGACGGAAAGCGTCGGCGGCGGAGCGCCGGCCAGCTCGAGCTTGCGCAGCGGACGACTGAATACCAAACTCAGTTCGCTGACTTCGCTCGCTTCGCCTTGCGGACCGGCGAACACGACGCGAAAAGCAGTCGCATCTTTTTTGCCGATGCCAGCTATTGCACCTGGCCCGAGCGCACCGTTTGGAGATTTCGAGGGCGCCTTCGCGCTCTCCATGCACGCCGCGCCGAGAATGAAGAGCCCGCCCAAAATCACCGACCAGCGACGCGCGAGTCGAGAGGAAGCCTGTGTTCGCGATTTGCCCATGGTATGCGGGCGCGAGTCAGCAACGGGCGTGCCGCGGGAGCAACGCTTGAATTTCGGCCGTGTTCGTCGCAAATCGTACAGATCCACGTGGGCGACGAGACGCGCGCTTCGCGGCTTTCTAACCACATCCTTACTCGCGTTGCTCGCGTTCGGAGCGAAGCGCGCGCACGCACAAGCGACCGCGCGCTTCGCCGATGTTCCGAGCGAAACGGCTGCACCCGTGAAGATCAGCGCGCCGGCCGCCGTGCGAACGGCTCCGCCGCCAACCGCGGCAGTGACGCCCGCGCGGGCGGTGACCCAAACGCCCGAGCCGTCGGCAAGCGATGCGCCGGTCGCGGCACCGCAAGTTGGCTTCACTCGCCGGCTCGCGCTCACCCATTTGGAACGCGCTGAACAATTCGAGAGCCGCGGTGACGTCGCGCAAGCGTTGCGCGAGTACACCGAATGCATCGCGATCGACTCCACCTTCGGCGAGGCCTACTTGCGACTCGGCGTGCTGCGCGAGCGCATGGGCGAACCGCGCGAAGCGGACATAGTCTACAGCGCCGCGCTAGGTTCGAGCGAGACGCGCGGTCGCGCGCTGGTGCTGCGTTCGCACTTGCGGCGCGCGGCAGGCTTGAATGCCGAAGCGCTCGGCGATCTCGAAGCAGCGATCGAAGTCGAGCCGAATCGCGAACTTTTGAAGGAGCTCGCGCGCGATTACGTCGAATCGCACGCGTGGTGCGCGGCGCTTGCCGTGTTTCGCCGGATCGCGGCCAGCGCCGCCGCGGACGGCGACAGCGCGGCGCTCG
>DATATR010000338.1:0-18956 GCA_036268695.1 Polyangiaceae bacterium | reverse complement strand
CGCGCGCTCCGGCGCGAAAGAAGACCACCGGGCAAGACTACAAGCTACAACTGCAGAGCTCTCGCTACCGTGCCCACCACGTCATCAATTCGCTTGCGTAGCTCGGCGTGGTTCGCGATCCCGTTCACGATCAGCGAAAACGCGATCGGATAAGAGCCGTCCGGTCGAAACACGTAGCCGCTGAGCGCGATCGCGCGATCGAGCGTGCCAGTCTTGGCGTGAATCGTGCGCTGCTTCTTGAACGCGCCGAAGCGATGTTTCAACGTGCCGTCGACCCCGCCGATCGCGAGCTGTTCGACGAACACCGCGCTCGTCGCCGGATCGCGATACGCCGCGCGCAGCGTCTTCACCAGCGTGTGCGAGCTGATGCGATTGGCGTCGAACAAGCCCGAACCATTGGTTATCCGTGTGCTCGAATCGAGCGCGTCGATTTCGCGCAGATAGTCGAGCACCACCGCGGCGCCGTTTTGGCTCGAGCCCGGCGCGCCTTTGACTTCCGCGCCCAAGTCCTTGAGCAAAGTCTCGGCGTAGAAATTGTCGCTGTCCTTGCCGAGCTCGGGCAAGAGCTCGCCGAGTGGCTTCGATTCGTGCAACGCGAGCTCGTTTTGCTCGCCTTGTCCGCCGGCCGCGATCTTCCCGCTCACTTGAATGCCCGCCGCGCCGAGCGCGGCCTTGAGCCCATAACCCGCGAGCAGCGTCGGGTCCTCGACGCGGCGCGACCAGCGAAACGGGGCGCTCTTCACGTCGATTGCGCCGGCCACGATGGCTTCGAGCCGCACGCCCGATTCCTTCAACGTGAGCTTCACGTTCTCCGCGCGGTCGAGCTTTTCGGTCCGCACGCTGCCCGTCACGTCCACGAAGCCCTCGGGGTCGAACCAAACCTTCGCGCTCTGCCCGACTTCGCCCGGCGCGACGTTCAACGTCGTCACGTTGCGATTGAGCGAGACCGCGCTGACCGGCGCACGAAATGCGGCCCATTCGTGCGGCTCTTGCTCGAAAGCCGGCGGCACGAACTGCCCATCGAAAAAACTCTGGTCGACCAGGATATCATCCACATGAGTGATTCCGGCTTGAGCCAAGGCTTTGGCCAACGCCAGCAGATCCTCGCTCGAGAGTGAAGGATCGCCGCTGCCGCGGATCACGAGCGCGGCAACGGTGTCGCCCGCGCGCGCGCCGTTCAACGTCGTTTTGAAGCGATGACTCGCGCCGAGGTGGCGCAGCACCGCGGCCGTCGTCAAAATTTTTTCATTCGAGGCCGGATTTTCCGGCACATTCGCGGCCACGCTGCCGAGCAAAATGCCGCTCTCGACGTCATCGAGCTCAGCGCTGAGCTCGCCGTGATTTTTCTTCACCCAGCTCGCGAGCGCGGCGAGCCCGTGCTGAAATTCGCCGCCCTTCCACGCGCGCGGCGGCGCGGTGGGCGACGGCGGCGCTGCCGCTGCCGCACTCGGCACAGCGGCTGTAGCGCTCGACGCCGCATCCGTGCTCGCACTGCTCGCGCTCGGCGCAGGCGACGGAGCTTCACTCGTCTCCGCTCTCGTCGTGAGTGACGCCGACGACGAGCTCGCGCTCGGGCTCGCGACTGGCGGCGCGTTCGCCGCGGGCGCGGCGCAACCCACGATCCCGACAGACGGCGGCGCGCCTCCGACGATCAACGCGGATGCCGCGAACGCATACGGATAAGTCAGGCGAAACGGACGAAGCTGCACGGCTTCACGGAGTATCCATGCGCGCTCGAAGTGGGCCAAATCCTCGGGGCGCGCGGCGGCGCTTCCCGCTTGCATCTCGCCCGGCAGCATGCGCAAAGTCCGCCCCCGACATGCATTGTCGCCCCAAAAGGCTCGCTTTTGCCATCGCCGGCCTTTTGGCCTGCTCGGTAACCCAGCGCGCGGCGGCAGACCCGACTCGCTCGGAAGCGCTCGAGCCGGGGCCGAGTCTCAACGCGGATCAATATCCGCCGCCCTCGGCGCGAACCTACACGCTGCTCGGCGGCGCGGGCACGACCGCGTTTTGGTACGGCTTGGCGCTCGGCTCGTCTTACATTTGGCCTGACACGATCGGCGCAAAAGACTTGCGAATTCCGGTGGCTGGCCCGTGGATTTCATTTGCTCACTCAGGGTGCGGCCCAGTGCAGAGCTGCAGCGAAGTGCTCGTCGTGTTGCGCTCGCTCGCGACCGCGATCGACGGCGTGGGGCAGGCGGGCGGCGTTTTGCTCATGGGGCAAGGTTTGTTTCTGACGACACAGGAACCTAAAGCGAAGCGCGCAACGCTCAGTTTTAAGCCCGTTCGCGGCGTAGAAATGCAGCCGACGTTCGACGCTGGAAAAAACAGCGTCGGGTTTGGCGTGCTAGGCGTATTCTAACGACCCGAAGAGCGTTGCACGCGGCACGCTCACGGACGATGGCCCCCAATGCACGTGAGGCGAAGGCATGGTACGTGGAACACGTGATGGAGCTCAGGTGGTGAGTCGGCGAACGAAGTTCGTCTTGGTCACCGGCGGGGTCGTCTCGTCGATCGGTAAAGGTCTCACCTCAGCGTCGATCGGCGCCTTGATGGAAGCTCGCGGGCTCTCCGTCACGCACATGAAGCTCGACCCGTACATCAACGTCGATCCGGGCACGATGTCGCCGTATCAGCACGGCGAAGTGTTCGTCACCGAAGACGGCGCGGAAACCGATCTCGATCTCGGTCATTACGAACGCTTCACGTCGTGCAAATTGACGCGGCGTGCGAACGTCACGACCGGGCGCATCTACGAAGCCGTGATCACCAAGGAGCGCCGCGGCGAATACCTCGGCGCGACCGTGCAAGTGATCCCGCACATCACGGACGAGATCAAAGCCCGCATTTACGACGCAACGAGCGACGTCGACATCGCGATCATCGAGGTCGGCGGCACGGTCGGCGACATCGAGTCATTGCCGTTTTTGGAGGCAATTCGCCAGCTCAAGCTCGAAGCCGGCAATGGCAATGCGCTCAGCGTGCACGTCACGCTCGTGCCGCACATCGTCACCGCCGGCGAGCTCAAGACCAAACCGACGCAACACTCCGTACGCGAGATGCGCGAGATCGGCATTCAGCCGGACATCTTGATCTGCCGGAGCGATCGACCGATCGCGCACGGCTTGAAAGAGAAGATCGCGCTCTTCTCCAACGTCGCGGTGGACAGCGTGATCTCGGCGACGGACGTGTCTTGCATTTACGAGCTGCCGCTGATCTTGCACGCCGAAGGGCTCGACGATCAAATCGCGGAACGCCTGAATATTTGGTCGCGAAAGCCCGATCTCACGAATTGGATCCGCACCGTCGAGCGCTTCAAAAAGCCCGCGCACGGCTCGGTTCGCATCGGCGTGGTCGGCAAATACGTGCACTTGAAGGACAGCTACAAGTCCTTGCACGAAGCCCTCGTCCACGGCGGCCTCGCCAATGACGTCGCGGTGCAACTCGAATACATCGACTCGGAACAGCTCGAACGCGCGAGCGCACCGGCAACGCTCAGTGGGCTCGACGCGATCCTCGTTCCGGGCGGCTTCGGCGATCGCGGCGTGGAAGGCAAAATCTCGGCGATACGCTACGCGCGCGAACAAGGCGTGCCGTTCTTCGGCATCTGCCTGGGCATGCAGCTCGCGGGGATCGAGTTCGCGCGCAACGTCTGCGGCGTGAAGGGCGCGAGCTCGACCGAGTTCCAAAAGGATTGCCCGAATCCGATCCTCGACTTGATGCCGGACCAGCGCGGCGTGAAAGAAAAAGGCGGCACGATGCGGCTCGGCGCGTACCCGTGCACGCTGAAGCCGGGCAGCAAGGCGCACGCGCTCTACAAGAAAGACGAAATCTCGGAGCGCCATCGCCATCGCTTCGAGTTCAACAACGACTACCGCGAGCAACTCACGCAAGCAGGCCTCGTGCTCAGCGGCACGAGCCCCGACGACCGCTTGGTCGAAATCATGGAGCTGCCCGAGCACCCGTACTTCATCGGTTGTCAGTTTCACCCCGAGTTCAAGAGCCGGCCGATGTCGGCGCACCCGCTGTTCCAGGGCTTCGTCAGCGCGGCCGTCCGCCGTCGCGACGAAATCGCGGCTTCGGCACGCGGTGAAGCGGCGCAAACCGAGTCGACTCCGACCGTGAATTGATTGGTGCTAAAACCGAGGCTCATGCGCCGCCTTGGGCTCGGTTTATTTTTGGTGCTTGCATCCTGCGCGGCGCAGCCGCCGGTGCGCACGGCACTGTACGGGGATTTGCCCTCGCTCAAGCGCGACATCGCGAACGCGCAACGCGAAAGCCGGCTCGACCGCAGCGCGGTCGTGAATTTGGCGCGCGCGCTCGACGAACGCGAAGTCATGTCCGCGACGGGCAGCGACGGCGCGGCACGCGTGGGCCTGCTTCGGCCGTGCGCGCACGCGCTCGAGAGCACGATCGAGCGACGCGCCGACGCGGGCGATGACGTCGCGGCCGAGCTCACGCAAATGCTGCTCGAGCTGCACGCGGCAGACCGCGCGAGCGCGATCAAACGTTACGCCGAGTCATCGAGCGGAGCCTGGCGCGCGGTCGCTGCGCGCGCCGCGGTGCTTCCGCGCGAAACCGAGCTGCGCCAGCGCTTCTTCACCGATCCCGACGAGCGCGTGCGGCGCGCGGCGTTCAGTTCGGCCCGCGAAGCGCGCGAACCCGCCGAGCTCGAAGCATTGCTCGAAGCAGCGCGGCTCGATCCGGATCCGCAAAGCCAAAGCTTGGCGGCACGCGCGGCCGGCGCGATCGGCGGCGAACGCGCCGTGCTCGCGCTGAAGGATCTGTGGACCAACGCCGACGACGCTCTGCGCATCGGAATCGTGGATGCTTGGAGCGAGCCGGGCTCGCTTTCGAGCGGAGGTGCGCGCGAGCTCGCGGCAGCCGCGGAAGCGAACGCAGGGCTCGCTTCGGTGAGCGCCTCCTTTGCGCTCACGCGCCTGGGCGGCAGCGACGCGCAAGCGGCAAACGCCAGATTGCGACGTTACATCGCGGACGGCAGCGACGACGAAAAGCGGCTCGCTTTGAGCGTCGCGCCACTCGACGACGAGAACATCAGCGCGCTCGAAGACGCCGCAAAGAAAGCGAGCCCGGAGCTTCGCGCAGTCGCGCTGGCACGGCTCGCGAACGTGACGAAGACGCGCACCGCAGCGATCCTCGCGCTGCGCGAGTTGGCAAACACCAAACCGACCTCGACGGCGGAAGAGCACGCCCAGAGCGCCGCCGTGAGCGCGCTCGCCGCAGCCGGAGATCCGAGCGTGCACGCGACGTTGCTCAAAAACTTGAACGACAAAGACAGTCAAACGCGGCGCCGCGCCGCTGAAGGCCTGACTGATTTGGGCGACTACTCGAACGCAGCGACTGCGCTCGCTGACGACGACGCCAACCTGCGCAGCGGCGTCGCCTGCACGATTTTGGCTCGCAACGCGCGACGCTAGGTTCGAGCCAAGCTCGGCTCGTGCGCTCGGGTCAGACTGAATGAGGCACGCGATGCGGCTGAATTCGAGCGGGAAAGTGCTGTTCGCGCTGGGAATTTTTTTGGGTTGGGGTGCTCCTGCGCGGCGCGCCGCGGCGACAGAACCAGCGCTCGACGTCGCAGCCGCCCGAGAAATCCTGCACGTCCCGAACGAATGCAGCACCGTCGAGTGCTTGCTCGAGCAGGCCTACCAATCGGACCCCAAAGCGCAAGCGCTCGCGCTCGGGCTCTGGCAAACCGCGGGGGACGTCGCCGGCGTCGGGCCGGAAGAGACGATGGACGGCGGATTTCGCGGCGCGATTCACTTGCTGCCACAGCTCCCGCTCGGAAATTATCGCAAGCACCTCGGTTGGGTCGCCGCCGGCGCGCGCGACATCGATCAATTCTTCGCGGCGCTGTTCAAGGATCGCGGCGCGCCGAAGTATCGCTGGCAAAATTTGGAGTTTCGCTTCGTGCGATCGCTCGGCAAACATCGACCGAGCGCGTACGCCATCGGTTGGGCGATCGAATACAACGTGGAAGGCTCGTTGAACCTGAACGCGAAGGCCGTGCGCGAGACACTTTTTCACGAGCTATTTCACTTGAACGACGAAGCGCACGGCGATTGGTCACCCGCGCATTTGCGCGCAGACTACGCCGCAATTCTCGAGCGCTGCGGCGCGAAGCGGGCCATGAAATGCCTCGCGCCGTACGCGCCGAACGATACGACCGTGCGCGGCGGCACGTACTACGCCTTTCAATCGAACAACGGCGACACCGTGCACGAGTACGCGGCCGAGCTTGCCGTGCGCTACTTCAAGGAGCAATCAGAGATGCTTCGCGCGGGCAAGCTCTCACGCGCGGCGTTCAAGTGCGGTCCGCCGGAAAATGCGCGCGCCTGGCAAAGCCTGGTCAGCGAATTCTTCGACGGTCGTGATTTGGTACCGGCGTGCGCGCCGCGTTGAGCCGCGCCGTGCATCGCGTCGCTAAATCGCGATCGTCTTCCAGTCGCCGCGCCGGAATTTCCAGACCATGAGACTCGTGAGCAAGACGACGTAAGTCGCCGCGGACGACCAAATGCCCGGCAAGCCGAAGTTGCACGAAATCCCGAAAATCCAAGCCAGCGGCACCAAGCAACAAAAGTGCAGCACGAGCTCGACAACCATCACGAAGCGCGTGTTGCCCGCGCCGAACAGGGCTTGAGTCAAGATCATGCCGACCGCGATCAGCGGCGTGCACAGGCCCATCATGCGCATCGGCACGAGCGCGGTTTGATACACCGCCGCGCTCTTCGTGACGAAGTGCAGGAGCGGGCCGGTGAACACCACGCCTTCGAGCAGGCCGACCACACCGAAGATCATCAAGCCGAGCCGCACCGAGACCCAGCCGAAGCGCTCGGCCTTGTCCGGCTCACCCGCGCCGAGCGATTGGCTCACCAGCGTCGCGGTCGAGGTGCCGAACGCGAGGCAGGCCGTGAACGTGAGTTTCAGTACGCCGACGATCAGCGCCGTCGCAGCGCCGTTCACGGCTTCGGGCTCTGCGCCCGGACCTTCGGGGCTGAGCACCGCGACGGCGTGCGAAATGCCGTCCAAGTGACTCACGATCCCGGAGAAGAGCGCGAACCCGCTCATCACTGCGACCGTGGCCACTGCGCTCGGGATCGACAAACGCAGAATGTCCCTGGTCATTCCGCGCGCGACACGCGTGAGATCGAACGGAGCAAAGCGCTTGCGATATTCGCCGAGCATCGCCCAGGCCATCATGATCAAGAGGCCGACCCAGGAAGCAATCGCGCCGGCCATGCCCGCGCCGGTCATGCCCAAACGCGGCGCGCCGAAATGTCCGAAGATCAGCGCCAGGCACAAAAACACGTTCAGGACGTTCATCACGATGGACGCCACCATGTGCACGTGTGTCTTGCCGATGCCGTCGAAGAACGCCTTGAACGAGAACGTCGCGGCCATCGAGGTGATGCCGAGCAAGCGCCAACGCAAATAACCAACCGCGGCAACGCGCACTTCCGGCACGCGGATCAAGACCTTCAACGCGAGCGGCATCACCAGGTAGCCGAGCGCGGTGAACCCGATGCCGGCGACCAACGCGCAGAACCAGGAATTGACCAGCACCGCGCCCGCGTCGACCGATTTGCCTTCGGCGAAGCGGCGCGCGGAGATCGCTTGAGTGCCGACCGAGATCGCACTCAGCGAACCGCCGAACATCCAGAGCAAGATCAAGGAAGGCAAGAGCGCGGCTTGCGCGGTAGAAGACTCCGGCGAAGGCAGCCGCGAAAAGAAAATGATGTCGACTTCGTTGACCGCGCTCTGCGTCAGCATGGCGAACACGGTCGGAAGCGCGAGCTTCAGCACCACGGCCGCGGGCGAGCCCGTCGTGACGAGCGCCTTGCCGGTGCTGCTGGGAGGAAGAGCCATGAGCAAGCCGAGAGTTTCGGCGCCGTTCTAGCACCAGCAGCCTGGGACCGAGCCAATTTCTCGGCTCGAGTCCCAAAATAACGCGGCGTATTTCGCTTACGCCGGCGCCTGCGACTGATCGCCACCGGCTTGCGCGAAGGCGTTCACGCGCGTGTTGAAGAACGATTGATTTTCGCTCCCGAGATCGGCAGCGAAAATTCGATCGCCGCGCCGCCGCCCGGGCGCTGCTTGGCCGCGATGCGCCCACCGTGAGCCAAGATCGCGGCTCGGCAAATCATCAAGCCGAGGCCGGTGCCGCCGTCGTTCTGGCGTGCGGCGCGGCCGCGGTAAAATTTTTCGAACACCTTCTCGAGCTCGTCGGGCGAGATTCCTGGCCCCTCGTCGGCGACTTCGACGAGCACGCCGTCCGGCGAAGCACCGGCTCGGATGTGGAGCGCGCTGCCTTCGCTCGTGTAGCGCAGCGAGTTTTCCACCAGGTTGACCAAGACGAGCTCGATCAGCTGCGCGTCGACGCGAACTTGCGGCAGATCTTTCGGGACATCGAGCGTGACTGCGCGCTGCCTTAGGCGTTCGGAGAAGCGCGACAGCACCGCACCGATCAATTCCTCGACTTCTTCGGCGCCCGTCGTGAGCTCGAGCGCGCCGGAGTCGAGCCGTGTGGCCGAGAGCAAATTGGTCACGACGCCATCGAGGCGCTCCGCGGCTTCGACGATCGTGTTCAAGAGTTCGGCGCGAGTTGCTTCGTCGAGCCGAGCTTCGGGATCGCGCAAAGTCGAACCGGCGGCGATGATCGCGGCGAGCGGCGTCTTCAGGTCGTGCGAAACGGCGCTCAATAGCGCGCTGCGCAGGCGCTCGGTTTCGACTTCGAGCTCTGCGCGCTGAACCGCGCTGCCGAGCGAAGCGCGCTCGACCGCGATCGCGAGCTGGGCCGCGCAAGCCTGCAAAAGCTGCAGCCGATCCAGGTCGAGCGCACGCTGGCCCGGTTCGAACGAGAGCGCGATCATTCCGACCGCGCCGCGCGAACCGAGCAACGGCTGCCATACGCCAGAGCCCGTCTCGCGTTCGTCGACGACGACTTCGCGCGTCGCAAATGCGCGTTCGGCGAGCTCAGCGTCGCGCTCGAGCACGCCGTTGGCGGGCGGCAATTGGTTGTCCGTCGCGAGCAGTACGCGCGCTCGTGCGCCGAACACGCGCTCGAGGTGGCTTGCACCGACCAGCGCCAACTGCTCGGTGCGCGCCGCTGCCGACAAATCTTGCGCCAGCAAATAGAGCGTGCGCGTGTTCTCCTCGCCGCGCCGCGCGAGCGCTCGTTCTTGACGCAGGCGCTTGTTCAACACGCTGACCACGGCCGCCACCACCGGCATGACCAAAAAGATCACCAGGTTGTTCGGATCGGGGAGCGTGAGCACCATCAGCGGCGGGATGAACACGAAATCGAACAGCGCGATCGCGCACAGGGCCGTGAGCAGCGAAACGACCACGCTGAAGCGCGTCGCGACGATCACGACGCCCAAGAGGTAAATCATGATCAGGTCGGTCGGCTGCGTGTGCGTGCGCGCGAGCCACGACACGATCGTGCTCAGCACGATCGCCAGGAGGCCCCAAATCAGGCCGCCGAGCTCGCTTCTCGCACGCTCCGAGATCGCCACGCGGGAAGCGTAAGCGACGCGCTCGCGCGCCGCACGCCTAGCCGCGGAAATAGCCAAAGGCGCCTCCGGGATCGACCCGGTGGCGCCGCGACCATCAACCCAAATCAAACTACTTCGCGAGTGCCACGCGCTCAGCAGCACCGAGCTGAGCCAGCATCGCATGCGCTTCGGGCGAATCCGGGTTCTCTTTGATCACACTCTTCACGAGCTCGAGCGCGCGCTCACGGTGGCCGGTTTTGCGCTCGAGCCGTGCGAGCTCGAGCTTCGACTCGACGTTCGGCGCGACCGCGACCCAGTGACGAGCCGCGCGCGTCGCCTCGCCCCAAGCGCGATCCTCTTCGGCCGCGCTCGCGAGCTCCTGCAAGACCTTGGCATCGGTCGGCACTTTTTTGGCGGCCCGTCGCAGCACATTGAGCGCTTTGAGTTTGTTGCCTTGCGCGGCCAAGCGATGCGCTTCGGCGATCGCGGTCTCGCCGTAGGCGCTAGTTTCTGCCTTTTGCGGCGTCGAGTCGGCTTTTTCCGCGGGCGCGCTGTCCGTGCTGGGTGAATCGTCTTCGACTTCACCGTCGTCGTTCGCGGCTTCGTTCGGCGCGGGCGAGGACGTCCCAGCCGCCACTTCGGCAGGTGCCGCTGCGGGTTCAGACGGCTCGGACAGAGCAGACGGCGCCGATGGCTCGGACGGCGCGGCGTTCACTTCGACCGCGGCCGGCGCTGGCTTCGTGGCCTCGGCCTGGGCGACGGCACTTTGCGGATGCGCCGCGTGCATGCGTTCGACGGCGCGCGCTTCGAGCGCGTGCGCTTTCTCCAGCACCGGCGCGAGCACCGCGAGGGCTTTGCCGCGCATGGCGGGGCGCACCGCGGCCGCGGTGCCGATCACGGCGAGCACCGACAGCGCCATCGCGGAAGCCAGGCTGCGCGCGACCAATTTGCGGCGCTCGGGCGTCACCATTTCGGGCTCGTGCAGCGCGGCTTCGAGCGCGGCGCGGAGCTCCGCTGCGTTATGATAACGCTTTTCCGGATCGGTCAAGAGCGCGCGCGAGACGGTCGAGTCGAGCATTTTCGGAATTCCTCGTTCGGGGGCAATGGTGCGGAGTGATTGGGGTTCGCTGCGGAGTTTCGAATCGAGCAAGAGCACGGCGCTGTCGCCTTCGTGCGGCAAGCGGCCGCTCATGAGCTCGAACAAGACGACGCCGAGCGCGTACACGTCGCTGCGTTCATCTGCTTCACCGCGCGCTTGTTCGGGCGCCATGTATTCCGGGGTGCCGACGATTTGCACGGCATCGCCGCTCGCTTCGGCGCTGAACGCGGCCTTGGCAACCCCAAAATCCAGAAGCTTCAGCTTGCCGTCGGGAGACAAGAACAAGTTCGCCGGCTTGATGTCGCGGTGAATCACGTTCGCCGCATGCGCGGCTTCGAGCGCACGGCATGCCTGCACGCCGATGCGCACGGCTTCGCGATAGTCCATGCCCTTCTCGCGCTCGAGCTTCTTGTCCAGGGATTCGCCGCTCAAGAGCTCCATCGCGTAAAACGGGCGGCCGTCTTGCGCGACGCCGAACTCGTAGAGCTTGACCAAGTTCTCGTGCGAGAGCTGCGCGATCGCGCGCGCCTCGACCTTGAAACGCTTCTCCGCTTCGACGCCCATGCGCTCGGCATCGAGCACCTTGAGCGCGACGGTGCGCATCAAATCCAAGTGAATCGCTTCGTGCACGACGCCCATCGCGCCTTTGCCGAGCTCGCGCACGAGCCGATAGCGCGTGCCGGGCAAGAGCGTCGGATCGACTTCGACGGCCGGTGCGGGCGGCGACGGCGGAATCATCGGCACGGGCACGTTGGTCGCGCGCGCTTCGGCAACGAGCTTCGCGAATTCGGCGCGCGTGCGCGCGGGCTCGGCCGGATAGAGCTTTTGCATCAATTGCGCGATGCGGCCGCGCACGCTGCGATCGCCGTCGGCCATGCTCGGCGCGCGCTGAAGCAACTTCACGAGATCGTTCATCGCTTGGCGCGCGGAGCCGTAGCGCTCTTCGACTTTCGGCGCGGTGAGCTTCTGCACGACCGCGTCGATTTCGGCAGGCGCACCGATCAACGAAGCGAGCGGCGACGGATTGCGCTTGCCCGCGGCGACCGCGGCCATGTGCGAGCCCGCGTCGCCCGACAAGAAGCGACGACCCGCGAGCATTTCCCAGAGCATGATCCCGAGCGCGTACAGATCGGCCGGCACGCCGCCGGGCGTATTGTTCGCGACTTCGGGCGCGACGTAGCCCGGCTTCGCGAACACGATGCCGGCGATGGTTTGGCAGCGGCGATTCAAGCCGCGCGCAGTGCCGAAATCGATCAACTTCACGTCGCCCGCGTAGCTCACCATCACGTTCTGTGGGCTCAAGTCACGGTGCACGATGTCGAGCGGTTTGCCTTGGGCGTCGGTGCGTTCGTGCACGTGCGCGAGCGCATCCGCCATGATGATGCTGACCGCGATCGACTCGGGCCAGCCCATGCGCACGCCGAGCTGTCCGGCGCGCGTCCGCACGTCGCCGAGGTTCCGCCCTTCGATGAACTCGACCACGACGTACGGCTTGCCGCTCAGGTCGTTCGTCGCTTCGAGCACCTGCGCGACCCCGGGGTGCTGCAGCTGCGCTTGGATCCGCGCTTCGTCCAGGAAGCGCGCCAAGAAGGAGCGGTCCTCGTCGTGTTCGCGGCGAATCGTCTTCAGCACGCAGGGCCGTTCGGCGCCTTCGATGCCGCCGGCCGTGGCCAGAAACACCTCGCCCATGCCGCCCCGCGCGATCCGCTTCAGCAGCGTGTAACGCCCCTCGCGACGCGGCAGCACATCGCAATCCAAGGCCATATTTTCTTGCGATTTCGAGTCGTTACCGGCGTGTTCTTGAGCGACCATGGCCCCACTATGCCCATGTGCTCCGATGTAGGCAAAAAACTGACATGCCGAAGTCAAGGATTTTTTGTTGGGGGTGCTCCTGCGCGTCTCGGCACGCGCGCTCGCGTTGAATGGGCACGCGATCCGTGTCCGCTCGCTCCCCTTCTCTCGGGTTCTCCCTCTTTCGCGCCTCAGCGCGCGCGCAGGACCTGGGCCAGATGCCCGGAAATAAAATGAAGCCCCAGATTCGCGGGGCTGATCACGATTTTTGAATGAGGCCGGGAGCCCACGAGACCTGACCGAACAGGCACCAGCCGCGCCGCCAGAAAGCGCGAGCGGCCAAACGCAATCGCTCGCGCAGCGCCAAAAAATCCAACCAAACACCATTATTCCAGCAAATTCACCCTCATTCCTAACCCGGGAATGCCCTCCACCCTCCCCGGGTTGTGCGGCTGGAAACCCTGGGTACACTCCCGGCGCTTCTGTACTGAGAACTCGGCATGTCCTCGGCGAATTGTTTCCGGCGCGTTTGGTTGGTGCGGCTCAGCACCTTCGTCGCGTGCGTGATTTCGCTCGGTTGGGCGAGCAGCGCATTCGCCGCCGCGCCGATGTGCGGCGTGCACGCGCAAACCGTCGCGGCTCCGCCGATCGGCACGCCCGCCAGTGACGACACGGTCAACGCAGACAATCCGTGTTCGACCAACGAACCGCTGCGCGCCGCCGGCATTCCGAACCGCGATGCACCCGAGAAATTGTCGTTCCCGGACTCACCGCTGCGCGCGCTGCCGATCTCGGTGCAGCTCGCGCCGGCGCCGCTGACCGGCCGCTCCTCGACCGCGACCCCCGAACACGATCTGTGCGCGACGGGCTTTGCCCGTTCCATCGATCGCCCTCCGCGAAGCTGAGCACCCCCAAAAAATTCTCGACCTCGGAGCGACGCCACGAACGCGTCACTCCGAGCGCTTAGCCTCGCGCGCCCTCGGTTTCGCACCGAGCGCGTGGGGCACGATCTTCAATCTGCAATCTGATTCGTAACTGGAAACGCTCGCGCCGCGCTCATTCCGAGCAACGCCCGAGCCTTGGGAGACAAACATGAACAAAGGAACGGCAATCGTCGGCTTCTTGATGAGCTTCATCGCCGGCATGTTCCTGATGTACGGACTCGACAAGAGTCGAGGGTCCGACATTCAGGCAGAAAGCGGGACGGCCTCAGGCAAGGTTCCCGATCAATCGAGCGCGAGCGTCCCCGTGAGCGCCAAAGATCCGCAGTGGGGTAGCCCGACTGCACCGGTCACGATCGTCGCCATCAGCGACTTCCAGTGCCCGTTCTGCAGCCGCGTCGAGCCGACGCTGAAGCAGATCCGCGACAAGTACGGTCCGGAAAAAGTGCGCATGGTTTGGAAGAACAATCCGCTTCCATTCCATCAAAACGCGCGCCCGACGGCCGAGGCGGCCATGGCCGTGTTCGGGCTCAAGGGCAGCGACGCGTTCTGGAAGTTCCACGACAACGCGTTCGCGAACCAGCAAGCGCTCACGCCGGAGAATTTCGACAAGTGGGCCGTCGAAGCCGGCGTCGACAAAGCGAAGTTCGACGCGGCCGTCGCGAGCAAGAAGTTCTCGGCCAAGATCGACGAGGACATGGCGCTGTCGAGCAAGATCGGCGCGAACGGCACGCCCGCGTTCCGCATCAACGGCGTCACCGTCAGCGGTGCGCAACCGCTCGAGAAGTTCACGGAAGTGATCGACGCGCAGCTCACCGAGGCTCAAAAGCTGATCGCGAGCGGCACGCCGAAGAGCGCCGTCTACACCACGCTCACGAACAAGAACCAAACCGCGCAGCCCGACAGCAACAAGCCGGACAACAAGCCGAAGCCCGACGCGGAAGAAGAAGACAAGAGCGTTTGGAAGGTGCCAGTACTCGACGACGATCCGGTCAAGGGCCCGAAAGACGCGCTCGTCACGATCGTCGAGTTCTCGGATTTCCAGTGCCCGTTCTGCAAGCGCGTCGAAGACACGCTCAAGCAAGTCTCCGACACCTACGGCAACGACGTGCGTTTCGTGTGGAAGGACAACCCACTGCCGTTCCACCCGCGCGCCAAGCCTTCGGCGACGCTCGCGCGCTTCGCTTACGTCAAGAAGGGCGACAAGGGTTTCTGGGATGCGCACGACCAACTGTTCGCTTCGAACCCGAAGCTCGAAGACGACGATCTGAAGGGCATCGCGGAAAAGATCGGTCTGAACTGGGACGACGTGAAGAAAGCCATCGACGGCAACAAGTTCGGTGACAAATTCGATGCCAGCATCGATCTTGGCAGCGACTTGCAAGCGCGTGGCACGCCGCACTTCTTCATCAACGGCGTGCGCTTGAGCGGCGCGCAACCCTTCGAAGCCTTCAAGAAAGCGATCGACGAGCAGCTCGCGAAAGCCAAGGCCGTCATGGCCCGCGGCGTTCCGCGTGCCAAGGTGTACGACGAGATCATGAAGGAAGGCAAAGAGCCGCCGCCCCCGGAAAAGAAGGACATTGCAGCTCCGGACGCGACGGATCCGGTCAAAGGCGGCCCGAACGCCAAGGTCGTGATCCAGGAGTTTTCGGACTTCCAGTGCCCGTTCTGCAAGCGCGTCGAACCGACGGTTCAAGCGATCGAGAAAGAGTACGGCAACAAGATCAAGTTCGTGTGGCGCCACATGCCTCTGCCGTTCCACAAGAACGCGCCGACGGCCGCGGAAGCCGCCCAGGAAGTGTTCGCGCAGAAAGGCTCGGCCGCGTTCTGGACGTTCCACGACAAGGTGTTCGGCGCCGACGGCGACGACACCGCGCGCACCGATCGCGCGAACCTCGAGAAGATCGCGCAGGACATGGGCCTCGACATGGACAAGTTCAAGAACGCGCTCGACAACAACACGCACAAAGCCAAGATCGACGCCGACGCTGAGCTCGGCAACAAGGCGGGCATCAACGGCACGCCCGCGTTCGTGATCAATGGCTACTACATCAGCGGCGCTCAGCCCGAAGGCACGTTCAAGAAGCTGATCAATCGCGCTTTGAAAGAGGCAGGCGAGAAGTGAGTAGGAGCCGTCGAGCAACGGGGGCGGGCCTCGGCTTCGCCCTTTTGCTCGCGGCGAGTTGCGGGGGAGGCAATCCGCCTCCCCGCGCAGCGCAAGGTCCGGGAGAAATCGACCTGACAACGCGCTCCGGCGTGGGAGCTGCTCCGGTCGAAAATGAAGCATCCGCGCCGAACTCGAACGCGCCAATTCGGTTCGAGGATTTGCCGGTGACGCGGCTCGAGCGCGGCAAGGTGCCGCAACCGAACGGCGCGAATCCGAGCTTGGGCGCTTCGAACGCGCCCGTCGTGGTGCAAATGTGGAGCGACTTCGAGTGCCCATTTTGCGCGAACGCGCAGCCCGTGTTGACCGAGCTGATGCGCGACTATCCGGGCAAAGTGCGGCTCGTGTGGCACGACTATCCGCTGCCGTTTCACACGCACGCGCGGCTGGCCGCGAACGCGGGGCGCGAGGCGTACGCCGAGGGCGGCGCGAGCGCATTCTGGAAATTTCACGACGCCATTTACGGCGCGCCCGAGCCGCTGCTGGACGCAGCGAGCCTCGAACATTTCGCGCAGCAAGCCGGGCTCGACGTAACGCGATTTCACGAATCGCTCATGACGCTCCGCCACGACGAGGAAATCAAGCAAGACATGGCCGCGGGCGACGCCATCGGGGTCGAAGGCACGCCGGCATTCCTCGTGAACGACTATTTCTTCATCGGCGCGGTGCCGATCGAGATCATGCGCGTGATCGTGAATCGCGCGCTGTCGGATGCCAGCTGAGCGCGCTCATTTTCGGCTAGCCCGATCATGGCGCTGCGCCCGCATCGACGGTCTCGTCGTCAGCGCCGATCGTGCCGGTGATCACGGTGCCACTCGTGGCCGGCGGCCAGCTGAACGGCACGTCCACGCAGCTTGGCGGGTCGTTCCGATCGATGTTGGAGCAGCCTGTTTCAGCCGTTTTCTCGGCCGTGCCGCACATCCGCGCGACGTAATTTCCGGGCGTCGCACAGCCGCCGTTGAGGCACGAAATGCCGGCGCCGCACGTTGCGCTCGTCACGTAAGCGCCGATGAATTCAGCTTCGACGCCGCCGTCGGGAATGGGTGTGGGCTCGAAGCAAATGGCGGAACATGGAAGCTCCTCGCACTGTCCGCAGGACGACTCGCATTCGCCACCTGAGATAAGGAGCGGCGTACCGTCCGCTCGAAGGATCGTGAGCCAGTAGTCCAAGAGACAACTGTATGTTTCGCCGCCCACGCAGTAGTTCGTGCTGCTGGTTGGGGCGACGAGCAGCTTGAACGTGATGGAATCGCTGCCACAGGCGCTCCCGCCGTTTCCAGCTTGCGAGATCGAGCCCGCGCTCCCGCCGTTTCCGGCTGAGCCTGTGGTTCCGCCGCTCGAGTTGCCAGCGCCTTCCGAGGCCGAGCCGCCACAAGCCGAGAGCGCGCCGGACAGCGTAACGATCAAGCAAGAGCCGATTCCGATCCAAAAGCTCGATTTCATGTCACTCGCGAGTAAGCACGATTCATGCGCGCGCGAAACGTGGGCGAATCCGGGCTCTTGTGCCAGGTTGTGCCGGACCGAATGCGCGTTCCAACGGCGGCGACCGGGGACGCGTTGCTTGCGGCGGTGCAGGCCGTCTGTCAGCGATTTTTTGCCGAGGGCTGCCAGACCGCGATGCACTCGTGCGTCGCAGAGCGGGCGTATTGCGACGCGGGAGCTTGTGACCTCACGTTACCGTGAGTGCGAGCACGCTCACGCGACGAACACGGTGTTGGCGGATTGGGCCTCCGGGGCGCGCGCAGCGGCGAATGCCGCGAGCACGACACTTGGAGGCCCGCGGCGCGCGCAGCGGCGAATGCCGCGAGCACGCCGCGCCGTGACGCGCCGACAAGAGCTGGAGGCATCCAACAAAACCAATTTATTTTTGGGTGAACGCGAACCAATCCATGTTGAGGCCGGCGTTCACGACCGTGAGCGTCATCACGTAGTGGCCGGGCGTGAGCGTGATTTCGCCGAGGTTCTGTTGTTCGCTCCAGACGTGATACGCCTCGGAGGTGCATTTGCCGTTCGTGCTCGGGAGCGCGATGTTGCCGGTCTTCTCGCTGTCGGTGAACGCGAAGGTGACCGCGGTGTTGGTCGGCGAGACGCCTTCATGGCCGGAGATCTCGTACGTGCCGGCTGCGAGCACGTCGACCGTGTACTTGTAGTAGTTCCCGCCGCCGATGTAGCCGATGTAAATCGAGCCGGCGGGATAGTTCGCGCACGTGGCAAAGTCTTGGTCTTGTGGGCCGGGTTGTCCGGTGCACTCGAGCGCGGTCGCGTCGGTGCGCATGAAGCCGCAGGCGTTGAAGGCGGCGCCGGGCATGGCGTTGAATGCGACGCCTGGGCCGCCGGTGTCGTAGCGTTCGACCTCGATTTTGCCGGGGATCTGCTGCGGCGCGCCGCCGAACGGTTTGCCGGTGTAACCCGCGGGAATTTGATTGGGGAGATCGCCGACCGGGGCCGAACCGCCCGCGCCGCTGTTGCCCGCAGTCGCGCCCGCAACTCCGCTCGCGCCGCTCGCACCGCTCGCACCAGCATTGCTCGACGAACCGGCGGCGTTCGACGCACCGCCCGCGCCCGCGCCCGCCGCGCCGGAAGTGCCGCCGATCGTCGCACCCGCGCTGGCCGACGAGCCCGCGACGTTCGCGCCGCCGCCAGCCACTGCACTCGATCCGCCGCTGTTCGAGCTGCCTGCAAAAGATTGACCCGTGCCGCCGGCGCTCGCGCCCGCGCCGCCATTGGTGGGCGAAGGGTTGTCCGGGCTCGACGAACAGCCGGCCGCGAAGGCTGTGGTGAGCAGAAAGAGAGCGCGTTTTTTCATGGTGAAAGCTCCGTCGAGTGCACGAGACAAAAGTGTCCTGGGCTCACGCGTTCTGTGCGTCGGCGCGAAACTGGGCTCGGCAAAGTCGCCGCGATTTTCAGGCTTGCCCGCCCAAATCATGGAATTTCGCGCGCTCCTGCGTTTGGCATGGCCGATGCTGCTCGATGCTCGTCGACGTCGAAGAGTGTTGAAGAAAGCCAGGAGGTCATCAATGGCTCACGCAATCACGCACGACATGCTGGACGATCAAGTCGATCGGGCCGTAGAGCTCATCAGCAAGGACCGCGCGCGTCGAAAGGGTCTCGCCGTGGCCTCCGTGGTGGGCGGCATCTTGGTTTTGCTCGGCCTGACGTTTGCGATGTACACGTTCTCGCCGGGCAAAGCGCCCGCGGGCCAAGTCGGCACGGAGACGATGCGGCAATTTACGCCGTAGCCTTCGCGCGACCAAGCCGCGGGTCCACGCGCCGCGCGCTGATCATTCAGCGACGCGGCGCGTGTTTTTTTAATTGGGGGCCGCAGAAATCCGAGATGGTGACCGAAGCTACTTGTGGGCGCGCGCGTTGATGGCGGCGATGGCGTCGCTCAGCTCGGAATCGTGGTGCATGCAAGCGAAGCAATCTTCACGGCGACGACGGCCGCAACC